>JAHJLN010000227.1 GCA_018821715.1 Pseudomonadota bacterium | reverse complement strand
TAATAAGTTTTTATTTTTACTTTGTCAATGTTACCGTGCCTCCCTGACCTATAATTTTTATTTTTTTTAACACAAGCATTATTCACTTGACAAATATCTCACAATTTTTATTCTTTGATGCAAATTATAACTGCAACTTTACAAAATAGAGCACAAACAAACTTTAAACTCCTGGAGAAAACATGCCGGAAAAAAAACCTACAAGAATTACGGGAATTGGAAATACGCTTGTTGACATTTTAATCAATGAATCTGACCGGTTTCTAATGGATCTTAAAAAGGAAAAGGGGGGGATGACCCTTGTTGAACATGAAGAGATCATGCAAATTTTATCCCAAACAAGCCAACCGCCGGTAATTGTTCCAGGAGGTGCTGCCTGCAATACAATTGTCGGTATCGGCAATCTTGGCGGTGATGCCAGATTTATCGGCAGTCGGGGGAATGATGCCTATGGCCAGAGTTTCGTAAAAGAACTGCATGACTGCAGGGTTGAGCCCTTGGTTTCAGTTTGTGACACACCAACAGGCAATTCCCTTTCAATTATCACACCGGATGCCCAGCGCTCCATGTTCACTTTTCTTGGTGCCTCCACTAAACTTGATCCAAAATCAATCATTTCCGACATGTTTAAAGATTCGGCCATTTCCATGATTGAAGGATATCTTTTATTCAACAAAGATTTAATGATGGCTGCATTAACAGCAGCCAGAGATGCCGGATCTCTGATCGCCCTTGACCTGGCAAGCTTTGAAGTGGTGAATGCCTCCAGGGACATTCTTGAAGATATTATTAAAGACTTTGTTGATATCCTTATTGCCAATGAAGATGAGGCAAAAGCATATACCGGATACAGTGATGAACAAAAAGCGCTTGAAAAATTATCTCAACACGTCACATATGCTGTCTTGAAAGTGGGTGCAAGAGGCAGTTATGTCTCGTACAAGAATACGATCACAAAGATAAATGCCCAATCCGGGAATACCCCTGTTGATACAACCGGGGCAGGAGATCTATGGGCTGCAGGATTTCTTTTTGGAATCGCCCATGGATTTTCCATTGAAAAAAGCGGTCGGATTGCATCTGCCTGCGGATATGAGGTTTGCCAGGTCATGGGTGCACAGATCCCACAAGCTGCATGGACAAGGATTAAAAGGCTGATATAAGATCAAAGCTGGTATAGATGCCGGCATCGTTTATTTAATTTAGGGATTCAGGCTGTGCACATGCCATCAATTTGGCTGTTTTGCATAGCCTGTACCAAATTATTTTTTAACTTCAAGGGTAGGGCTCTAAAAAGAGATGATAAACAACTGACCATATTCGAGATCGATTTTAAAAAGGTCTTTGGGGTGAAGACCCATAATTCGGCACAGTATCACCCGGATCACCCCGGCGTGGGTCACCAGCAGGATGCGGCCGACCTGTTTTTTTCTTATCTCATCAAAAAATGGCAATGCCCGATCCTGCAAATCCTGAAAGCTTTCTCCGCCGGGCGGCTTGAAGCTGTCCATCTGTTGGCCCCGTTTTTCAAATTCTTTGGGCATGGCCTGCCGTATTTCATCAAAGGATTTGCCGTCCCAGGTTCCCATATTAATTTCATTGAGCCGGGACTCGATATAAATCTTGTGCTCCGGACAGACAAGAGAGGCTGTGTCCATACATCGTTTCAATGTGCTAGAGTAAACTGCATCAAACCCCATGCCTGACAAGGCAGTTTGCCAGAACAGACCCTGTTCTCTGCCAAGATCATCCAGCAGCACATCGGTCCGGCCGATAAAGCGCTTTGTTTCATATCCCTGAATCCTTCCGTGGCGTAGAAGGAATATAAGGGGTTTTACAGCTGAGGATTGACCTAAGAGATCAGCCGGAAGTATTTTTGATCCGGGCGTGTATGTTTTGTAAAGGGACATATCATTCTAACTTTCACTTAACCGACCGTTCAGTACAATTTTTAAAACCATATCCCCGTTATGTCAATAGGGGAAATTAAGAACCCTTATATCAGGACATCTTAAAATTAATCTTAAACAAATGAGACTCAAACCTTGAAAAATAGGAACAAGTGAGTATTAATAAGTAAAAGAATTCAATTTTAACAAGTCCTGATCCAAATTTTTTTTACACCCCATAAGGAGGCCAAAATGATCCCTAAGATTAAAAAAATACTCTATGCAACTGATCTTTCCGAGAGCGCCAGACATGCTTTTTATTATGCTGCAGACCTGGCACAACGCTACGATGCCATGGTAACGTTTCTCTATGTCATGGAAGAAATGAATCATACTGTCGAATTCCAGATCAGAGGAATGCTGGGACGAAAAGAATGGGAAAGAGTAAAATCAGAAAAGCTTGATTTTTTAACCAACAAAATAAAATCAAAAATTGAAGAATTTTGCCAGGAGATGGATTCCCAGATTGATTCCTGCCGTCTTCTGGTTGAAGACATCCTTATAAAAAGTGGAAATCCAACCGAAGAAATCATCAACACCTCTAAAGAAATAAATGCTGATATGGTTGTGATGGGCAGTTACGGATATAATATCCTCATGGATGCCCTTATCGGCGGAACGGCCAGAAAAGTCGTCAAAAACAGTAAAATACCAGTGCTGGTTGTGCGGCTTCCCCAGAAATAACCCCGGAAATTACCCTCAGGGAGTATTTTGGAGAATGGTGCGGATGGATTGTCCTGTAGCCGCTTCAATGCAGGCCTGTATTTGTTTGGCTGCTTTATATCGTCTGAAAATTCTGATTTCAGCATCCGGGGCCTGTTTGATCTTCTCTTTAAACCGTTTGGTATAATCGGGCTCCACCCGGTTGCCGTGGCAGAGCTTATCTGCCAAATAAACTATTTCCTTTTCTGTTATCAGATTTCCAGGTTGGATGGTCATGTGCTCTGCTACTATGTCGGCAACTTGAGGAAATCCCAAGGCCTTAAGCAATCGACTGCCGGCCTGGGCATGATTTTTTTCTTTACGTTTGATGTCATGGAGCAGAGCTGCGGCCTGGATGAGGTCCAGGTTCAACCGGCTTTTCTTGTATGTTTTGTCGATCCCCCCCTCCCCTCTCTCAACAGCATGACCCAGTTTCAGAGCAGTTTCTGCTACACGGGTAAGATGAGACTGAAGAGCGATTTCCCCTGGAAGAACCCATTGGATAATGGACTGGCATTCTGCCTTATCCGGAATATTCATCTGCTGATATTTTTGGGCCAGGATCTCATAGTCTTCCCGGGTGTCTGCATCCAGCAGGATGCCCCGATCATGGACAGGGTGGCGAACCAGGCGATTGTCTTGGGAAAGCAACAGTTTCCCCAGATTTGAATCCGAACCCATTGAAACGATCTTGGGGATTAGTCGGGCCGGAATCAGGGGGGGATGACCCGGAGTATGGCAGAATTCTGGAATGATGATGTTTTCACCCGATTTTTCAAAGGATAGGATAAGGGTCTGAATAGTGACAGGCCGGATGGCCGGGATATCCACGGGCAGCAGAAAAAATCCCCGACTTTTTGAAGAAATTTGTCCAGCACCTTTTTGGATGGAACCCAGCATGCCGGTTTTAAAATCCGGGTTAAACACGGATCTGGCACCAACCTTTTGGACGATGGGGTTTAAAAGATCCTGGTTATGGCCGGTGACCACTATAATATCAAGGATACCGCAGCGTTGAAAAAGGCGAATCACTACCTCAATCATGGGCTTGCCCCCAAGCTTGAGCAACGGTTTATATTGGTGCATACGGGAGGAAAATCCAGCCGCCGGAATCACGGCGGAAAGGGCCATGGCCGGAGGCATTGGCAGGGTCATCGCATCTGAGCCCTGACCTGAATGATTTGACCGATGATACTGACAGCGATTTCAGCCGGAGTTTCTGAATTAATATCAAGTCCAATGGGAGAATAGACCTGGTCAAGGGATGCTTTTGAAACTCCCTTTTTTGTAAGGTTTGCATAGATTTGGTTCCGTTTTCGAGAGCTGCCGATCATCCCGATGTAAGGGGCTTCGGTCTTAAGTGCTGCTTCAAGAACGGTCTGGTCATGGAGATGCCCCCGGGTCAGGATGACAATATAGGCATTCTTGTCAATGGACAGGGTATCAAAGGCATTGGCAAATTTATCTACCACCAGGACGGTCTGGGCATGTTTAAATCGTTTTTGATTGGCAAATTCTTCTCTGTCATCCACCACGATGGTACGAAATTCAGTTAAGTGGGCCATCTTTGCCAACTGGAACCCCACATGACCTGCACCAAATATATAAAGGGTATCACAGGTCTGGCTCGGCTCAACAATGAACTCTTCCAGACCATAGTTTTGAATCATGGGAGCAGCACCTGAAAATTGGTTGCTACAGACGGCATCAAACAGAACCTTGGGAATCATGTTGGTACCGATGATGGTTCCATCGGGCAGAACAAGGCATTTTTCAGTGGTAAAAGATGCGCCGGAGAATCCATTGATTTTTGAAATGACCACTGCTTTTTTTCCGGCCTTCTCCTGAGCCGCCATGGTGGCAAATATCTGTATCAGGGAAGGGGATGGGTGGGAACCAAAGGTCTCAATCCATACAGTTAAGTTCCCGCCGCAGACCATGTCCAGTCCGTCTTTCAATTTCTGGTCCAGGGTAAATTCAATGATTCTGCACTGGGGCACACTCATCATATCAATGCAGGCATCCATGACACGGGCTTCCACCAGGCCGCCGCCAATAGTGCCAAACAGACTTCGATCAGAAAGGACCACCATTTTACTGCCGGATGTTCTGGGAGTGGAACCCTTGTGAGCAATTATGGTGGCCAGGGCAAAGGGAATGCCCTGTTTTAAACAATCAAGTATGGGTTGGGTTAATGATTCCATGGATAACTATTTTATCTTTATTTTCCAAAACTGCAAGAGGGAAATCGACACTCTTTGCAGCTTGCACAAAATCCCCCGTGCCCCATTTTAACAATATCTGTTTTTTTAAGTGTGTCTCCGGCAAGGAGTTTGGGTACCACCAGGTCAAAGATAGAGGCCCTGTGGTACATGACGCACCCGGGAAGACCAATGACCGGCACTGTTCCGATATAGGCCAGCATAAACATGGCACCGGGCAGCACCGGGGCACCATAAAAGACGATCTCACCTCCTGCCGCCCGGATGGCAGCCGGCGTCAGATCATCCGGATCCACAGACATGCCGCCTGTTACCGCGATCATCTGGGCACCCTCTGCCAATAAGTCCTTAATGGCGGATACAGTCATGGAAATCTCATCGGACACAATGATTTTCCGGGTGATGTTGCTGCCAAGATCTTTAAACTTTTTGGCAACCACCGGGCCGAACCCATCCCTGATCCGTCCGCTGAAGACTTCTGATCCGGTTACCACCAGACCCACATCCAGCTTGGCAAATGGTTTGATTTCAATGATCGGAAAATATTTTTTACACAGGATTTCAGCTTCCTCAACCTTTTTTTCATCTATGGACAAAGGAATGACCCGGGTTCCGGCAAGCTCCTGACCTACCTCAACCGGCTGGTCCGTGTGCAGGGTAGCAAAGATAACATCTTCTACCCCATTTAATTTTTCAAGGGCCTGGACATTGACCTTGAGCAGCCCGCAGGTATTGGCGCTAAAACCCACCTTTCCCTCTTTTGGCATGCTGATATCAATTCCATTTCCCATGGCGGCCCGGGCAATGCGCAGGGCAGCGTCATTTTCATGAACTTCACCATTGAGACCTGCAACATAAATATTTTGTTTACCCAGATTCAGCAGTGCTTCCACGTCTGCATCGGTAATGATGTGGCCTTTACGAAAAGACGATCCTTTAAAGAGGTCCGGCACAATTTGAGTGATATCATGGAGCAGAACCTTTCCCACAGCGTCCTGGACCGGAACGGCTTTTATTTTTGCTTTTTCATAATATTTCATTCAAAAGAACTCCTGATTTTTTTTCCATTCTACAGCTCGGGTAACCACAGAGCAGTCTGGGGGAACATCATAATATGAGCCAGGTCAACACACATCAGCAATACAAAGGGCATAAATAATACCATGGATTTGTTTTTAAAAATTATTTACCAAAATATGCATTGGGCAGCCATAAAGCGATCTGGGGGAAAATGATGACCAGGGTCAGACCAAAAATCATGACCAGCACAAAG
Organism: Pseudomonadota bacterium; assembly: GCA_018821715.1. Classification (GTDB taxonomy): domain Bacteria; phylum Desulfobacterota; class Desulfobacteria; order Desulfobacterales; family Desulfobacteraceae; genus Desulfobacula. Next base: position 27,015 of record JAHJLN010000227.1, on the reverse strand, counting down.
GGAATAATGGAACGGTAGATATCTGCCAATGTTACCTCCGGAGGGGCCATGGCCTTCATCAAAAACAGGTTATACCCAAAAGGAGGCGTCATGTAAGCAATCTGGCAGGTGATAGTATAAAGAACGCCATACCAGATCGGGTTAAACCCTAGGCTGATAACCAAAGGGACGTAAAGAGGCGCAACAATGATAAGCATGGCTGTATCATCCAGGAACATCCCCATCAGTATATAACTCACCTGCATCATGATCAATACGCCCCACGGGCTTAAATGCCACTGATCCAGAAATAGGGTTTTTATAGCATGCACAGCGCCAAGGCCGTCAAAGACAGCCCCAAAACAAAGGGCTGCTAGGATAACCCACATGAACATGCAACTGACACTCAGCGTATTGCGCAGAGTGTCCTGCATGACCTCCCAGGTTAACCTGCGCTTGATGACGGCTGCCAGTGTTGTGGCGGCCGCGCCAGCAGCTGAACATTCAACCAGGCTTGTGACACCTGCCAGGAAAAGTCCGGTCATGGAAACCATGATGAGGATGGGAACTATCCCGGCCCTTAGCAGGACAAACCTTTCCTTCCAGGAGATCTTTTGTCGTTCCTCCAGGGATAAAGCCGGTCCCAGCGATGGATTCATTTTGCATCGGATAAGAATATAGGCAATAAACAAAAATGCAAGCAAAAGACCGGGGAAAACACCGGCCATCCATAACCGGCCGACGTTCTGCCTTGCGATCATTCCATAGAGGACAAGAACCACACTCGGCGGGACCAGGATACCAAGAGAACTGCCGGCCTGAATAACGCCGGTTACCATTACCTTGTCATAATCCCGTTTCAGCATTTCCGGCATGGCAATACTGGCACCAATGGCCATGCCGGCCACACTCAAGCCGTTTATGGCAGATATGACCACCATCAGGCCGATGGTTCCGATAGCCAGACCGCCATTTACCGGTCCGGTCCAGACGTGGAACATGCGATAGAGGTCACTTGCGATCCCTGATTCTGAAAACATGTACCCCATGTAAATAAACAGGGGCAAGGTCAGGAGGGGATACCAGTTCAACAGCACAAAACTTGCGTTGAACGGCATCTCTACGCCGCCATTCCCCCATAGAAGAAGAGAAAAGAGAGCAGCCACACCACCGATGGCGGCAAAGACGCGTTGCCCTGTGAGGAGCATGAGAATCATAGAAGAGAAGATCATAAAAGCAATTAATTCATGACTCATTATATTTTCTCCCCCATGGCAGTCGCAAGGTCTTTGAACCATTCTGCAATGCACTGCAAAAGCATCAGTACTATTCCAATGGTCATGATTAACTTGATGGGAGTCAGCGGCGGCCCCCACGGAGTATAGTTGACTTGGTTATATTCAATGGCATAATCAAGGCTGGAAAGGGAGCCGATAAGGAGAACCACCATGTAAAAAATGAGGATGGGGCCGGTAATAAGATCGGCCACAGCCCTTCTCTGTTTTGTCCACCGGCCATAGAGCAGGTCCATCCTGACATGTCCGTCAATAATCATGGAGTATCCGCCGCCGAGCAGGTAATAAGCGGCCATAATGAACTGCGCTATTTCCACAGCCCAGATGTGGGGCAGGTCAAAGATGGTTCTGGATACAGATTCAAACAACAGGATGCCGCCCAGGGCAAAAATCAGATACATTGCAAAAATACCAACAACTGTGTTCGTAGCATCAACGGATCGTACAAAAATTTTAATTGGTTTAAACATGCTGCACCTTTAAATTCAGTTCCTCTATGCTTGAGAAAATTGAGCAATTATTTACGCTTCAATACATCTCCTGGCAAATAATTGCTCAATATCGGATTATTCCGGATCAGACTTCCCTGTCTTGTTTATGATTTAAAGACAGGGAAGTCTGGTGCCATATTAATATTAATTACTGTCTGACCGCTATTTTCTTAATACCGGTATGGAGGTCCGGCTGCTTCCATGGTCTTGGCATATTCTTTTAGAATAGCCACTACCTTGGCATCTCTTGGACTCTTGGCTGCAACCTCATCCCATAATTTGTAAGCTGCCGCCTCGACAGACTTCCAGTCTTCTTCAGGGATGGTGGTCAGTGCCATCTTGCCGCCTCTGGTACGGTATTTTGCTTCTCCATACCAGTACCAGTGTTGACGGTAGTAGTGTGAACTGTCCATGCTGAGCTTGAACAATGTTTTCAGGTGCTCGGGCAGGGCATCCCATTTATCACTGTTTGCAAAGTATGAACCAGCCCATGCACCTGCTATGGGATTGGTGAGATAATACTTGCAGACATCGGCCCAGCCAACCGTATAAACCTCGGTAATTCCGGACCAGCAGACACCGTCAAGTTCACCCGTCTGTATTGCCATCTGTACGTCCTCATAGGGCAGAGACATGGGGATGACACCGAATTGCTGCAAAAATTTCCCCGCTGTGGGGAAAGTGTATACTCTCAGGCCTTTAAGGTCTGCAACACTTTTTATCGGCTTGGAGGTTGAAAAGTTACAGGGATCCCAGGCACCGGTGCTCAACCAGGTGACGCCTTTAATTTTAGAATATGCTTCTTCCCAGATTTCATTCAAGCCGCACCAGTTCCAAAGTGCTGGAACATCCAGGGAATAGCGGGTAGCAAAGGGAAAATATGCTGCAAATACAGAGATATCAACCGGGGCTGCCATTGAGTCATCGTCACTCTGGGCAGCGTCAATAGTACCCTTGGCAACTGCCCTGAATAATTCACCCTGGGGCACAAGTTGATCGGCATTATACAGCTCGATAATCATCTCCCCGTTGGCAGCTTTATTAAACGCGTCAATGGACGGTTTAATGACATGTTCGGCCAAGGCATTGCCAGCATAGGTCTGCATCCGCCATTTGATGGTTGTTTTTTTCCCCGCAATTGCAGATGGTACCGATACTGCTGTTGCAGCTATCGCTGTAGCAGTTCCTACTCCAACTTTTTTAATAAATTCGCGTCGTTTCATTCTACCTATCTCCTTTGCTGATGATTTGTTAACATTTAACCAATTTGACAACCATTACCATGTGTCTGGTCAATGTTCCAACTATCTTGAACTAATTGTACAAAAGCATATGCCACAACTTAAGCCAAAAACTTATCTTCTTTAAAAAAATGCTGTCAAATAATATTTATTCATACCTTTCCGTCAATCACCCCCCCCCTGGATGACCGATGAGATCATCAGGGAGAGAGAACGTTCACACAAGCATTTTCCTGAGCAAGGCTTTCACAACTTGCACTTTGAACATGTTTTTAGAAAGCGGCTTAACTTCCACCACTGCAACCTCACCCGCTGCTATGGCCGTTTCATCGCTGGCTGGTTTGCCTTCAAGATACGCTTCAACTGCCTGGGCTCTCAATGGAATAGGAGCCACGGCGCCGAATACAATATTGGCATCTTTAATGACCTGGCCGTCATAACTGAAGGAATAGGCCATACTGACAATGGGAAAATCAATTGCATTCCGTATTCTAAATTTCTTGTAGCCCTGCCGGTTTGTTTTTGCCGGGGCAGGAATTTGTATTTCCTCTACAAGTTCATCAGGCTCAAGAACAGTGCACTTCATTATGTTTGCAGCAAAAAAATCATCTGCGGCAAGCGTTCTTTTGGTAGTTTTGATCTTTGCTCCCAGTGCCATGAGAGCCGGCGCCATGTCGGATGCATTCACCGCAATACACCCACAGTTCACGCAACGGGCAGCTTCGGAGCGAATGTCGTCAGGACCGTTTATGTTCAAGGTTCTCGAACATTTATCATGGCTTGCACAATGCACCTCAAGGGATTGTCCCATGGGCATACTGGTTTCAGGCGTGATCTTGGCGATGGAATGAGCGGTTTTACGCCCGGCAGCAACGGCATGGATGACGGACGCAGGACCTGAGGTGATATCACCACCGGCATAAACGCCTTTCATGTTTGTGGCTCGGGTCTCTTCATTAATGACAATCCAGCCTCGGTTGTTTTTTATCTTATCTCCGGCATAGGAGATATCAGTTGATTGACCGATGGCCAGGATGATTTGGTCAGCCTCAATGATCTGTTTTACAGAAGGATCAAACTTGGGATTAAACTGACCCTTCTCGTCAAACACCGATGTGCAGCTGACAACTTCCATCCCGGTGAGGCTGCCCTTTTTTTCCATAATTTTATTGGGACCAAAAGTCGTCTGGATGGTTACGCCTTCATGGAGGGCCTCTGCGATTTCTTCTTCAAATGCCGGCATGGTGTCCCGGGATTCCAGGCAGACCATGGTGACCTGCTCTGCACCCAGACGTCTGGCAGTAACGGCAACATCAACGGCCACATTGCCACCGCCGACGACCAGCACTTTTTTGCCGATGGCGGGTTTTTTACCCAGTCCCATGGAGGCCAGAAAATCAATACCCGGGGTGAGAAGTTCTGCTTTTTCCATAGGAAGGGTTCTCTCTCCCCATGCACCTGAAGCCAGAAACACGCTTGTGAATTTTGTCCGAAGGTCTTTCAGGGTGACGCCCTCTTGACCCACCGTGACATTGAACTTGAATTCAATGCCCATGGCCTCAAAGGCGCTGATCTGTTTTTTAACGACATCTTTGGCAAGACGGTCGGCCGGAATACCATAGGTTAGCATACCGCCTGCTTCCGGCATTTTGTCATACACTGTGACCTGGTATCCGGCTTTTCTAAGATAATATGCCGCAGATATGCCGGCAGGACCTGCACCCACAACGGCCACACTCTTCTTAAGCTGCTTTGTGGGTGGTGGTAACAATTCTGCTGCATTGTCAAGAATATAGTCCCCCACAACCCGTTCAACATTCCGAATGGAAACAGCTTCATCAAACTCGGAACGGTTACATTTGGATTCACATAAATGCGGGCATATCCGGCCGGTAATCGCCGGGATGGGGTTATTTGCAAGTATGATCAGAGCGGCGCTGCGAAGGTCTCCCTTGCGGACATAATCCATGTAAGCCGGGATTTCGATATTTCCAGGGCAGGTTTCAGAACAGGCAGGTTGTGCCACCCTCACGCTGCCGAAAATCGAATGATATCGATTCTCCCCAAGGAGTGCACCGCATTTGTTGCCGCCTTTTCTCAGGCAATGAAACAAATCGTCGGGAGCACGATAATACCAGCATCTGGGCTCCTGGCAGATGTTGCCGCCAAGGGTACCCATATTTCTAAGCTGGGGGGAAGCCACGGATCTGGCGGCTTGTGCCAACAATGCATACTGGTCCTGGATTGTTTCATTTTTGCATATGTCTGTGAGGGTGGTCAGGGCGCCGATGCAAAGCCCTGTTTTTGTTGCCTTCACATAGTTCAGTCTTGGAATAGTCTTGAGATCCACCACGACCTCAGGAGACTGGGCATGAATTTTGTCTTTAAGTACTCCCAGCAAGTCTGTCCCGCCCGCAATGGCAACTGCTTTTCCATTTCCCCTGGACAAGATGGCCGTGGCTTCCTTGAGAGACGAAGCTGATATGTGTTTGAAGTTTCTGAGCGTCATCTTTTTCTCCTTAAACCTTTCCCAGAGCCCGGAGTACTTTCTCGGGCTTGATCGGAATATCATTAATTCTGACACCAATGGCATTATAGATTGCATTCATGATGGCCCGCGGTGTGCATGTCAGGGTGCCTTCGCCGATTCCGCATGCGCCGTATTCTCCCGCTCCCTTCCAGATCTCAAGAAGGATGGGATCAATATCAGGCATGTCCACTATGGTTGGAATCTTGTAATCAATAAAATTAAAATTGAGGGGGACTCCGGTTGTTTCGTCATAAATGATTTCTTCCGTCAGGGTCTCACCCATACCCATAACCTGGCCCCCCACCTGCTGGGCTTCTGCGCCGGAAGCAAACATGACTGTTCCGCAGTCGTTGATGACCACCAGATGCAGTACGTCAACTTTTCCAGTATCTGTATCCACTTCCACTTCGGCAAAATTGGCAAAGTAAGGAACACCTGTTTTTTCAGCATTGGCCAATTTGCTCTTGGTTACCACGATGGGCACCAGATCACCTTGAAACAGCAGTTCTTTCACGGTAAGACCCTGGTCCGGGTTTTTCTTGACAAAAATTCGGCCGTCAACAATGTCCAGATCCTTGGATTTGGCCTTGAGAACAGGCTCCGCTCTGTCGAAAATCTCTTTTTTAAGCTCTTCCACAGCAGCGGCGATCACTTCAGACTGCAGATAAGATACGGAGCTGTCGGTCTGCACACAGTCTTTCAGGCTGGTATCTGTATTCACCACGTGATTCCAGAGGATTTTCTCGGGCGTAACGCCCAGAAAATTCAAGGCTTCTGCACACCCCAGAACATTGCAGGTATTCGAGCCGGTTCCGGTTTCAACGGTGGGTGCGTTGAGGATTACAGTACCGTCAGGATTCAGGATAATGGAAATCGGAATATGTCCCCGTCGAACTTCCTGCCATTCCGCATGCCATGCCGGATGCAGTGAAAACCCTACTCCTCGTTTCTTGGTCTTGTCATAGGTTGGTCCCTGACCGGGTTTGTTGCGCTTTTTACGCCATCCGATCTTTTCGGCGCCCTGCCTAAGCACTTCCATCAAACTTTTATCCGGAAGGGTTTCCCATTCGTGTCCGAAATTTTTGATGCAAAGATCAATGGGATCCATATCCAGCTTTTCAGCCAGCAGGTCGACGATGTGTCCGAAAATAAGATTAAACTGAGAATTCCCGACGCCCCGCATCATACAGGCAGGCAGTTTGTTGGTATAAACAGCATAGGATTCCAGTTTCACATTGGGTATATGGGCAAAAGACACTTCCGAGATTTCCAGGGGAGCGAATTTCAGCGCAAAAATAGAGTGATCTGCATAGGCACCGGTATTGCCGATGGATTTAAAGTACAAGGAGGTGATGGTACCGTCTTTTTTAGCACCAACCTTTCCATAATAGATGGAGGGTTGACGTGAATCGTGGAAACTTTCCCGACGGGTATGTCTGAACTTTACAGGACGGCCTGTTTTTTTGGAAAGAATGGCTGTAAAAAGGAAAAAAGGCTGCTCCCCGGTATCTCCCCGGCCAAACTGACCGCCGACATAGGAACTGATCACGGTTACCTTGTGCAACGGCAGGTCGAGCATTTCACTGATATGCATGCGTGTTTGATCCGCTTCAAAGGAATTGGAGTAGAGGGTGAATTTTTCCTCTGTCCAGTCAACAAGACAACACCAATTATCAAGGGATGCCTGTGTGGCGTTGTGATGGATCGAGGTACCGTCGATAACCACCTCGGCTTCTGCAAAATCGGCATCAACGTCGCCTTTGTTCAAAAAGACATCATCTCCCCCCATTTTTTCCGGGGGCAAAACATTGGTCTGTGTCATATCCGGATGAATCAGGGGAGCCCCCGGCTTCATGGCTTCGATGGGATCAAGGACAAAGGGAAGCACCTCCCATTGGACATCGATCAATCGAATTGCTTCATCAGCGATTTCTTCGCTTTCGGCGGCCACAACAGCGCCTACTTCATCTGTAACCCAGCAGGCATAGTCGCCCAGCACTCGACGATCATTGAAGTCCCGCCACATCTTCCTATCATAGGATACCGTATCTACGCCATCGGTCCAACCAGCGTTGGTGGGCCGAAGTGAGGTGAATTCCGGGTCCTTGTAAGTCATCACGGAGACAACGCCGGGAAGCTGTTCAGCCCGGCTCACATCAATGTCCGTGATGCGGGCATGGGCATGGGGGCTGCGCAGGACCTTGGCATAAAGCATACCGGGGAACCGAGTTTTGAGTGTTATGTCATCGACATATTCTACTTTCCCCCGGGCCTTTTCCCAGGCATCAATTTTGGGTCGGTAACCACCGACAAATTTGCGATTCGAGTTCGGCCGCGGTGTGTAGGGCTGCTTCATGATACTTCTCCTTTTTTCGCAATTTTTTCTGAAGCGTGCGTTACGGCTTGGGCAATACCAGCGTAGCATCCGCAACGACAGATATGACCGGAAAGGGCTTCTTTTACTTCACCCATGGTCGGCACGGGATTTTCATCAAGTAGGGCTTTGGTGCTCATCACAAAGCCGGGTGTACAAATTCCGCACTGAAGGGCAGTACCATATCCGGGTTCGCATTGTTCAGCAAATGCTGCCACTATGGGATCATTCTTTTCAAGTCCTTCGATGGTAAGTATTTCATGCCCATTGGCCTGAACCGCCAGCATCATGCAGGACAAGATGGCCTTGCCATCCATGATCACAGTGCAGGCACCGCAACCACCTTCGTCACATGCAACCTTGAGCCCGGTGAAGCCCAGCTTCTCTCTCAGCAAATAGGAGAGCGTCATTGTCGATGTAATATCACCCCGCTCAGGTTCAAAATTATGCCAGCACCCATTGATCTTGATCTTTATCTCGGTTGGTGGCGTAGCAATGGTTTTCTTGGTACCCTTAGATGTTTTAGGCATTGATAGTCCCCTTCGGTTAGTCTTTGGTATAGTAATTCATATTTTACATATTGACTTAATTTTTGTTTGTCAATATAAAAATTACTTAATAACGCAGAAAATCTAACAATAAGTTAAAATTTAACAAAAAAAATACAAAAAGTTTTCATTACCTGAAACAAAAATATACTTTAACCTTATTTCCGATCGATTTCAGGTTTATAAAACGCTGCCAGTTTTTCAGGTTTGACGCCCCAGAAAAACAAGGTTAGAATCATCCAGTTCCTGAGAGTGCAGCGCAGTGCACCTTCTTGTTCCCATCTTCTTGCAGACGTTGTTGTTTGCTTATTTATAATCCGGATACTGCCTTTGGCCTTTTTTATTCTTTGCATTAATTCAACATCTTCCATAATCGGGATGTTGCGATATTGTCCAATCTCAAAAAAATAATTTTTCCTGATAAAAATAGCCTGGTCTCCATAGGGAATTTTTGTAATACGGGAACGAAAAGAGGCTGTTTTTTCAATCATTCTGTAAAAAAAACCTTTTGCATCAATGGAAAGATCAAATGCGCCGGCTTTTACCAACTGATTTTTCATAATGTCCAGCACAGCATTCAATGCACCTTCAGGCAGGATTGTATCGCAATGGAGAAACAAGATTATTTTTCCTGAAGCCATTCGAGCGCCGGAATTCATCTGAGGGCCTCTTCCCGGGGGGGAAATGATTTTTATGACCGCTTTGTTTTGAATACGACTAATGGTGCTGCCATCCTTGCTGCCATCCACCACAATTACTTCGAAAATTCCTGAAAACTGCTGATGATAAAGCACCTTAATGGTCTTGTTTATCACTGCATGTTCATTTAATACCGGTATGACAATGGAAATATCAGGCTTCATATGAGCTAAGAATTTCAAGCGTTCTTGTTCCTATTTTTCCCCCTTTTTTTACCCTGTCCGCCAGCGCGGTTAAATCCTCATGCGTATCAATATCACTCAGCTTCAAGAGCTGCTTGCAGTCAATAGATCTTTGGTTCATGGCCCTGAGGGTCTGATCCAGCACTGCCTTGGTAGACCAGTCGATTTGAGTAAAAATCATTTTTGAGAAGGTGGTGTTACGAAAGCCGATCAAATAATACCCGCCGTCATCGGAAGGCCCGATCACGGCATCTTCGGATTCAAGGATTTCGCAGGCCTGGGCAATGACTTCTTTGCCAAGTTCGGGTATATCTGTACCGATTAATATGGCCTGGGTATATCCTTTTTTAAATGTATCCACAAAGGCATTGGCCATCCTTTCTCCAAGATCTTGCCCTTGTTGGGGAAAAAAAACATACCTGTTTCCCAGGAAGTTGATAAGTCTTTTTTTTCCCCCAGGCGGCCAGAAGTAAAGAAACTTGTCCCCTGCAGTTTCTATTGTCTCTAAAATATCACTGACAAATCCTTTGTAAAGCGCCAGTACAAAGGTCTGGCTCAAACATTCGGAAAGCCTTGTTTTTACCTGGCCTTTTTCCGGGACTTTTAAAAAAACAATAACCGCATTAGAGGCCATTAAATGCAATCTTAAACACATCTTTGTATTTTTTTGCAAAATGAAAGGTAATGCCCTCTTTAATGTGCTCCGGAAGGGTCTTAAACTCAGGCATACACCCTTGCGGCAGAATAATTTCGTTAATTCCTGACCGCCGTGCAGCAATAATTTTTTCTTTAATACCGCCCACAGGAAGAACATCACCGGTCAACGTAATTTCTCCTGTCATGGCAAGGGGACGTTTGATCGCTTTTCCAGTGGCAAGGGAAACAAGTGCGGTTGCTATAGTGACCCCTGCACTGGGGCCATCTTTCGGGGTTGCTCCCTCGGGTACATGGATATGGATAAAGGCATTATCAAAATATTTTTTACTGATTTTAAAGGACGTCAGATTTGCCCAGACATGGCTATAGGCAATTGCGGCTGACTCCTGCATCACCTCACCAAGCTTTCCTGTCAGTTTAAACCCAGGGGTTTTGTCATGAACCCGCACCGCCTCAATGGGAAGGGTTGCACCGCCAAGCTGGGTCCAGGCAAGCCCGGTTACTACGCCTACGCCTGACATCTGCTTTTCATGCTGAAAAACCGGAGGCCCTAACAAGTCCTCCAGGACTTTAATACTGATCCTTATTTTCTCTTTCTTTTCTTTTAATATGGTCACAATGCTTTTTCTGATGATTTTATTTAAAAGCTTTTCAAGACTTCTGACCCCGGCTTCCCTGGCATGTCCCTCAATAATGTAGCGGATGGTCGGATCGGTTATGGTGATTATTTTGGATGTCAGGTTGTTCCGCTTTAAAAGCTTTGGCCACAGATGTTTTCTGGCAATCAACATTTTTTCTTCAGTAATATAGCCGGACAGATTAATCCGGTCCATCCTGTCCAGAAGCGGCCTTGGAATGGTATCAAGCTGATTGGCCGTACAGATAAATAAAACTTTTGACAAATCAATCCGAAGGTCCATGTAATGGTCGAGAAATTCGGAATTCTGTTCAGGATCAAGGACTTCGAGCAGGGCAGATGCAGGATCACCCTGGTAAGACATTCCGATTTTATCCACTTCATCGAGCATGATCACCGGATTTGCCACTTTGCAATCTTTTAAGGCCTGGACCAGTTTTCCGGGCAATGCCCCCACATAAGTTCTTCGATGCCCTTTAATCTCGGCTTCATCTCTCATTCCGCCAAGGCTGAACCGGTAAAATTTTCTTCCAACCGCCTCTGCAATTGATTTTCCAATGGAGGTTTTACCGACACCGGGAGGGCCGACAAACAGGATGATAGACCCTGCAATATCTTTTTTATAAATGCCGGCAGCAAAAAATTCTATGATTCTTTCTTTGACATCTGACAGTCCTGCATGATCCCGGTCAAGAACCTTCTCTGCCCGCTCAATATTAATATTATCCTCGGAAAAGACCCCCCATGGAAAAGTGGTAATCCAATCCAGATAATTTCTGGTGACCCCGTATTCAGAAGAGCCTGTCTCAAGAACAGATAATTTTTCAATCTCTTCATCAAACCGTTTTACTACATGTTCAGGCGGGCTTAACTTTGCAAATTTTTCTTTGAATTTATCCACATCCGATGTTTTATCATCTTTCTGCAGCCCAAGTTCTTTTTGAATGGCTTTGAGCTGTTCCATTAAGAAAAACCTTCGTTTATTTTCATCTACCTGGGTATTAACGTCTTTTTGAATCTTGGTTTGAAGTTTGGCGATTTCAATCTCTTTTTGCAAAAGCATCATTACTTTTTTCATCCGGCCCAGGACAGATACAAGCTCTAAAACTTCCTGAAGGTCATCACCTGATGCAGTGGTAATGCCTGCGGCAAAATCCGTCAACGGGGACGGCTGGTCCGGGCTGAACATTCCCAGATACTGCCTTACTTCTTCAGAGTATAAGGGATTCAATGAGAGCAATTGCTTGATGGCATTGATAATAGCAATGGCATAGGCTTTGAGCTCATCTTCGTTTTCATTTATTTTTTCAAAATACTCCACTTGAACCACAAAAGGCGGTTTGTCAGAAAGAAACCGCTTGATTCGAAATCTTTCAAGGCCCTGGGCAATAAACTGGATATTCCCCTGCACATCCACGATATTCATCATCCTGACAACGCAGCCCACTTTTGGAAAATCCTCTTTATATACATATTTGCCTTTTACTTCTGACAAATAGGCCAGGCCCAGAAGATTTTTTGAATCTTTGGATGCTTTTGACAGTGTCCCTTCCCACCTGATCTTGTTGACCATAAGGGGTTGAACCTGCGCAGGCAAATGCGGGCGGCCTGTAATGGGAATAAGATATAAAATATCCGGCTTTGTGATTTGCTGAACCAGTTGGCCGTCTTTGTTTTCTTTCTCGTCTTCGACTATTTCTGGTGTAATCGGCTTGTCGTCATCAGTCATAAACCACCTCTCAAGAAAAATTGATACCATGCTAACGATGAATACTACCTTTATTATAATAATGTGTCCTATCTGACAACTTAAAAAATAAATTCCATACCTTTCTTCATACCGATACTGCTTCAACAAAATAAAAGATGGAATGGGTTTTACCGGGCTTATTTCTTATGTATCCTTTGAAAATCCGATTGACATGTTTTTGGAAATGAACATGAACACCCGGTACTGCAACCGCAGGATTTCTTTCCTTGATATGTAGTGATAAAATATTTAACCATAAAAACAATGGCCACTGCTATAATAATACCGACAATAATCTCATCCATTAGAAAACTCCTTTTTTCAAGCAATTACAACCTTTCCAACCTGGTAAAAAATGATGGATAGGGTCAAGGCAAGTGTTGTATTGAAAACAACTGAAAATGCACCCCACTGCCATGATCCTGTTTCCTTTGCAATACAGACAACCGTTACAAAACAAGGGGAATAAAAAATTGTGAACAGCATCAGGCTGAATGCAGTCAAAGGTCCCCAGCCATCTTCTGTTTTCAGCTTGTCCGAAAGAGAAGTCGTCTCTTCAGGATCAACTTCTCCTAAGGAATAGGCAATACCAAGCGTGGACACAACAACCTCTTTTGCCGCGAATCCGCCGATCAAAGCAATGTTTGTCCGCCAGTCAAAACCGGCAAACCGGGTCACACCTTCAACCGCTATCCCGATACGGCCGGCAATAGAATTTTTCAGTGCTGCCTGGGCCTGTTCAAGGTCAAGTCGCAAAAGACGCTCTTTGACAAAAACCGCTTTTGCCGTCATCTTTTTTCCCCCAGGAGTGTTTATCTCATTTAACACCTGAACAGGCACAGCCAAAAGGATGTCAGCCCTTTTCTCTTCAAATTTTTGCGCCTGGGTTTGATTGAGTTGCGGAAACGTCATCATGGCCCACAGAACAATGGAAATACACAAGATTACCGTTCCCGCCTTTTTAACATATTGCCAGGTCCTTTCCAGTGTATGAATTAAAAGCCCTTTCAAGGTCGGCAACCTGTATGGCGGAAGTTCCATTACAAATGGTGTGGATTCCCCCCGTATAATTGTAGATCGCAATCCCCATGCTACCAAAAGCGCCCCAATCCAGGAAATCATGGTAATTAACACCATAACCAACGCCTTTTTTTCAGAAAAAAAAGCAGCCGTCAACAGCGCAAACACGGGCAATTTTGCACCGCAATTCATGAAGGGGACTGTTAACAGGGTTGCCAGACGTTCTTTTGGGGATTTGAGGGTCCTGGTGGCCATAACCCCTGGAACCGCGCATCCTCCTGCAATTCCGCCTGACACAATAAATGCCATGACAGAGCTTCCATGAAGGCCGAACATCCTGAATACCCGGTCAAGCATAAAAGACATCCTGGCAATGTATCCTGTGTCCTCAAGAAAAGAAATACCCAGAAACATGAACATAATTAACGGCACAAATCCCAATACGCCACCAACCCCGTCTATGATTCCTGAAATCATTAATGATTTTAGCATCCCATCGGGCAACACGTGTTCTGCCATACCGGAAATCCAACCGAAAATACTCTCCAGCCAGGTGACGGGAATTGTGCTATAGGTAAAAGTAAACTGGTAAAGCCCCATTAATACGGCAAGCATAATAACAGGACCTATAAACCTGTTGGTAACAATCCTGTCTATTTTATCCGAAACCATTAGCCTGTTTTCATCCTGATAAAACCTGATAACCCCCTGTTTGAGTACTGAATTGACATATCCGTATCGCTGATCTGCAATAATGCCTTCAGGATGCGCATCAAGGGTGGCTGCAATGTGGCAGGTCGCCTCCTGAACCATACGATCCAGTCTCAAAGCCACGGCCATATCTTCTTTGTAACCCCTCTCAATGACCTGCTGATCATTCTCAAGATATTTCAATGCCGTCCATCTGGGGATGTAGTGATCGGTTAAAAACCCAGTTGACTGGATAATTGCCGTCATTTTATCAAGTGCGGTATCAATATCCCGGCCATAGGAAATCATTAAGGGCTCCACAGGTTGATGCGCTTTTTCAGCAACGGTTTGCATGAGTTCTTTCTTGCCTTTTCCGCTCCTGGCAATGGTCGGAACAACTGAAACTTTCAAGAGTTTTGAAAGCTTGTCAATATCGATTTCAATTCCTCTTTTTTTTGCAACATCCATCATGTTCAGTGCAATGCAAACCGGAACCCCCATTTCCATAAACTGGACTGTCAAATAAAGATTTCTTTCAAGGTTGGATGCATCAACAATATTGATGATCATCAACGGATTTTCATTCACTAAAAAATCCCTTGCAACCACTTCCTCCAGAGAATAGGCTGTCAAAGAATAGGTGCCGGGAAGATCGATGATATCAAACTTTCCACTCTCACTCTCATAGATTCCCTGCTTCTTTTCAACGGTGACACCGGGATAATTTCCCACATGCTGTCTGCCCCCTGTCAACTCATTAAACAGCGTTGTTTTGCCGGAATTCGGGTTTCCTGCCAGCACGATTGCTGTGCCCATTTTATTGTACCTCCACTTCAATATGGTCAGCTTCGTTGTTCCGAAGCGTTAATGTAAATCCCATGATTCTTAAGGAAACCGGATCATTTAGCGGTGCCCTGCCCTGTACTTTGATTTCTTTGCCAGGGATCAATCCCATGTCTCTGAGCCGCCTGCCAAGCTCGCCGTTTGCTTTTACACGGCAAATGATACCGGTTTGATTAAGATTCATCTGCCGTAAATTCTTTTTTCCCAAACCTTGCTCTCCTTTGTTTTTAATGGAATATTAAGTTTTTAAAAGATTAAATGTTATATAAACCTAACTTTTAATACTGTCAATAAAAAAATAAGACATGCATACAAAATAAATATTTGACTTACTAAATAATTAATTATAAACATATGGTGATAAATTAATTGGAGAAAAGATATGATCAAAAAAGAACCGCTGTCAGAAAGTCTGGAAGATTATCTTGAAACCATACTTGACCTGCAGACAACAAAAACTGTGGCCCGGTCAAAGGATATTGCCGAGAAGATGGATATCAAACGCGGTTCTGTTACCGGTATGCTAAAAAAACTTGCAGAAAACAACCTTGTCAATTACGAGCCTTATGGGTATGTCACCTTAACCCCTGAAGGTAAAAAAATCGCCTTGGAAATAGAACGCCGCCATATCTTTTTAAAAGATTTTTTATACAGGATACTGGCGGTTGATGAAGAAACCGCAGACCGAACTGCCTGCCAGATGGAACATGCAATGAATAAACTGACCTTTCAAAAGTTCAGGGATTTTGTAAAAAAAATCGATCTTTGTCCCCATTGCAATCCCGCCCAGGGTTAAAGCATTAAAAAAAATCCTTCTATTTTTTTCTTAATCCTTCCAAAGAAATTTCTACCCTGACAGCATCTCCCACAACCCCAAGGCTTAAAAATTTCCCGTTTCCCACATGATAATCAAGTCGGTTAAGAACAAAAGAAGTGCTAAAACCTGCTACCATGGATTTGTCATCAAACGGATGCTGTTTCGGGCCATAATAAAAGAATTGTATTTTCAAAGGTTTGGTTACATCTTTGATTTTCATTTTCCCTTCCAGTGCATACAGATTATCCTTTAAATGAGTAATTCCAGAGGATGTAAACGTCATGACGGGAAAGTTGCCGGCATCAAAAAAATCCTTTGATCTCAAATGTGTGTCTCGCTTATTATTTAAGGTGTTGATGCTCTTTACCGCCACACTGAAATCAAACCTGCTGGTGCCAAGATTCTCCGGGTTAAACTCCAGTTCCCCTTTAAAATCGGAGAACCGCCCGCTAATGGTTGAAAAAATATGCTGAATTTCAAACCGCACTTCGGAATGATCCGGGTCAAGGATCCAATGATTTGCCTGGCTGGTTCCTGAAAATGCTGTCAGGAAAAGGAAAAAGGCTGTTATCAATATTTTTTTCATGGTCTGTCTCCCTGGCTTAAATGATTAGTGCTAAATATGGATATAAAAAAATAGTTTCAGAGGTGTTCCAATGTCTATAATCTATAGCAGGAATGATTCGGTGTAAACCCTGGAACCGGAAAATCCCAACACCTTTAACAGTTTTTTTACCACAGCAACCATGGCAGGCGGACCGCATAAAAAAACAGCCGCCTGCCGGTCAAAACCATAGAGCATTAATCCTAAACTTTGTTCATCTATCCTCTCACAAGATACCTGGCCAAAAGAATCCCGGGTGATCACATGGTGGATAACCAGATGTTTCATTTTTCGGGTCAAACCTGAAAGTTTTTCAGCTAATATAATATGATCCCGTGTTCTATTGCTCCAGATCAACACAACTTTCCGGGGATCCTGAGAATGGGCCATAAATCGGAGCATGCTCAACATGGGGGTGATACCGATACCGCCTGCTATCATAATCACGGGTAATTTTTCTTTCACCAGGACATGGCTGAACTGCCCGTAGGGGCCATCAATCAGAAGGATATCATCCGGCTTAAGATACTCAATCTTGTCTGTAAACTCACCGCATGAACGAATTACAAACTGGAGATGATCCGTTGTAAAACAAGAAGACGCAATGGTAAAAGGATGCTCTTCTCTGGCCATGCGGTTGCCAACAGGTGTAATATAGGCAAACTGACCTGGAATATATGGGAAAACCTTTCCGGATAAAGGCTTTACATTAACTGCCCAGGCATCTTTGGCTGCAGGTGTAACAGAAATTACCCGAAATGGTTTTTTAAAAAAAGCAGTCGAAAAAAGCCATTTTATAATAAAACAACAAGTGGTAAAAAAAACCGTCAGCAAAAGAATATGGTTTGGCAAACCTGACTCAAAAGACTTGCTGACATTCAACACATGGATAAAAAACAGAATTAAAATTAATGGCGCAAGTATTCTGTGCGCTAAAAACCATTTATTCCATCTTAGGTGAACAGCACCTCTAAAAACAGAAATACTTGTCATCACGCAGACAAGGGATAGCAGACCTATCCCTAAAAACTCAGGCCAATATCTTATTTCCATCGGGAAAAAGGAAAAATTCTCAGCCCATAAAACAAACATGGGATGAAGGATCGCCGCGCCTGTCAGTACAATGGCAGTGTGCTTATGAAACCGGCAGCGCCTATCCTGGGGAAAAATTCTGTCAATAAAAGAAAATCGGGCTATAAAAATCGGTTGAAAAACCAGAAGGATACCTGCCAGTATTCCAAAAATCTTTCCTGCACGAAGCAATCGCTTGGCCATACCAAACTTGTAAAGGATGGACGGCGATTCAAAATAAAAGGGAATGGTACAGCCGGCTCCCAGCACCAGGAAAAAAATAACCATACAAATTATTTTTTTAAAACCGGTTCTTTTATAGGGCGGTTGCATAGCCTTTTATTTTTTCAAGCTGAGATATTCTTTTCTGTGAGCCGATATTTTCGATGTTACCAATCTTTATCCATTTGATTTTTTTAATTCCACAGAATTTCAATGTTCCCTTGATAAAACTATTTTTTATTGAGTTTCCGTACATCAACCGATAATACCAGCCCGGTGATTTCATGGTGGTGATGACAGTGGCATTTTTAATGAAGGCAAGCTTTCCTTTTGGCAGTCCGGCAGGAGAATATTCATAGGCCCAGTTTTTCAATAATACTCTGTCTAAAAAACCTTTTAATATTGCCGGGACATCATACCACCAGACCGGAAAAACAAAAAACAGGTGTTCTGCCTGCTCAAGTCTTTTCTGATATTCACCGATCCTTGGATCTGCAAATTTCCCCTGACTGTAAAGAGACAACTCCTCTTTTCCTAAAACCGGGTTAAAGCCTTCCTTGTAAAGATCAATAAGATCAATATCATGGCCGCTTTGCCCAAGGCCTTCAACCAGGGACTGCAGGATAAAAAAGTTGTAGCTTTTATCCCATGGGTGGGCGTATACAATGACGGTTTTCAAAGTTTGACTCCTAAGTATATGATCATGGGATTGCACCAGGATTCATCTGCCAGACAGCAGTGGCAGTAAGGCCCTTATGCGTTCTAACAATACGATTGCCCTCTGATATGGCCTCAAGAGAATCTTGGAGAATAAGTTCAAGCTCATCATCGGGTTTATTGCTTATTTTTTGGAAAAAAGCTTTCTGCCGGTCAAATTCTTCTTTTACCGTCGTGTTCTGGCTCCACGCAATGGTATCAAAGGTAATCTCAGGGAAAATACCCAATGAAAACAAGAGATTGATCTTGTACAAAATACTCTGGGGCTTATCTTCAAGGGACGTTCCCATTATTTTTTCCCATAAATCGGCCAGGATCGGGTGTGTTCCTTTTGAAGCCCACCCCCGTATGGCACATCCTTTTTTTGAACAGCGCATCATTTTAAAAAAGGCTTTAGGAGTTGCCACACCCGGTGACATGAAAGCGATCACAAGATCAAATTTTTTTTCCCACCCCTTTTCTTTAATATCCATTTTATGCCAGTCTTCACACAGAATAGTGATATTTTTTTTTATATCAGGCGTGATATCCTGTCTGAATTTTTCCAGCATGCCTTCAGAAAAATCAAGGGCTGTCACCCTGGCTCCTTTTTTTGCCAGTGCTATCGAAACCATGCCGGTTCCGCACCCGATTTCAAGAACAGACATTCCCTTAAACAACAGATTATTTCGCTTAAATGCCGCCAATGTTTTTTCAAGCCGACGGTTCCGGACTTCTTTTTTATTCTGGTTATACGTGCCGGCAGCCTTATCCCAGTATTCCGGGGTGGAAAACCCCCTGTGGACACTGTAGGTATCGCTGGTTTTATCCTTTTCCCACTCGTTGATCCAAAACTCTTTATTAAATATGGTATCCATTTTACAGGTCTCTATCCATTATTTTAAATTACTTCCATTTTCCCTGACAATAAAAATGCCTGTGATATCCTGGATGACCACATACAAAGACGGAACAAAAACCAGGGTTAAAATAGTGGCTGCAATCAGGCCGAAACTGATACTTACCGCCATTGGAATTAAAAACTGTGCCTGGAAACTGGTTTCCAGAAGAAGCGGGAAAAGGCCTGCAACTGTTGTGACTGAGGTCAGCAACACCGGCCTGAACCTGTTTTGCCCGGACTCAATAACCGCATCAAAAACTTTTTTGCCTTCCCTGACATTTGAATTGATAAAATCAATGATAATCAATGAGTCGTTCACAACGATTCCAGACAGGGCCACAATTCCAAAAATACTGATCATCGTGATATCAATCTTCATAAAAAAGTGCCCGATAATAGCACCGATCAAGCCGAATGGTATGGCCGTCATAATGATGACCGGCTGGATATAGGACCGAAACTGGCTGGCCAGCAATAAAAACATGATCATTGCTGCAAGGGAAAATCCAACCTTCAGGCTGTCAATGGATTCCTCGGTCCTTTTGGCCTGGCCTTCCAGGTCATAAGTCACCCCTGGAAACCGGTTGGCAAGAATACTTAAATAATTCATTTTAAGGTCTTCAACAATTTCCCTTGCATTGGCAATATCTTCATTAATATCGGAAATAACCGTAATAATTCGTTTTCGATCCACCCTTTGAATGGTTGAATACCCTCTTTTCATTTCTATATCCGCCACCTGGTTCAAGGGGATCTGCCTGCCGTCACGGGTTCTGATTCTCAACTCATCAATGCTGGATTCAGATTCTCTTTCTTTTTGGGAATATCGCACCATTACCTTGATATCATCCTTGCCTCTCTGGATTTTCAAAACTTCATCCCCATAATATGCCTGCCGGATCTGGGTGGCAATATCCGCCATGCTGACCCCCAGGGATTTAGCCCCTTTTTTGATATGAATCCGTTTTTCCATTTTACCGGGCCGAAAATTATCCGTAATATCAAAGGTTCCCGGGTATTTGGCGATGGCATCCTTTAATTCATCTGCTGCATGTTCCAATTGTTCCAGGTCATTGCCAACCAGTTGAATCTCAATGGGATTTCCGCCAGGGCCACCGCCGATAATTGAAAAGGTGAGCTGCTCTGCGCCAAGGATGTCTCCTGTCAGCTCCCGCCATTTGGCTGTCACCTCGGGTGCCGAGATATCAGGCCGTTCAGAAGCCGGCTGGATCTCTAGCCAGGCTTCTCCACAATGGCCGCCATACACGCCCGGCTTCCAGTCCCTTCGGGGAATAACCCCAACCAGTGAAAAATTATTCACAATCAAATCTTGCCTGTCAACCACCCGGTCTCTGAAAAATTCGTTCAGTTCAAAGGCACCTTTCTCAATTTTCTTGATGGTTTTTTCCGTGGCTTCAAAAGGTGTTCCCAGAGGATAAATGATTTCAGAAATAATCCAGTTGCTGTCGGTTTTCGGGAAAAAGACAAAGGGCACATGTCCGCCGGCCAGAAGCCCCATGCTGACAATTAATATCCCGAACCCGATGGCAAGGGTAAAGTACCTGTTTTTTACACAATATTTCAAACCCGGAGTATAGATTGAATAAATAAAGTTATCCAGAGCGTTTTCAATTCTGTCCCGAACCCATTTATGTCCATCAAAAATGTCTTTTTTCAACCATTCCAGCCAGAAAAAAAAGATCTGGTAAATCTTTGCTTTATTTGTTTTAGAGGGGGCAAGCGCATGATTCAGGTGGGCAGGCAGGATGATAAATGCTTCCAAAAGGGATATGGCAAGGATACAGATAACGGCCTGGGGCATAATGGAAATAAACTTTCCCATAATCCCGGTAATATGCATCAGCGGTAAAAAGGCAACAATGGTCGTGGCTACCGCCATTACAACCGGCGCCCCGATCTGTTCCATACTGTCAATCACGGCATTTTTGGCTGATTTACCCATTTTATAATGGGTATAGACATTCTCCCCTATAATAATCGCATCATCCACCAGGATACCCAGTGTCATGATAAATCCAAACAAAGACAGCATGTTGATGGATGCCCCAAAATAATCCAGGACAAGAAAAGCCCCCATAAAGGATATGGGGATGCCCGACGCCACCCAGAAAGCAAGGCCGAGATCAAGGAAAAGCGCCAATACGATAAACACCAGTATTATGCCCTGTGTTCCGTTTTTAAGCAGCAGATCGATCCTGTCCTGAACCATTTCAGCCATATCAAACCAATAGCCCAGGGTGATCCCCTGGGAAAGGGAATCTTTATGGGTTTTGATATATTCCTTTACTGTTTTTGAAATCGCAATAGTGTCCTGGCTGTCAGTACGCCTGACAACAACAAGGGCAGCCGGTTTTCCATTAAATCTTGCCTTGACATCGGAATCCTCAAACCCGTCAATGACCGTTGCAATATCGCCAAGTCTTATGGTCGTCCCGTCTTCCCTTGTCACAACCGGAATCTGTTCAAACTCCTCGCCCGTATAAAGTTTTCCTTTGGTCCTAACCAGAAATTCCCCCCCCTGTGTCTTGATTTTGCCGCCGGGCAGATCAAGGCTCCCGGTTTTTACAGCTGCAGCAACCTGATCAAAAGAGAGGTTAAACCGTCGCAGATTTTCTTCAGACACTTCAACTGATATCTCATAATCTCTGACACCCACAAGACCTGCAAGGGAGATCACCTCTGTTTCCACAAGCTCATCTCTTATCTTTTCAGCGGTATTTCGTAACACTGTTTCATCCGCATCCCCATAGATGGCCAGATAAATGGCAGGATCATTGTTTTTTATTTCTATGACAACAGGATCCTCTGCTTCTTCTGGAAACGAATCGATCAAATCGATCTGTGTTTTAATCTCATCAAGTTTTTCCTTGATATCTGTTCCTGCATTTAACTCCAGGGTGACCGATCCATGTCCCTCAAGCGCAGTGGAATACATTGTTTTTACATCTTCAAGGCTCTTGAGCTGCTCTTCAATCTTGATGCAGATCCCTTCTTCAACCTCTTCGGGTGATGCGCCAGGGTATGTTACCCCGATATCGATCATATCAAGGGAAAATACGGGAAACATTTCCCGTTTCATGTTTAAAACCGTATAAAGCCCTGCAACAATCAGAAAAATCATTATCAGGTTCACAGAAACCCTGTGTTCAACAGACCATTTACCCAATGCTTTCATGCGTTAATTCCCATTTTGTTTGATCGTGAGTGCCATCCCCTCAAGGGCGCCTGGAAGCGGTGAAGAAATGATATTATCTCCAGGGTTCAGTCCGCTGTTAATGTATATTTCTTCTTCATACTTTCTCAGGACAGTCACTTTCTTCATCTTCAAATGGTTGTCATTTACTGTAAAAAGAATATCCCCCGGCTTTAACAGGTATCTTGGCAGCACAAAGATATTCTCGTAAGTTTCTCCGATAATGCTGCATTTAACAAATGCCCCTGGTTTTAAATCAAAGATATCTTTTATTTTCGCTTCCGGCTGCATGATTTCAATCGTCATGGGCAATGTTCTTGTTTTTTCGTCAATTTTTGCTTTTACACGAGCGACTTTGGCAAGCCATGCATAAGAGGTTATACTGTTAAAATTGGCCACCATCACTTTTGCTTCCGGCATTTTTCCATTTTCAAAAAATGATTCAATCCATTTCATTTTTTCCAATGGAATACTTACATCCACGTCCAGGCTGTCTTTTTGATATATCGATCCTAGTACCTGACCGGGATTGATATATTCTCCGACTTCTGCAAATTTATCCAGAACAAGGCCATCAAACTCAGATTTGATCTCTGTTTTTGTAAATGCAAGGTCGGCTTTCTGAAAATCAACCTGAGCCATTGCCAGTGCAGCTGTTTTTTTGTCCATTAAGGTACCCGTCAATGAAAGCCGGTTGCTCAGATTCTGCAATCCGATTTTTGCCTGCAAATATTGCTGCTCTGATTTATCAAGGCTGTTTTTCGAAGCAAACTGATTTTCATTCAACGCTTTAATCCGCTTAAGCTCTTTTTGAGCAAGATTTAAATTGGCCAGGGAAAGCGCCATATCATTTTTCAGATTTTCAATATCCTGGTTTAAACTTTCAATATCCGTCTTTGCCTGCCTGATCCTGACGTCCCCTGCCTGTCTTTCCAGCTTATAGGATCGCTGATCGATTCTGGCAATAAGCTCACCCTTTTGAATCATTCCGCCCTCAATAAAAGAGGAGTGGATATAATCGATTCTTCCAGGTACCTCTGCGGCAATCTTTACTAATTTTCTTGGTTTTACAGTGCCGTATGCATCTATGGTCATGACTTTTGAAACAGGTGTCGCCACCAATACTTTGACACTGGGAGGCGTTTTAACGATTTCTTTTTTCTCAGGCTCTTTTTTCAACGAAAAAAGAAGGTATGCCAGTCCGACAGCAACAGCCAGAACCAGAATAACCCTTAAAAATCTCAAAAAGAAAGCAGTGGATTTTTTTATCCCGGATGATGTTTCCATAATCAGTTTTATTCTCCTCGCTGATTTCAACAAATAGATTGACTAAAATTTTTGTTTAATCTTTTCTATATACCAAGAATTGTTTTTTGAAAAGGCCTTAGAATGTTACGAAATGTAACCTGCAACCGCCATGGATATTCTTTTGTTGCATAAAAAAACTATTGCAAACAAGGGTGTCCATCCTATATTTTTATATGCAACAGCATTTTATTGATGGAGCAAAGTCAGGGTTATGGAATCTTTAAAAGAACTTTATCGTATAGGTGTAGGCCCTTCAAGCAGCCACACCATGGCACCCAGCCGTGCAGCCCACGATTTTTTGCAAAAATACCCAAAGGCTGCTCACTATCGGGTAACCCTTTTTGCAAGCCTTGCCGCCACAGGCAAAGGACACTTAACCGACAAGGCGATTGAAGCGGCAATTTTACCCCGATCCCTTGAAATTGTCTGGAAAGAAGAGGAAGAGCTGCCCCTTCATCCCAATGGAATGCTGTTTGAGGCCTTTGATGATGTAAAAAAACGATACGGTTTTTGGGAGGTTTACAGTGTTGGTGGCGGAGCACTCATGGATAAAGAATCATCCCGTTCGGTTTGTCACCTCTATCCATTAACCTGCATGACGGATCTGCTCTGCTATTTTCATGAATCTGGAGACTCTTTCTGGGGATATGTGGAAACCTGTGAAGGAAAAGAAATCTGGGATTTTCTCAGAACAGTATGGGAAATCATGAAAACATCAATAGAAAGAGGGTTGGAAAGAGAAGGGATTCTTCCCGGCGGTCTTTGCCTTGCCCGGAAAGCCCGTTCCATTCATTCCAGAGCAAAAATGTTAAAAACAGACATGAGAAGCAATGGTTTGATAGCCGCCTATGCCTATGCGGTTTCAGAAGAGAACGCCACAAAAGGCACCATTGTCACGGCTCCAACCTGTGGTGCCAGCGGTGTGCTTCCTGCAGTTCTGTATTATCTTTTCAATACGCTCAATTTATCTTGTTTTGATATTCTAAAGGCCCTTGCTACAGCAGGTTTGATAGGGAATTTGGTCAAGCGCAATGCCAGCATCTCAGGTGCCGAGGTCGGCTGCCAGGGAGAAGTGGGAACGGCCTGCGCCATGGCGGCGGCCGCAGCGACCCAGCTTCTGGGCGGTTCGGCCAGACAGATCGAGTATGCTGCGGAAATGGGTCTTGAGCACCATCTCGGATTAACCTGTGATCCTGTTGGCGGGCTTGTTCAGATTCCATGTATCGAAAGAAACGCCCATGCCGCCACCCGGGCACTGAGTTGCTGCCATTTCTCCCTGCTATCCGATGGGGAGCATAAGATCAGCTTTGATAATGTGGTTTCCGTGATGAAAGAAACAGGGCAGGCACTGCCGTCGCTCTATCGGGAGACCTCAGCCGGTGGGCTTGCAAAAGCCTATCAGGCAAAAAAAAATGCCGAAAAAATAGATTAATGGAATACCATGAGGGCTAACCGGTTTAACCATTAATTTCGGTTCGGCTACCGGATGTGTTTTATCTGGTCGTAGTAGACCCACCAAAGATCCTTGCTGCCGTGGCCCCCCACCCGATCTGAGTCGAAAACGAAAAAGCGAAAATCTGGTGTGAACGAAGCACAGCGATCATTCTTGTCAGAGTTAACAGGTGATCCAAGGTTCACCAGGGGGCTCCAAAGCCCAAAGTTGTCCCTTGTTGTTACATAGATGTCATCAGCACCTAGTCCACCCGGGCGGGAAGAGGTGACATAAAGAGACTTTCCGTCCGGAGAGAGTACGGAATGGTGCTCACTATATTTAGAATTCACATTCTTGCCCAGGTTAACAGCTTTCTGCCAGACACCATCCACCTTTTTCGCCGTCCAAATGTCGTTACGGCCAAATCCTCCTGGTCGGGTCGAAGTCCAGAAGGCTTCGTTCCCATCTGTACTTAAAAAGAAACAATGGTCATCGAATACTCCGTTAATGGGTGGGTCCAGACTCTTGGGCAATTGCCACACTTCGTTGGTATTCTCGCTGAACCAGATATCATTCCCGCCAATCCCCCCCAAACGACCGCTGCCCATAAAAAAAAGCGTTTTCCCGTCCGGGGATATGATAGGCTCGACTTCAAACGTATCGGTCCGAGAGATCACACCCGGAGCTACAATCTGGGGCGTGCTCCATTGTCCCTCTTCCAACGGGCCGATAAGATAAGACACGCAAATGTCGTTGCCCCCTGAGCCTTTACGCATCTCGCAATTGAAATACATCGTCTTGCCATCGGCTGTAAATGAAGCCTCTGCTTCGCGTAACTTAGTGTTTATAACAGGGCCGAGGTTTACGGGTTGCATGATTGAGACAGACGATTCCGGCTTTGCAGCAGTTGATGTTGCTGGCGGTTTGCACTGCTTCAATATCACTCCTAAAATCAATAAAACAAGCCCCACCGCTACTACTAATATCCAATACTTTCTGTTCAAGACTGACCACCTCGATATTGTCTGCACCTATAGGTCAGCGCAGAGTGTAGCAATTTGTTATACAATATTTTCATTGATTTTGTATCTCATGTTTTATCATTTACCCTCTATGCTAAAATCTTTCTCGTTGAAACTCTTTCTTACTTGGCAGGCTAGGATCATCCCAGTTGCATCTGGAATCATCTGATATTCTACCACAGGTTGAAATCAGTTTTTTTAAATTGCATGAATTGCACTGGGGGCAGCATGTTTTTTCTTGACCCTTTGTTATTGTTTCAAATTGATTACTACAATCTTTGCACTCAAATTCAAAAATCGGCATGGATTATTCCTTTTAGTATTCACAAATTTCGAATCTGTCTTTTCAAGTAAGGCCTAAGAATCCGGATATTCATTAACTATACATAATATGACACATAAAACTTTTTTCTTATAGAGTTTTAATTTCACAGAATATAATTCTTGCATGTATTTTCTTTTTCATAGGCCTGGTACCTACTCAGATCTATTATCGGCCCATACGAAAGGCGGGCGCGGGGTCATGTGGGATCAGGCGGATCAAACTCGCAACAAAAAAAGTTGCAACATGCCTGGTGAGATACTGGAATGGATATGACAAGCTCATATTAAATTTTTTACATCAAAAAATCATTTCAGTCAGATCCCGGAAAAGAATTTTTCAGAATCTGCTAAAATGCGATCCTTATATTATTGACCACGTTTTCTTCTGACAGTAATGGTCTCACCACCAATTCCCCAATTATCTGTTTCTACTTCCTCTATAACAACAACGGTAGTTTGGGGATTTTT
>JAHJLN010000020.1 GCA_018821715.1 Pseudomonadota bacterium | reverse complement strand
TGGTACAATGATTACTACACAAAAGAAATTGAAGCAGTTATTGTCTATGATGAGCATACCATCGGCGTAAAAAGTACCAAAGCCGTACCGGATCTTTATCTGAAATTAGGGATATCTCCCACACCAGAACATTATTTTGGCGTTCTTGATGAATCCTTTGTTCAAAAATACAATTGGGAGATTGTACCCAATACCGGGGCTTATCAGATCAAAGAGTTTAAAAAAGGAAAATTTATAAAATTTAAGAGAAAAAACAATTTTTGGGCCAAAGACAGGAAATATTTAAAGAACCGTTTCAATGTTGACACGGTTGTGTTTGAAGTGATCAGGGATTTTAATCTTCAATGGGAATATTTTAAAAAAGGCAGGCTGGATGTTTTTAGCCTGACCTTTCCCAAGTACTGGCACGAAAAATCAAATATTTCCTTGTTTCAAAACGGTTATATCAATAAAATATGGTTTTTTAATGATCAGGAGAGATCTGCACAGGGTATGTGGCTGAACCAGGATAAGGATACCTTCAAAGACAGACGATTGTGCTATGCCTTTGCCCATGCCATGAACATTGAAAAGGTCATAAAAAAAGTGTTGAGAAATGATTATTTCAGGCTGTCCCAGGCGTTTTCCGGGTATGGGAAATATACCGATTACAAGATAAAACCAAGACAATATGATATTGCAAAAGTGGAAGCTTTGATGACAGATGCCGGCTGGACAAGGGGGATGGATGGTGTCTGGCAAAAGGATGGAAAAAGGTTTTCTGTTAATATCACCTATAGTTATGAAGAACACACGCCACGAATTGTCGTGCTCAAAGAAGATGCGTTAAAAGCCGGGATTGAGCTGCTGCTGGAAAGACTGGATTCCACAGCAATGTTTAAAAAAATTCTGGAAAAAAAGCATGATGTCGCCTGGATGGGGTGGAGTACCAGTATGCGACCCTCCTATTGGCAGGGATGGCATTCTGATAATGCCCATAAACCCCAGACCAACAACATTACCAATACGGACGATCCCAATCTGGATGAATTGATTGATCTCTACAGGGAAAGCTTGAACCAGGAACAAAGAATCGGTCTTTCATTAAAAATACAAACAGTTATTCATGAAACCGGTGCATTTGTGCCCACCTTCATGGTTCCCTATGCCAGGAGTGGATACTGGAGATGGATTGAGTTGCCACGGTTTTACGGAACCAAAAGATCCGACGACCTTTTCAATCCTTTTTCCAGTAATATTGGGGGGCTTTTCTGGATAAATACCGACAAAAAGAATGAAACCCTGAATGCCATGAAACAGAACAGGGTTTTTCAGCCGGTGGTAATTGTAAATGAACAGTTCAAGGTGGAGTAGTCGGTTATGGTTGAAAAGATTGTTTTGGATGTTCAGGATCTGGTGGTTGAGTTTGATACTGAGCTGGGTGTTGTCAGGGCTGTAGAGCAGGTGGATTTTCAACTCAAAAAGGCCAGGATTCTCGGCATTGCAGGGGAGTCGGGTTGCGGCAAAAGTGTTACCGCGCTCAGTATCATGCGGCTTTTACCAAAACCGGTTTCACGCATTGTCAACGGCAAAGCCCTGTTTAACGGTCAGGATATTTTTAAGCTTAGTGCCCCTGATATGCACCATATCAGGGGCCGAAAAATTTCCATGATTTTTCAGGAGCCCATGACGGCTTTGAATCCGGTCCACGGGATTGGCAAGCAGGTCATTGAAATTTATAAACTGCATTTTCCTGAACTGTCCTTTCATGAAATGACGATTGCTGCCGTCAAAATGCTGGAAAAAGTCGGCATACCAGATCCTGATAAAGTGATGAAAAAATATCCCCATCAACTTTCAGGCGGTATGCGGCAACGGGTAATGATTGCCATGTCACTTGCATGTGAACCTGATATTCTTATCGCAGATGAACCCACCACGGCATTGGATGTCACTGTCCAGACCCAGATTTTAGAGTTGATTAAATCTTTTCAAAGAACAGCCGGGATGTCTGTTATTTTAATCACCCATGATTTGGGGGTTATTGCGGAAAACTGTGATGATGTGGTCGTCATGTATGCAGGAAGAATTGCTGAAAAAGCTTGCGTGAAAACTCTTTTTAAACATCCCCTGCACCCCTATACAAAAGGATTGTTAACATCAATCCCTTCTCTTGCCAAGGAACCCAAAACCATTCTTCCCACAATCAAGGGGAATGTCCCGTCATTATTGAATATGCCCGAAGGTTGCAGGTTTGCAGATCGCTGTCCATTGGTTGAGGAATTCTGCAGAAAAAATGTCCCCGGGGAACGAAAGGTGGGGCAAAATCATACAGCTGCGTGCCATTTGGCGGGTGTCAAAAATCACGAAAAAAGAGAATTTATTTAAAATAATCCTTGATTTTTTAATTCAAAGTCAATAATAATCTACAAAAGCCTATTGGAGAAGGGCTTAGCAGTTTCGTTCTAAAGGGAAGACCCATCTGTTAGAGTGGCAAGACCTGAAGTTTGAAACTAAAATTATTTACTTTAAGCAAGGAGAAAGTCACGATGGCAAATGGGATTGTAAAATGGTTTAATGACTCTAAAGGATACGGTTTTATTGAGCAGGAAGATGGACCGGATGTATTTGTTCATCATTCAGGCATCAATTCAAGTGGTTTTAAATCACTGAATGAAGGTGATAAAGTCACTTTTGATGTTGAAGACGGACAAAAAGGGCCGGCAGCAGTTAATGTAACGGTTCAATAAACTTTTTTTTAAAAGGGTTTTTCTATTCGTGGGAAAACCCTTTTTTTATGTATGTTAAGATTGTTTTAGTTTTTTTCCCCTTTCAAGCGTGAGAAGTATCTCAAGTCACTGACAGATCCTTTTCTCTAAAACCGATCCATGGAAAACGGCGCAAGTTCAATTTGGGCTTTGCCTTCATATATCATATCGCAGACTGCTTTTCCCGTACCCGTTGCCATGGTCAGCCCAAGCATTCCATGTCCGGTAGCCACAAAGAGGTTGTCCTGGAAAGGCGACCTGTCAATAATCGGCAGGTCGTCATGGGTCATGGGTCGAAGTCCGCTCCACTGTTCAAGGATTGGAGAGCCTGTGGTTGTGTTTAAATATTCTCTGGCGCCCATAACAAGTTTGGACAATCGTTTTTCATTTAACCTGTCATCAAATCCGGAAAATTCCATTGTGCCGCCTAATCGGTAGCCTGTTTTCCATGGGGTTGCCACCATATTCCTTTCATAGAGCAGGCAGGGAATTCCTGGTGATTGATCAGGCCTTTCCATAGTAATGGAGTATCCTTTTCCAGGTTGAACCGGGATATTCAGCTTCAATTGTTTGTTTACCCGGGGGGCCCAGGCACCTGTTGTAAGGATAAAAGCATCTGCCCTGTATTGACCTTTTACCGTATTGACACACCTGATTTTACCCTGTTTGATTTCAAAATCCAGCATTTTACACTTTTCTTCAATAATGACTCCGTTTTTGATTAAATGCTTTTTCCAGGAATCCACCAGCATTTCAGGCCTTAGATGCCAGTCATGCTGATTGTACCAGGCACCGGCAATGTCCTTGCTGATGGACGGCTCCAATTTCCGGGCGTCCGCCAGATCAAGCCGGCTTGCACCAAAATCGTACTTTTTGAGAAACGCATCTGTCGCAGTATATTTTTCAAGATATTTTTTGTCTTTAAATAAAAGCAGCAGCCCTTTTTTTTCAAAATCGCAGTCAAGGCTGTGTTCTGAGAAAAGCGTATCAAAAAGATCAAGAGAATATCTTAAGAGTTCATTTTTTGCTTTTGAAGCAGCCGTCATATGGGTCAAATTGCAATGAATTGCAAATTTCATCAGCCATTGGATCAACGTCATATCCAGTGTTGGTTTGATATATAGAGGAGATCTGCCCCGCATTGCCCGGTAAAGCTCATGTCGGACAACACCGGGTGAGCACAGGGGAATGATGCCGGAAAAGTGGAGCAGGCCGCAATTTCCATGAGATGCCCCTGAGCCGATGACATCTTGTTCAATGATTCTTACACCGGCATTCTTTTGTATAAGATAATGCGCACAGGCAAGGCCGATAATTCCACCGCCAATAATAATTACATCATTATTTGATTTCATTTATATCTATCCTTTAACATCAGTTTTAAAAATGCAATGGTTACATTAGAATTGTTTTTAATGTTTTTCAATTTATTATTGTTGATATATTTATTTTATCTTGTATGTCATGATATGACCAATATAAATTTGTGAGAGTTGGTAAGGGTGATATGGCGATTCTTGAGGTAAGAAATCTTAAAAAATATTTTCCCGTGACAAGCGGTGTGTTTTTAAGACGCACCGGGTGGGTGTATGCACTTGATGACGTTTCTTTTGTGCTGAACAAAGGAGAGACACTTGGAATCGTCGGAGAATCAGGATGCGGAAAAACTACCTTGGCAAGATGCATTATGGGCTTGTATCAACCATCGGATGGCCAGGTTATTATAAAGGGTCAGGTTGTTTCCAAACTCAAATCACAGCAGAGAAAAGAACTTGCAAAAAATCTGCAGATGATTTTTCAGGATCCGTTTGAATCACTGAATCCCCGGCAGACTATCAAAGAGATCCTTGAAGAAAAATATATTATTCATGGGAAAAAAAACGGGAATTTAGATTCACAAATCAAGAATTTGATTGAAAGAGTGGGCCTTTTGCCGGAGACGCTTTCAAAATTTCCCCATGAGTTTTCAGGCGGCCAGCGCCAGAGAATTGGTATTGCCAGAGCCATCAGTCTGGAACCGGAAATCATTATTTGTGATGAACCGGTTTCAGCTTTGGATGTTTCCGTTCAATCTAAAATACTGAACCTTTTACTGGAACTCCAAAAATTTTTAGGCCTGACCTATATGTTTATCTCCCATGATTTATCTGTTGTGAAACATGTCTCAGACACAATTGCCGTCATGTACCTGGGCAAAATCATTGAGATGGCGGATGCAACAGATATCTATAATAACGGGCAGCACCCCTACACCAAAGCGCTTTTATCTTCTATTCCTCTGCCGGATCCGGAATCTGATCGAAATCGAATCGTTTTGAAAGGTGAGGTGCCGTCTGTGGAGAATCCGCCGTTTGGCTGCAGGTTCAATACCCGATGTGAGCATGTAAAGGATATTTGTCTTGAACAAGAGCCAAAGCTGTTGAAAAACACAAAAGATTCAAATCATTTAACCGCATGCCATTTTTTCTTTTAATCGAGACATTTTTTTTGAAAGTTGCTTTTTCCCCGGTTGCTTTTTGATTTACACAGGTTGGCTATGGGTCTGAATTTTCTTGCGAAAAGCAGATTGTAGTGGTACGCTTACTAATTTTGTTGGAAGGGTTATTTTTGAATTAAAATTGGAGTTGAAGTAAAGAATATGACAGGTTTGTTCAAAAAGAATTGTATTTGTTGGGTTTTGGTTTGCGGTGTTTTCCTGTTCGGTTGCAGTGAACCTGAAAAGCAAAAGCCATTGGATTTTATAATCAAAACGTCATTAATGAGCATTACCAGTGCGGATTTTTCAGAAGAGCTTGATTTGAAAAGGGCGGCATACCCATACAATATTGATGAAAATTCGGCAGAATATAATGAAATGGTGATTTTTCTTGTAGAAATGCTTTCCGAAGAGGTTGTTCTTCTCAGTGCCAGTGCTGCTAAAGGAGTGACGGTTACGGATCAGGAGGTCCAGTCGGCTGAGGACAAATTTAAAAAGGATTATCCTGAAGACAGTTTTGACCAGATGTTGTTGGAAAATGCCATATCATATTCTTTTTGGAAAAAAAGGTTTAAGGCAAATATGATCATGGAGAAATTCATTGATCAGGAACTTAAAAAAAAGATTGAAATCACGCCTCAGGATATTGTGGCGTTTTATAAAAACAATACTCTTGCTACTGGCCGGGAGTTGGACAATAAAGCCTTGGTTTTAACAAAGATTGAGAATGAAAAAGAACTGATATCCCGTCTTCGGTTGCAAAAGACTCAAGAGTCTTACGATGAATGGATACAACAGCTTTGGACACAGTATCCGGTTGAAATCAATAAGGAAAAACTGAAAACGTTTTTAATTGATATTGAAAAAAGTAAGGGAAGTGTAAATGAAAAAGAAAACTAATTGGGTCGCCTTTTCTTTGATAATGATAGGCTTAAGCTTTTGCTGGTCAGTATCAGCAGAGGTTATTGACAGGATTGTTGCCATTGTGGATGATGATATTGTTACCCTGGTTCAATTAAATAAAGAAGCGGCGCCTTACTTAAAAAACATTGAGTCTTCAGAGTATTCGGATGAAAAGAAAAAACAGATGGTGCAGGACATCCATCAAAAGATACTCAATGCACTGGTTGACAGGTCATTAACCCAGCAGGAAGCCAAGAAGTATCATATCAGTGTTTCTGATACTGAGATCAACAATGCCGTGGAAAATGTAAAGAAAGTCAAGTCCTTGAGCCAGGAAGAGTTTGAGATTGCCTTGGAACAGGAGGGACTGACATTAAAGGAATATCGTGAAAATATTGAAAAGCAGATTTTACAGGCAAAGTTAATCAATCATGCGGTTAAATCAAAAGTGATTATAACGGAAGCTGAAATAAAAAAGCAATATGAAGCTGATGCTGATAAATATGCCGGCAAGAAAAAGCATCACTTGAGAAATATTCTTGTGGACAATGAAGATCTAAGCCAGGAAATTAAAAAGAAACTGGATGAAAACAACAAATTTTCCACACTTGCAAATCAGTATTCAATCGCAGCCAATGCATCTGATGGCGGTTATTTCGGGGTATTTGACATCCATACTTTTTCAGACAGTATTAAAGAAAGTATATCTAAATTAAAGAAAGGTGAATATACCAATGTAATCTCAACTGCCCAGGGCTTTCAAATTTTTTATGTAGAAGATATTGTTTTGGAAGCCAGTAAAACATACGAACAGGCCTATGATGAAATTCAGGAAAGTTTATACCGGGAACAGGCTCAAAAGAAATTTGAAACCTGGCTTGAATCTTTAAAGAAAAAGGCTCATATAGAAATAATGCTTTAATTTAGCTGTTGCCTTGTTAAACTAAGGAAGCCCATGCACAATGAACAGATAAAAGTTTTGACCGCCAGTTTAAAAAGACTGTTACGTCGCGGTGCAACCAAGCAGCTGGCAAATATTATTAAAAAAACCCACATGGCAGATCTTTCCATTGCCTTTAAAGAGCTGTCTGCCGATAACCGGGAAAGACTGTTCAGGTTAATGAAAGATCCGGAACAAATCGGCCTTCTTTTTTCTACACTGGATGAGAACCTCTTTCTTGAATTTGTAAAATCAGTAGAATTCGACAAGCTTGTGGATATCTTTGATCACATGCCTTCTGATGATGCCGCCTGCCTTTTAACCCTGATGGATGATGAGATTTCAGATCAAATTCTTTCAAAAATGCAGAAAGAAGAATCCGATAATGTCGAGCAGCTCATGAGTTATGGTGAGGATACTGCCGGCAGTATCATGGTAACCGATTTTATAGCGCTGGAAGAAGAGGTAAAGGCCAAACAGGTCATTGAAGCATTACAGAACAAGTATCTGGATGTTGAAATGCCTTTTTATATCTATGTCGTGGATGCATATGGAAAACTTGTCGGGGTCAGTTCTTTACGCCAGCTGGTTGTCGTACACCCGGAAAAACCATTAAAAGAGTTTATGGCAAAAGATCTTGTCAGTGTCACACCCTATACAGACAGGGAAGAAGTTGCCAGGCTGGTTTCACGGTATGATTATCTGGCAGTTCCTGTTGTGGATGATGATAATAAGATCGTGGGAATTGTCACGGTTGATGATGTTATTGATATCCTTCATGAAGCGGCCACGGAAGATATCTTGAAAATGGCCGGTGTGGGTGAAGAATATATTGAAACCCAGACAATCCTCAGGGGCACCAGAATTCGACTGCCCTGGCTGTTTGCAAGTTTTCTGGGGGGGGTTGCCGCTTTTTTCATTATCGGCGGATTTGAGGAAGACCTTGCAAAATTTACAACTCTGGCTGCATTTATTCCTGTTATCATGGGAATGGGAGGAAATATCGGCACCCAGAGTTCCACCATTGTGGTTCGTGGTATTGCCACTGGAAGAATTAATCTTCAAGATTTTTCCAGAGTCGTTTCAAAAGAACTTGCAGTCGGCGTTATCCTGGGTATCATATACGGCATTTTCATCGGGATTATCGCTAAACTCACTTTTGCCGCCGAGCCGTTTTCTGTACCCCTGGCATTTGCCGTGGGGCTTGCGATTATCACATCCATGTCCGTCGCTGCCCTTGTGGGATCCATGGTGCCGCTTATTTTTGAGCGGCTCAACATTGACCCGGCCGTAGCAACCGGACCGTTTGTAACGACTTCCATTGATATTGTCAGTGTCTATTGCTATTTCATGATAGCCAATCTTCTGCTTGATATATAGGGCTTTTGTTTATGCCTGGTTTCAGTACGGATGCCATATTGCTCAGGAAAATTGAATATGGCGACCATGATTTTATCATCAGCTTTCTGACAAAATCCCAGGGGAAAATATCGGTTATTGCAAAAAATGCGAAAAAGAGTATTAAACGATTTTCAGGCTCCCTGGATCTTTTTTCTGTTAATCATATCCAATGCACGTTTCCAAAAAAGAAAAAAGATGCCTTGACCATCCTTGCCCATGCTGAGCTTGAAAATGGGTTTGCCAATATTCGGTATGATGTATTTAAAACAGCTTATGCAAGTTACTGGATTGAACTGATTCATTTATGGCTGGAGGAAAACAGGGTGCAGACGGATGTATATGATCTGTTGCTGTTTTCTCTTGATGCCCTGCATATCGGAACCATATCCAAAGAAGTATTAAGCCTTATTTTCCAGATTCGGTTTATGAGCATATCCGGATTTTCACCCAATATTGAAAATTGTGATACCTGTAAAACACCGGTTGATCTTATTGACCAAAAAAATATCTGGTTTGATTTTAATGAAGGCCGAATTATTTGTCAAAATTGTATTCAAAAAAGATCAAAATATGGTATGACGGTTTCAAAAGGCACGTTAAAGCAGCTTTTCTGGATAAACAACAGTGATATCAACAGGGCGGACAGAATAAAATTTTCAAGCCTTGCTATTACGGAAGGCGCAAGACTTTTGGAATCCTTTATCCCCTTTCATATTGGAAGGGAGTTTAAAAGTCTGAAATTTTTGAATCGGATAAGACAGGAAAAATGAATTTAGAAAAAAAACTTGGCCAGCAAAAGATTAATACATCGGTTCCCTGCAGGGTAGATCTTGGCGGCACTCTGGATATCAGTACATTTTTTTTGCCGCTGCATCACCTGTCGCCGTCCAGCTTTAATATTGCCCTGGATCTTAGAACCATGGTATCTCTTTCCCCCTGGCAGAAAGGGTTTGTCAAGGTATCCTCAAAAGGGTTTGAAAGTGCGGTCTTTAAGAAAAACGAAGCACCGTTCAATCATCCCATGGGCCTGATGTTTGCTGTGGCAAATTATTTTGACGCCCATGGCGTCCATATTCATATTGAATCCAATTCTCCGCCCAGAAGCGCTTTGGGAGGATCTTCCGCTGCTGCGGTCGCTATCATTGCCGCATTTTTTACAGCCCTTGACCGACAGATTTTTCCAGACCAGATTGCCTGGCTTGCCCATTATATTGAAGCCAGTGTTGCAGGGGTGCCTTGCGGGATGCAGGATCAGCTGGCTGCAGCTTTTGGCGGTGTGAATCTGTGGGTCTGGAAAATGGGAAAGACATCTCCTCTGTTTGAACAGATTCCGGTGTTTGAGACAGATGACGACATTAAGGCATTTAATTCAAATATTCTCGTGGCCTATTGCGGAATTCCTCATGTGTCAAAAGATATTAACAAACAATGGGTTGAATCCTTTGTCAGGGGTGAAACGCGACCCATATTTGAAAAAATTGCAGATCTAACAAAAGAATTTTCAAAGGCCTTGATGAACAAGGATTTCAGCCAGGCTGCCGATCTGATGAACCAGGAGACAAAATTAAGAATCGAAATGACACCTGATGTGCTTGACAATACCGGGAAAAAGTTGTTTGAAAAGGCGATGGCCTGCAATTGCGGCGCAAGATTTACCGGTGCCGGCGGCGGCGGGTGTCTCTGGGCAATCGGCCAAGCGCAGGATATCGAACGTTTAAGTCCCCTGTGGCAGGAAATACTCGGTTGTGTTGAAACGGCAAAAATTCTTGACACAAAAATTGAGAATAAAGGTATTGTCATATGTTAATCATAATATTTTATTGAAAAAGTGGAGTAAAATGAATTTTCAAGATGTAATTTTAAACTTAAATAATTTCTGGGCCAAGAAAGGCTGTGTTCTCATACAGTCTTATGACATGGAAGTGGGTGCAGGCACTTTTCATCCTGCAACTCTTTTAAAGGCGCTTGGACCCGAACCCTGGAAAACAGCCTATGTCCAGCCCTCCAGACGACCGACAGACGGCCGCTATGGGGAAAACCCCAACCGGCTTCAACATTATTACCAGTATCAGGTTCTTTTAAAGCCGTCTCCGCCAAATGTTCAGCAATTATACCTGGAATCAATGAAGACCCTGGGTGTAGATCCGCTGGAACATGATATCCGGTTTGTTGAAGATGACTGGGAATCACCGACCCTTGGTGCTTCAGGGCTTGGATGGGAGGTCTGGCTGGACGGCATGGAAGTTACCCAGTTTACCTATTTTCAAGTCACAGGAAGTGTGGAAGTAAACCCGGTACCGGTTGAACTGACCTATGGCCTTGAGCGCATCTGCATGTACCTGCAGGGGGTGGATAATGTTTTTGACCTAAAATGGAATGACACGATCACTTACAGGGATGTTTATCACAGCCAGGAAGTGGAACAATCCACCTATAATTTTGAAATTGCAGATGTGGATCTTTTGTTTGATCTGTTTAAAAAATACGAGGCAGAAGCCCATCGAATCATTAAACATGGGCTTGTGATCCCTACCTATGAATACTGTTTGAAATGTTCCCACACCTTTAATCTTTTAGATGCCCGCGGTGCCATCAGTGTGACCGAAAGAACAGGGTATATTAAACGGATAAGGGATATTGCACGGCTGTGCTCCAAAGCATATATCGAACAAAGACAAGAGATGGGGCATCCGCTGTTAAAAAAAGGAGGGAAAAATTAAAATGAACACACTTTTAATTGAAATCGGCAGTGAAGAGATCCCGGCCGGTTATATTATCCCTGCTTTAGATGCATTTAAGAACAAAATTCTGGTATCATTGGATAAATCAAGAATTGATCACGGGATTGCCCAGACGTTTGGAACACCCCGGCGCCTTGTGCTGATGGTGGAAGATGTGATGGAGATGCAGAAGCCTCAAACATCAACCCTTACAGGCCCTCCTGAACGGGTGGGCTTTGACCAGAACGGCAACCCAACCGTTGCTGCCCAAAAATTTGCGGCCAAGGCAGGGGTGGCCGTTGATCAAATCAAGATTGAAGATACGCCAAAGGGAAAATATCTGACAGCGGTTATTGAAGAAAAATGCGAGGCTGCGGCCGTTATCCTTGAAAGCATTCTTGAAAAAGAGATTTTATCCATTCCCTTTCCCAAGAGCATGAGATGGGGGGCGCTTTCCATCAGTTTTGCACGCCCCATTATTTCATTGGTCGGACTTTTGGGGGATAAGGTTCTGGATTTCAAAGTGGGAAATATAAAATCTTCTTCCTATATTCAGGGGCACCAATTCATGCATCCGGGGAAATACAAGGTTGCATCAGCCGATGCCTATATCAAGGTTGCTGAATCCGTCGGTATTATTCCGGATATTGAGAAAAGAAAAGCTGTTCTCACAAAGGCGATTGAAGCCTGTGCAAAGGACCATCACGCCCGGATTCTTGAAGATGATGAATTGATCAATCTTGTGACAAACCTTGTGGAATACCCGTTCCCGGTAGTGGGTAAATTTGATGACAAGTTTCTTGAGGTGCCGGATGAGGTGCTGATCACCGCCATGAGAGAACATCAGAAATATTTTGCCCTGACAGATGAAAAAGGTAAGCTAAAACCAATGTTCATTGCTGTTAACAACACCAGGGCAAAAGATATGGCACTGGTGGCAAGGGGACATGAAAAAGTTTTGCGGGCAAGGCTTTCCGATGCAAAATTTTTCTATGAAGTGGATTGCAAGTCTACATTGGATGCGTTTGTTCAAAAACTTAAAGCAGTCACGTTCCAGGAGAAACTGGGGACGGTCTATGAAAAAACCCTGCGGATTAAAAAGATTGGTGAATATCTTGCCAGAGAATCTGCCTACAATGGTAAAGAAGAATTGGTACAGACGGTTGCCAGGGCTGCACAGATTTGCAAGGCAGACCTTGTCAGCCAGGTGGTCATAGAATTTACAAAGCTTCAGGGCTTTATCGGCAGGGCGTATGCCTTAAAAGCCGGAGAAAAAGAAGCGGTTGCCCTTGCCATCGAGCAGCACTACAGGCCTGTTTATTCCGGCGGAAAACTGCCTGAAAACCCCACTGCCTGTATTCTGGCCATTGCAGACAAGCTGGATACCATTTGCGGATGCTTTTCAGTGGACTTGATTCCCACCGGCGGTGCCGACCCCTATGCACTAAGGCGGCAGGGGATTGGGGTCATCCAGATCATGGTGGAAGAAAATCTGGAGATTTCTTTGACATCCATGGTGGATAAAGGGCTTGAACTCTATATTGACGATAACGCTAAAAGAGAAGAGATATCTTTTCAAATTAAAGAGTTTCTTAAAAACAGAATGGTCAATATTTTAACTGATATGGGGTTTTCAAAAGAAGCGGTAAATTCTGCGCTCTGGGCATCCTTTGAGAATATACCGGATGTTGTTTTAAGGGTTAAGGCGCTGGATCTGTTTCGGAAAGAACCGGATTTTGAACCGCTTTCAATTACCTTTAAACGGGTTGAAAATATTCTTAAAAAAACAATGGAAAACCATATGATTTCAGCAGATGAAAATCTTTTTGAAGATCCTTCGGAAGCTGTATTGTTTAAAGCGGTCAATGAGGCGGATCAGATCGTTAAAAATTTGATTATCAACGGAAACTATGGTAAAGCACTCTCGCACATTGCCGGGTTGAGACCCATAGTGGATACTTTTTTTAACGATGTAAT
This sequence comes from Pseudomonadota bacterium, assembly GCA_018821715.1. GTDB lineage: Bacteria > Desulfobacterota > Desulfobacteria > Desulfobacterales > Desulfobacteraceae > Desulfobacula. The sequence continues at coordinate 2,875 of JAHJLN010000020.1, read as the reverse complement.
GGTTATGGCAGAGGATACAAAATTAAGACAAAACAGGATTGCTTTGTTATCATCTGTGTCTGGATTGTTTAAAAACATTGCAGATTTTTCTATGATTTAAAGTTGAGCAGTGAAGAGGAGAGCGTTATGGCAGGATATGATCCTGAAAAGGATAAAAAATTAAAAGAGTGGAAAAATGAAGAAACAGGGCTTCTCATTTCAATTTACCAGTATGGTGACGGAGAACCAAAACTCCAGCTGGGACCCAGAATTTTAAAAAAGAAAGACGGATCTGAAAGAGCCCCGGCAAAAGCCGGTCGGCTTTCCATTGAAGACGTCATGTGGATGTATGACATTATAGATGAGGTAAAGGATGAATTATCCGACCTGGTCGGACCTGAATAATGCATCCATAGTCCCTCCCATGGGTGCGCGGCGGGCACCGGATATCGGTTCTGTGGCAGTGATGGTCAGCTGTGAGCCGGACATGAAATATATAAAATCTACTGCCGTAAACCCAGGAGTCCTGCCTTTTTTTACAAGTACCCTTATGACATTAAACGAGTGTGGTAAGGGTATTTCTGTTGCCGGACCCTTTATCGGGGCACCTTATGGCGTCATGCTGCTGGAGTCTTTAATTGCCAGGGGTGCGGACAGGATCATCGTTCTTGGCTGGTGCGGGGCAGTAACAAACCGGTTAACGGTTGGAGATATCCTCCTTGTGGGCAAGGCCATTGTGGACGAGGGCACATCCTGCAACTACAAGGTCCTGGATGAAAAAATACCCAGTTCAACGCCTGATGCAAAATTGACGGATCAATTATCAGATCATTTAACCGCATGCAAAATTGATTTTCAAAAAGCAACCATCTGGAGTACGGATGCCATCTACAGGGAGACACAAAACAAGGTTGCTTATTTTTCAAGACTCGGCGCCCAGGCAGTTGAAATGGAATGTTCAGCCCTTTTTAGTGTTGCCGGGTTTCGAAAGGTAAGCATTGCCGCACTCCTTGTGGTGTCTGACAGTGTGGCATCAAAGGAATGGGACCCGGGGTTCAGGAAAAAACAGTTTAAAGAAGCAAGGAAAACAGCTTGCGAATCCGTGATAACCTTTGCTAAAAAAATGTGTGAAAATGAATGAAGCGATAAAAAAAGAAGCCAGAAGACTTCAAAAAGAATTGACAGCCCACAGCTATCACTATCATGTTCTGGATGACCCTGTTATTTCAGATAGTGAATATGATGCCATGTTAAATCGTCTCATTGAAATAGAACAAGCATTCCCTGAGGTTTCCACCCCGGATTCTCCGACAAAAAGGGTGGGGGCAAGCCCGCTTTCGGCATTTGAGCAAGCCCTTCATTTGGTTCCCATGCTCAGTCTTGACAATGCATTCAATGATCAGGATGTTTTGGATTTTCATAAAAGAAGTGTTAAGAATTTAGCCGTTAAAAATATTTTATATACGGTTGAACCCAAGCTGGATGGGGTTGCTGTTGAATTGAAATATGAGAACGGAATACTGGTACAGGCAACCACAAGGGGAGACGGGGTCACAGGAGAGGTGATCACTGAAAATGTCAGAACCATCCGATCCGTTCCATTAAAACTACATTCGACAACCTTTGAAATCCCCCCTTTGATCGAAGTCAGGGGAGAAGTCATTATTACGCGGTCTGATTTTGAACTGTTGAACAAAATACGTCTTGAAAATCAAGAAAGTGTTTTTGCCAATTCAAGGAATGCAGCAGCAGGATCATTACGGCAACTGGATTCCAAAATTACAGCCACAAGACCCCTGGATATTTTTGTATATGGGACAGGTTCTGTTCAGGGGCTTTCTTTTCAAAGCCAGTCACAGATGCTGGATGTGTTGAAAAATTTTGGTTTTCCCGTTAATCCGCTCATAAAGGCCGCACTGACCATAGACAAGGTTTTAAAATTTTATAAGGAATTAGAAGCCTTGCGGGAAAGTCTTGCCTATGAAATTGACGGCATGGTGATCAAAGTCGATGAGATGGAGCTGCAGCGACAATTGGGTGAAAAAATTAAAAGCCCGAGATGGGCCATTGCCTATAAATTTCCTGCCATGCAGAAAACCACCACCATAACGGACATCATTGTTCAGGTCGGGCGGACAGGGGTTTTAACTCCTGTTGCCATCCTTGAAAGCGTTAATATCGGCGGGGTGATGGTGTCAAGGGCAACCTTGCACAATGAAGATGAAATAAAAAGAAAAGATATCCGTATCGGGGATAAGGCCCTTGTCATGAGGGCAGGGGATGTCATCCCAAAAGTAGTGAAAATCATTGAATCTCAAAGAAAGGGAAATGAAGTCGTCTTTGAAATGCCCTCCCACTGCCCGGTCTGCCACAGCAAAATTGAAAAAATCAAACTGGATAAATCCCATATCAATAAATGTGTGAATGCATCGTGCCAAGCCCAGCTAAAAGAACGTATCCGACATTTTGTTTCCAAGAAGGCATTTGATATGGATGGACTGGGTCGAAAAATTGTTGATCATCTTGTGGATGCCGACATGATCAGATCATTTGCAGATGTTTTTGTTCTGGAAAAAGAGAAACTGGCGGATCTGGACCGGATGGCAGAAAAATCGGCCGCCAACGTTGTGGATGCCATAGAAAAATCAAAAAAAGTTTCTTTAAGACGATTTATCTATGCATTGGGAATAGACCATACAGGAGAAAACGCCGCTAAACTGATATCAGAGCGGTTTTCAACCCTTGAAGAGATAATGAAAACCTCGGAAGAAGATTTAAAGGAAATTAATGGGATCGGTCCGGAAACCGCAACCGCTGTCTGCCGTTTTTTTTCAAATATTGAAAACAAAGATATTATTAAAGCTATTATCACTTCCGGGGTAGTTATTACAAATGA
>JAHJLN010000226.1 GCA_018821715.1 Pseudomonadota bacterium | reverse complement strand
GCATTCTATATCACTCTGTGCGCCTCGTGGCGCACTGCCCGTCATCATTTTTATTGTTGAGAATATAGGTTATTTATTGATCAGGGAATTCTGAGTTGATATAAAAAATTAGGATTTCAATTCGTGGATAATTCTTTGGATAGTATCCAGAAGTGCAGGGATTTTTCTTTTGCATGTGAAAAACACTGTTTCAGCATTAATATTGGCATAGTGATATGTAATAATATCCCTCATCCCTTTTGCTTTTTTCCAATCAACATCTGGATAGCATGATAGCAATTTTTCTTCCGTAACTTTATCAAGATTTTTTAAAGACTCCCCGATAACGATAAGCATCATGCAGATGGCATCCATTTTTTCCATCCCGGAGGCAGTATCAGTAAAATCGTTTGGATTATTGATAACCTTAAATCGCAGAACGACCTTTTTGGCAGCATCTTCGATTTGGTGAAGAATTTCCAATATCAGTTCATTATCAGGCATACACCGCCTCTTGGTCTATCCTGTTTTTTAAGAAAGGGTTCATCGAGTCTGTATAAGTTACAATATCAATAGATTTGTTAAGTCTTTTTTCTAAATCTTCCTTTATTCCCGCCAGCATAAAAAAATCGGGTTCAGAAATACGGATCACTATGTCGACATCACTCTCATCTCCTGATTCATCACGAGCAACAGAACCAAAAACGCCAATGGTCAGGATATTATATTGATTCGCAACTTCATTTTTATAGTTACGTAAAATTTCTATGATATCTTTTTTGCCCATAATTTCCTCTCGCAGGCTCCAATCTCTAAAAGTTCTTAATGCATTTTATAAACCAACCATATCATGGTTAGAATATGATCTCAATTGTATCATTTTAAATTGTATCATTTATATGGATTATTCTTTGCTGGTCTCCCTCGTTCTGATAGGTGTCCCTCGCATTAATTCATCCCATTTGAAAATATTGATATTCCTAATCGTTTTGCAAAAATATCATTCTGTTGAATTTGAGCAGAGATTACAAAAAAATATTAAAATTAACCATAGTTTAATAAAACTAAAGGAGATACTGCTTCTCATGATTGAGAGCTTTAGTTGTTGACAGAAATCCTTTTTTTTAGCTGGTAGAAATTGCAGCTAAATTAAAATTACGCAGCTTCGCTCCACATATAACGATGGTGAAGCCCTCCAACACGTGGAAGGAGGATCAATATACCATTTTCCGGCTTGAACTGCACCTGACGTTTGAATGGAGTATCTTTTGAAAGCCCAAGGTGGGTTCTATCGTGATGATAATACTCGAAATAATTTGATAAAATGCCTTTTAAATGTTTCTGGTTAAATACAATTAAATGGTTTAAACAATCACGTCGGATACTACCGATAATTCTTTCACAAGATGGATTTTGCCAGGGGCTATGAGGAGCTGTTTTTACTTCTTCTACTCCCATGTTTTGTATACGCTGTTGGAAAACTTTACCATAAATCCCATCACGATCTCTTAATAAATATTTCGGTTCTGCATCCCAGGGTCATGCTTCTATTATCTGCTGGGCAGTCCATTGAGCTGTTGGATTCATGGTTACATTGAAGTGAATGACTTTCCGTCGTTCATGCCATAAAACGACAAACACATACAAGAGTTTAAAATTGGCTGTTGGTACAGTAAAAAAATCTATGGCATGGGTATTGTTCATGTGATTCTTTAGAACTGTCCGCCAAGTCTGAGATGGAGGCTTACCAACCTTATACCTTTTGATCATATTTGAAACCGTCCGTTCAGAGATCACAATACCCAGTTTAAGTAGCTCACCATGCAGTACCGGTGCACCCCAAAAAGGGTTTTCCTTTATCATTTTTTTGACTATTTTTTGAATTTTTAAATCAATGGACGGCCGGCCTGGTCTTTGAGCTTTGAATTTCCAATACAACTTAAAACCTTTTTTGTGCCAACGTATTACCGTCTCTGGTTGAACAACCATCAATACATTTTTCCAGCCATTCCTAAAGCGGGAAAGAATGACCCAGAAAAAGCGATCTCTTCTGCGGATCTTAGGACGGCGAATCGATTTCTTCATGACAGCAAGCTGCTGTCGAAGGGCAAGGCTTTCAATTGCAAGTCGATAGTTCAATTTGAATATCAAAATCATGATAAAAAATGTGAAAATTATAGTCTCCATAATGCTTGAGGTCTCTATCTGGCACTATCCGAATTGTCAATAATTTCAGTCATGGCGAATAAATACGAGGGACAACCTTTCGGTATTTCAAAAACCTTTATGTTAAATTTGTTGCCAAAATGGCACCAATGATATATAGTATTTAGAACAACTGAAAAGCAAACCATAAGATACAAAT
>JAHJLN010000019.1 GCA_018821715.1 Pseudomonadota bacterium | reverse complement strand
TCATCATCAACAATTAAAATATCAGCCTTTTGAGAATCTGTAAAATCATCCATCATGGGGTGCCTTGATTATTATGTGTTAATTTATACCCTTATAAAAATAGTAAACCAGGATAAAGTCAAGTTAAATTGAAACAATCTGTTGTTCATGGGAATAAAAAATTCGTATTAGATGGTTGTGATCTGCCAATTTGCGTGTTATTGTAAGACATTTCATTGAGGTAACGCTTTGATCCCAGGGTCAAAAACACAGAACTTACGAAAAATTTAAATCAAATCTTTATGAGAACAAAATTTTTTTACATCATTCAATTCTTTTTTGGCTGTATTTTCCTGTTTTCCTATTCAGATGTCTGTGCCAAAATTGTTTTGAAAATGAACCATCAGTTTCCTTCAGCCACCACAGGTTCAAAAATAGATCAATGGTTTGCCGACCAGATAAAGGCGGCAACAGACAATGAAATACAAATTCGGATTTTCTGGTCCAACCAGCTGGGTGATCCAAAGGAGAACCTCGGGTTGCTGAGAACAGGTGCCATTGATATGGCGGCTATGTCTCCGGGATACTTTCCGTCGGAACTTGCTTTTTTTTCAGCTCCCAACTCCATTCCCATGGGCATGGATGATATCTGCCAATCCAGTGCCATTATGAAGGCGCTTATGGAACAGATCCCGGCGTTTTCCATGGAGGCTGAAAACAACCAGATCAGACCCTTGTTTTTTCATCTGCTCAATCCGTACCTGCTGGTTACAAAGGAGCCGGTGTTATCTGTTTTTGACTTAAAGGGTAAAAGAATCAGAACCTGGGGAAAGGATATGCCGCGTCTGATTGAAGCGGTGAACGGCAGGCCTGTTCCTCTTTTTTTACCGGACATCTATCCCGCGCTGGAGAGAAACGTGATTGACGGCTGTCCTTTTTCAGTTGATCTGGTGGTATCTTACAAGATTTATGAACTGGCAAAACATATCACTGAAGTCGTTCTCTGGGAAGGTCCGGGCTGGGGGGTGTGGATCAGTGAAAAAGCCTGGGAAAAGCTGACACCCCGGCACCGGCAAATTTTTATGGAGACTGCTGAAAAAGCCAGGCTGTTGGAAATTTCAGCGACACAAGCGGCTGAGAAAAATGCACGGGCGTTTTTAAAACAAAACAAGGTGACCTTTCATGCATTCCCTGAACAGGAGCTTGCCAAATGGCAGAGGGCAAACCCTGATTTTTTTAAGGAGCTTATTTTGACGTTATCAAAAAAAGGACAGGCAGATGCTGCCAGAAACATGGTGGCGTTATGGCTTAAAATGCGCAAAGACATCAAATGCCCACCATCTGATTGATGAAAGAATGATCCATGCCGTTTAAACTGACAAAAATCGGAACCAAGCTGCTGGTTACATTTATGGTTCTGAGTATTATTCCCTTTACCATTATCGGCGTTCTTTTTTTTATATATTCTGATAAAGCGATGTCATCCATTGCGTTTGGCCAGTTAACGAGTATCAGGGAAGTGAAAAAAGCCCAGATGGAGGATTTTTTTGCTGCACAGGAAAATAATATTTGCTTTCTGGTGGAAACCGTTGCAAGCCTGGAACAGGCGGCTTTTTCCAAACTGAATACGGTCCAGGAAAATAAAAAGGCCCAGATAAACCAGTATTTTCAAAAAAGTTTGAGCGATATCACAGTGATATCAAAAAATTCCACTGTGATCAGGGCATTGACTGATTTTTCATCGGTCATGGATAATCACGGTGGTTTTGATGTTGACCTGTATACGTTTTTTGAACAGGTCAAATATAGGAATTCCCTGGATCAGTTTAAACACGAATATGGTTATGATGACTTGATGATCATCAATACATCAGGGGATGTGGTTTTCAGCCTGAACCGGGAGCCGGATCTGGGCCAGAACCTTATGACCGGCGCTTTGAAAGACAGCGGCCTTGCCACCTGCTTTAAACTGGCGCAAACAAAGATCAATCTCCAGGATTTTGAACCCTATCTGCCATCCAAAGGCCGGCAGATTGCATTTTTAGGGGCACCCATCAAGGATAAAAACCAGGAAACCGCAGGGGTTGTGATTTTAAAAATCAACCCCCTTGCAATCAACGTCATTGCCCAGCGGCGCCAGGGGATGGGAAAAACAGGTGAAACTTTTATCCTTGGCAATGTCAGGGGGGAGCCGACTTACCGGAGTGACCGGATAATCGGAATAGGGAAAACCGGTGAAAAAGCAAATGATTCCTATGTTAAAAAAGTGATTGGTGCGGCAGATGGCCCTGGAATAAAAAGCAATATTTCAGGGAAAATGAAAATTGTCCAATATGACCCCCTGCAAATTCAGGGCCTTGACTGGGGCCTGGCCACCACCATGGACCTGGAAGAAGCAATTGCGCCCCAGACAAGTACGGATGAGGATTATTTCAAGCACTATATAAAGGTTTACGGGTTCAGCGATTTACTGCTGGTCTCCCCTGAGGGCGATGTGTTTTATTCTGCTGCTCATAATGATGATTACGGGACAAATATTCTTGCCGGCAGTTATGCCGATTCTGGACTGGCAAACATTTTTCGCCGGGTCATGGAAAGCAAATCTTTTGAAATTGTCGATTTTGAACCCTATGCCCCGTCATTTGGAGAGCCCTGCGCATTTGTGGCAAAGCCGGTTCTTGCTGAGAACAGGGTTGAACTGGTTGTTGTTCTTAGAAGATCCTTTGACAGAATCAACAGTATTATGCAGGAACGGACCGGATTCGGAACCAGCGGTGAAACCTATCTTGTGGGGCCGGACAAGCTGCTGCGGTCCAACACCTATCTGGATTCTGCAACCCATTCCACAAAAGCATCCTTTGCCAACCCCAACACCGGCAGAATTGATACTCTGGCAAGCCGGGAAGCCCTTGCAGGCAGAACCGGGAAAAAAATAATACTCAATTACAAGGGCTTTAAAGTTCTTTCCGCCTATACCCCTTTGAAGGTTGGGGATAAAACCTGGGCCCTGATCGCTGAGGTCAGCAGGGAAGAGGCTTTTTCGGTTTTACACCAGGTAAAGCTGCTGGCAATTTTTTTCATTGTCTTTTCCATTGCTGTTATGGCAGTTATTTCACTTTATATGGCCCGGCAGTTTACAAAACCCATTGCTCTTTTAACCAAAGGCGCCCAGCAGGTTAAAAATCGTGATTTTGATATATCGGTTAACGTCAAAACCAATGATGAACTCGAATTCTTGTCTGATACCTTTAATGCCATGGTTACCGAGATCCGGGTTTATTCTTGTGAACTGGAACAAAAAGTCGACCAGCTGAAAAAGGCAGACGCGGAGTTACGAAAAAGCAATGCCCTGTTGAATGCCGTCATGGAAGGAACCCCGGATGCGGTCTATGTAAAGGATCTAAACGGGCGGTATCTTATGGCAAATGCAACCATTTGCAAAATCCTGGAAAGATCCCTGGAAGAGGTGTTGGGCAAAAAGGCTGACGAGCTGTTCCCGCCGGAGACCGCCCGGGTTATTCAACACACGGATGCCATGGTTTTAAAAAATGGAAAACCAATACAAACAGAGCAGAAGATAACAATTTCCAACAGCGATTCCTATTGGCTGGCCAATAAGAGTCCCTACCGGGATAAAGAGGGGAATATCATAGGCCTTTTTGGCATTTCCCACGATATTACCCGGCAGAAGATCGCTGAAAAAGAAAATGCAGACCTGGAAGCAAAACTTCGGCAGTCACATAAAATGGAGGCGGTGGGTACGCTTGCCGGCGGTATTGCCCATGATTTCAATAATATTCTAGCAGCTATTCTCGGGTATTCGGAACTGATATATGACGAACTTGCCGAGCACAGCGATGAAAAACAATATGTCAAGGAACTGATAAATGCCGGGTTCAGAGCAAAGAAACTGGTTAAACAGATTCTTGCCTTCAGCCGAAAGTCCGAGCAGGACCGTTCTCCCGTGCAAATGGCTCCCCTTTTAAAAGAAGCCCTGCAACTGTTAAGAGCCAGCATTCCCGCAACAATTGAGATTAAATCTCAGATTCACAAAGACTGTGGCAATATTTTTGCCGATGCCACGCAGATACACCAGGTGATCATGAATATCTGCACCAATGCTGCCCAGGCAATGGATGAAAGCGGCGGGGTCATGACCATTATTCTTGACTGCCGGGAATTATCAAAGGATTTTATTATCGATGAGCCACAGTTTAAGCCGGGCCGGTATGTCCGGTTTTGTGTTCATGACACCGGCAGTGGAATTGATGAGAAGATCAGGGAGCGGATTTTCGATCCTTATTTTACAACCAAGCAGGTCGGCAGGGGTTCCGGCATGGGATTGGCGGTTGTCCATGGCATTGTAAAAAGTCATGACGGATTTATTGCTGTGGAGAGTTCACCGGGCCGTGGCACCCGGTTTAATGTGTATTTTCCCATAGTTGAATTGCCGCCGACCCTGATACCTGAAACAGCAAAGCAACCGTCTGTGGGAACTGAGAAAATTCTGGTTGTAGACGATGAAACCGCCATGATCGATATCACCAGACGTAGACTAGAACTGCTGGGATACAAGGTCACGGCAGTGGACAGCAGCCTGGCTGCACTGGAAATGTTCAAACAAAGGCCCCATGATTTTGACCTTGTGATTACCGATCAGACAATGCCCAAAATGTCAGGACAAACATTGGCCGCAGAAATGATGGGATTAAGAAAGGATATTCCCATTATTTTGTGTACAGGATACAGTTCCAAAATGGATGCAACATCTGCCCGTAAAGTCGGGATCAAGGCTTTTTTAATGAAACCGGTTGACACAAAGGAACTGGCGGAAACCATCCGGAAGGTCCTTGATGGGAAACCGTTATGAGTTTAAAGCATTTAATTTAGAAAATTGATCATGGTTTCAAGGTATCTGGACTGCAATTGCTTGCTGGCCAGGGCTTTTTTAACCGGGGGGAGCTTTAAAATCACCCCCAGAACTGCAGCAAGGGCACGATGGCTGAACAACACACGGTTGTCAAAGATCAGATGCTGGAGACTGCCGCGTTCAATGGCCATCAGTACAATCCGGTAAGTACTGTCTAAAGGGGTGATCACCCTCTGGGGCAGGGCGTCAAGGCACAGGCTGTTTTGAGTGCAGGATCGGACGCAAAGGCCGCAGCCCAGGCAAATGTCTTTATTGAGCCGGGCTTTTTTTTTCCTGGGATGATGCCCGTCATTGGCAGAAACCAGTGCCATGGCTTCGACCGGACAGATGGTGACGCAGTTCCCACAGCCATTGCAGGTGAAAGGATCAATGCGGGGGATAAAATTGGTGGTATGAACCGGGGTGAAGATAGCAAATCGCCTGGCGGCAATCATGGCTTCACAGCAGCATCCACAGCAGTTACAGATAAAATTGACCTCTTGTCTGACGTTTTCCCCGAACTGGACAAGATTGGATTCATAGGCCAGATCAAGGAGGTCCAGGCCTTCTGCAACATCTACCGACCGGGCATGGCCGTATTTGATCAGGGATCTGGCAGAGGTATTAAATGTCATGCAGATGTCCATGGGCCCGTCACAGGCTTTGTCCATATGGCGCATTTTATGGCGGCAGTAACACGTACCGATCCCTCTATGGGAGGCGGTTTTTATCACTTGGGAAGCCCGTTCGTAATCCAGGACGTGCAATGCATTTTCATTGGACAATACCGGCTCATGGACAAACACCCGGCCCAGCTGGGTATCGCCAAGGGTGAAAAGTTTTTTTATAAAATCTTCTTCAACATTGAGGTACTGGTAAAAAAGTTCGCTTAATGCTTTCTGGTCAATATCATTCCGGATTCGCATGAGGGAGAATTCAAAAAATCCGGCCATGGGCGGCGGCAGGGCATAATGGGACTCCCCTTCATATTCCATGTCTACAAGAATGGCCCTGGAACACAGGGCATCCAGTATTTTTTGAGTGGCGGTCAGGTCCTTTTTCCATATCCGGCCGGCTTTTTTTGCTGTAAAGGGTTTGATGGGTAAAAGCGATACCAATCGGGCTTCGTTTTCACTGAACAAGAGGTTTAATATTTGATTGAGCAGTCTCGAAGGCGGCGCACCCTGGGGAAAACGGTTCAGACGGTTCACAAGATCTGTGTAGCTTGATTTGATTGTATGATGAGCCATAATTGAAACTCTTTCCAGACCACCTGTGTCTTTGTTTCCTTTCAAAAAACTCTCTTTTCCCTATGCCTGAGTATATATTGGAAATATCACAGATGTCTAATAAAAAAATAGAAACCTGCGATTGTTCTTGAATCATCTGCCGGATCTTGGATCACAAAACCCTTGTCCCGGAATATTGTAAATAGATGCGATTTCAAGTATGGTATGGGAAAGGGGAGAATCCTTATGAAAACACCATTGATTTTAATAACAGGTGCCACAGGCTATATCGGCGGCAGACTTGTTTTGCGATTATTAAAGGCCGGTTACAGGGTCAGGGCAATGGCACGGTCAATGGACAAAATTAAGGGGAGATCCTGGCAGCCTTCCTCTAATCTTGAACTGGTCAGCGCAGACCTTCTTGATCCTGAAAGTCTTAAAGGCGCGCTCAAGGATTGCGATATAGCCTATTATCTTGTTCACTCAATGTCTGAAGAGCATAAGGATTTTGTTGATGCAGACAGGAGAGCGGCAAAAAATTTTATTTTGGTATCTGGTCAAAACAATATTCAGCGGATCATCTATCTTGGCGGCCTGGCCGGCAATGAACCCAATGCAAGCCTGCACCTTAAAAGCAGGGCTGAAGTAGAGACCATCCTTCAATCAGGCCGGGTGCCGGTTACTGTCTTTCGTTGCGCCCATATCATCGGATCCGGGAGTGCCTCCTTTGAAATGCTCAGGTATATTACGGAAAGAATGCCCTATTTTATAGTTCCCAAAAGTGTCATTGATACAAAAATTCAACCGATCTGTATCAGAAATGTTCTCATTTATCTTGAAGAATGCCTAAAAAAAGAAGAAACCATTGGTCAGGCCTATGACATTGGCGGACCGGAAATTTTAACCTACCGGCAGTTGTTTGAAATTTACGCGAAACAGGCAGGTTTGAGAAAGCCCATGATTATTCATTCACCAACCCCTTCTTTTAAGCTGGGTACGATCATCGCTCATTTCATTGCAAAGCTGTTGCTTCCGATATCACCCGGTATTTCTCAGCCGCTTCTTGATGGACTTGGTGTGGAGATCGTTACAAAAGAAGATACCATAAGGGATCTTATTCCCCAGAACCTGATACACTGCGCCAGTGCCATTGACCGTGCCATCCAGAAGGATTCTCTTAAACTTGTGGATACGCGATGGACAGATGCCGGAGAGTTGAATCCGCCTGAGTGGATGTATGAAGGTGATGCAGCCTATTCAGGCGGAACATTGCTCCAGGGCGGATATAAAATCAGCCTGGCCTGCAAACCCGCCGATATCTGGCCGTTGATAACAGGGCTCGGCGGGCAGAATGGATGGTATTACGGTGATATCCTGTGGCAGGTCAGAGGATGGATGGATCAGATTGCAGGAGGCGTGGGCTTAAGAAGAGGGCGACGTCATCCGGAACTATTAAATGTCGGAGATGCCCTTGATTTCTGGCGGGTTTTAGATGTCCACCCCCCCTTGAAACTGATTCTTCTTGCAGAAATGAAACTTCCGGGTGAAGCACTTTTGAATTTTGAGCTGGTTTCTGACGAAAAAGGGACCCAGCTTAAACTGGGTACACGATTTCGTCCCACTGGTCTGTACGGAATTCTTTACTGGTATTCATTGCTGCCGTTTCATAATCTTCTTTTCAAGGGCATGTTAAAGGCGCTTGCAAAAAGGGTCGGAAAAACAATTCTCAGCGGCCCGGAGAAATACAGGCCAGGCCCCCTGCTCTTAGATCAATAAGACGGTTTCAAAGGAGGAACCTTTAAATATATCGATTTGCCAGAATATTGTTAATCGCTTTGATCAGGCTCTTCATGGGGATGGGTTTTTGAAGAACTTCAATAATGCCCGCATCTTTTGCGTGTTCGACCAGTTTGTCACTTTTGGTGCCGGTACATAACATAACAGGGATATTGCTGCGGATTTCCAGAATTTTTTTTGCCAGTTCCATGCCCTGCATTTTTGGCATGATATAGTCTGTAATGACAAGGTCAAATTTTCCCGGGGTCTTTTTGAAAGCTTCCAACGCCTCAAGACTGCTGGTATATCCCTCAACCTTGTACCCCACCCTTTCAAGGACAATCGTGCCGAAATCAACCAGGGATTCTTCATCATCAACAAACAATACATTGCCGCTGCCTCGGGGAAGGTCTTGCTCACCTTTGATGTCCGCCTTTACCCGTTCAGTCTGTCTTAAGGGAAGAAGAATTTCAAAGGAAGACCCGAATCCCGGCTGGCTGTTTACCAGAATTGTCCCGCCATGACTGACGGCAATCCCGTGGGCAACCGCAAGTCCAAGCCCGGTTCCCTCTCCGGGTTCTTTTGTGGTAAAATACGGATCAAAAATTCGTTCCACAATTTCCTGATCCATGCCCGGGCCTGTATCCTGTATCATAATACTGACATAATAACCGGAAACCATATTTGGATATTCAGAAACCCTTTCTGAATCTAAAAACACCTGTTTCAGGCTGACATTCATGGTTCCGCCGCTCTCTGCCATTGCCTGGCCGGCATTCTGACAAACATTAAATATCAACTGGTGAATCTGGGCAGGATCAGCCAGAACCATACCGATTTCTTCCAGGATTTCCTTTTTGATTTCAATGGCAAAGGGCAGGCTGGTTTTAAGGGAATCTAAAACATACTCAAGAATCGGGGAAATTTTGATGTGGGTTTTCTCCTGTTCCGTCTGCCGGCAGAAGGTTAATAGATGCTGGACAAGTTCTTTGGCCCTGAAGGCTGCAGCATTGATTTTTTCCAGGCAGGTACCGACGGTTGAATTTTCTACCGGTTCTTCCATTGCTGCCATTTCGCAATATCCGATGATGATGGATAAAATATTGTTAAAATC
>JAHJLN010000225.1 GCA_018821715.1 Pseudomonadota bacterium | reverse complement strand
CTTTTTGCTCCGTATTTTGATCGACCCTGCCTTCTGTCATCAACACCTAATGTATCAAGAGCACCCCTGACAATATGATAGCGAACACCCGGAAGGTCTTTCACCCTGCCGCCTCTGACGAGAACAACAGAATGCTCCTGAAGATTATGGCCCATGCCGGGTATATAAGCTGCAACTTCCATTCCAGTGGTCAAACGAACCCTTGCCACTTTTCTCAATGCAGAGTTTGGCTTTTTTGGAGTTGACGTGTACACCCTGGTGCAAACACCACGTTTCTGCGGGCCACCCTTCAAACCGGGCGTACTAACCTTTTTTTCCGCTTTTTTTCTACCTTTTCTAACCAACTGATTAATGGTCGGCATAACTTTCCAACGCTCCCTTATCGAATTAAAACAATTGTCATACACGACAAAATGTAAGATTCTACTTTCACTTATTAAAATTGTCAAGTTTTTTTATTTATAATTCAAACTTGTGCAACCTCTCCAAATCCGACTTCAACATCGCTATATCCTGGGAAACCCGTTCCAGCCGGGATGATACGGCCCATTACAACATTTTCCTTCAACCCTTTAAGACCGTCATACTTACCTTCAATGGCAGCAAGCGTCAATACTTTTGTTGTTTCCTGGAATGATGCAGCAGAAAGAAAACTGTCCGTGGACAAGGATGCTTTTGTAATACCAAGGATTAGCGGTTCCCCTTTTGCCGGTTCACCACCCTTCATGGCAACTTCCCTGTTTGCTTCTTCAAAACGGACTCTGTCCACTTGTTCATCGGGTATGAAATTGGTATCTCCCGTACTGATGACTTTTACTCTCCTCATCATCTGACGGATAACCACTTCAATGTGCTTGTCATTAATTCTTACACCCTGAAGCCGATACACTTCCTGCACCTCATCAACCAGGTATTTGGCCAATGCCACTTCACCCTTGATATTCATGATATCCTGGGGGTTTGCACTTCCGGCAATCAAAGGATCGCCGGCTTTTACATAATCACCATCATACACAGTGACATGCTGTCCTTTGGGGATGGAATATTCTTTCTTTTCTCCAACATCTCCAGGGGTAATGGTCACCTTCTGCCGTCCCTTTGTTCCCTTGGATACCAATACATACCCGTCAATCTCAGTCAGCACTCCTGGATCTTTTGGTTTTCTGACTTCAAAGAGCTCTGCAACCCTTGGCAGACCACCGGTAATATCTTTGGTTTTTGTTGTCGCTCTTGGCAGTTTGGCAACCACATCGCCTGCCATAACCTGTTCATCTTCTTCAACCGTAAGAATGGCGTTGACCGGCAGATAATATCGAGCAGCAGATTTTGAGTTCGGAAGCTTAGCTCCTTTCCCCTCTTTATCCTTAATGGTAATTCGGGGTCGAATCTCACTGTCCCTGCCTTCAATAATCGTACGGGATACTTTACCGGTTACCTGGTCAATCTGTTCCTGGACCGTATTGCCCACCTCTATATCGGCAAACCGGACACGCCCCGGGACTTCCGTAATAATCGGCGTTGTAAAGGGATCCCATGTGGCGATGACATCCCCGGGTTCAACTGTCTGTCCATCTTTGACATGAAAGGTAGCACCATAAATCACTGTCTCTTTGGCTCTTTCACGCCCCTCTTCTCCAACAATGGTGATGCCGCCGCCTTTACGGTTCATTACAATGACGTCATTCTCAGCAGAAATTACGGTCTGAATATCTTCATTATACTTTAATATACCACCGACTCTTGCCTTGATTTCCGCAACTTCTACTTTTCTTGAAGCTGTACCACCAATATGGAAGGTTCTCATGGTCAGCTGGGTTCCGGGCTCACCAATGGACTGGGCTGCGACAATGCCAATTGCCTGACCGATTTCAACGGTTACGCCATGGGCTAGGTCTCGTCCGTAACATCTGGAACAAACACCATTTTTTGAGTTACAGGTCAGAACGGAACGGATCTTAACCTTTTGAACACCGGCTTCTTCTATTTTTGTAACATCACTTTCATTTAGCTCTGTATCCACCCCTACGATAAATTCATCTGAGTAAGGATCTCGAATATCTTCCTGGGTAACCCTTCCAAGAATCCTTTCGCCGAGGGTTTGAATAATCTCACCCCCCTCATACAGTGCTTCAACCTCAATACCGTTAATGGTCCCGCAATCAGGTTCAACGATAGTGCAGTCCTGACCCACATCAGCCAGACGTCTGGTAAGATATCCGGAGTTTGCTGTTTTCAAGGCCGTATCTGCAAGTCCTTTACGGGCACCATGGGTCGAAATAAAATACTGAAGCACGGAAAGCCCCTCACGGAAACAAGCAGTAATCGGGTTTTCAATGATCTCACCGGAAGGCTTGGCCATCAATCCACGCATACCTGCCAGCTGGCGCATCTGGTCTTTACTTCCACGAGCACCCGAGTCGGCCATGATATAAACGGCATTCAATTCTTCTGATGCATCATCCTTTCCGCCTGACGGATTTTTCATAACCTCCATCATGGCATTGGCAATATCATCCGTTGCCTGGGCCCATATATCGACCACTTTATTATATTTTTCACCCTGGGTTATGAGTCCTTCAGAATATTGATTTTTTATGTCTTCGATATTCTGTTCAGCTTTGGCGATGAGGGTCCATTTCTCATCCGGGATAATCATATCATCCACGCAGATGGAAAGACCACCCAAGGTAGAATATTTATATCCAATATCTTTAAGCCTGTCGGAAAGGACAACCGTTTCCTTCAAGCCGATATTTCGGTAGGCATAGTCAATCAGTTTTACAATGGAAGCCTTGTCCATAAGCTTGTTTACAAGATTAAAGGGCAGTGTGGTTTCGCGTTCATCCACCTTAAAGATAGTATAAGATTCCCCCACCTTTCTGATATCGGTAAACTGCTCCTGTTTCAGGCCGAAGAGCTGTTCCACAATGATCTCAGACACCTGGAACAAATTTTTAAATTCCTTGCGGGTTAAAAGCGCTGTTTTTCCTTTGGTCTTTTTAATTTCATCATCAGAATACTTTTTGGAAACCTTGATAAAATCCTTGCCGGTTTTTAATTCTTCCATTGCAGCTTCGCATAGTTCAAGAGTTTGAGTCCTAATTCTGCTCAATGATAAAAGCGTATCGCCAGGAATGGTTTCCCAGAGAAGAATTCTGCCGGTGGTGGTATCATAAATCTGACCATCGATTCTTACTTTGATCTTGGCATGAAGTGCGAGCTCACCTGCATCAAATGCATATCTGACTTCTTCAACACTTGAAAATCTGATCCCTTCGCCCTTTTGGTTCCGAACGGCACGGGTCATGTAATAAATACCCAGAACAATATCCTGGGTCGGCACAATGATGGGCTGCCCGTTTGCAGGAGACAGGATATTGTTGGTTGACAGCATCATGATCCTTGCCTCAAGCTGGGATTCAAGAGAAAGCGGTACATGGACCGCCATCTGGTCACCGTCAAAGTCTGCATTAAATGCCGGGCAAACCAGGGGGTGAAGCTGGATCGCTTTACCTTCAATCAACACCGGTTCAAATGCCTGAAATCCGAGGCGATGGAGTGTGGGTGCCCTGTTGAGCATCACCGGATATTCTTTTACAACCGATTCAAGCGCATCCCAGACTTCTGTTTCCTCACGCTCCACCATTTTCTTGGCACTCTTGACCGTTGACACAAGGCCTTTTTGCTCAAGATAATTATAGATAAACGGTTTAAACAGTTCCAATGCCATTTTTTTGGGGATCCCGCATTGATGAAGACGAAGCTCAGAACCTACCGTAATAACCGTACGACCCGAGTAATCAACCCGTTTACCCAAGAGATTCTGTCTGAAACGGCCCTGTTTTCCTTTTAATGTATCACTTAATGATTTCAGCGGCCGTTTATTGGTCCCTGTCACCACCCTGCCGTGACGGCCATTATCAAACAGAACATCCACAGCTTCCTGAAGCATTCTTTTTTCATTTCTGACGATAATATCCGGCGCATTCAGGTCTACCAGTCTTTTCAACCGATTGTTTCTGTTTAATACCCTTCGATACAGATCATTGAGATCCGACGTGGCAAACCTGCCACCTTCAAGGGGTACCAGGGGTCTTAAATCCGGGGGCAGAATGGGACACGCCGTCAAAATCATTCGCGTGGGCTCAATCCCTGACGTTAAAAATGCATCAATAACTCTAAGCCGTTTGGACATTTTCTGCTGTTTGGCTACAGATTTGGTCAGATGAATTTCTTCTTTTAGTTCATCATGGACCTGTTGAAGATTGATCTCTGCCAGCAATTTCATAATCGCTTCAGCACCGATCCCTGCTTCAAACCCTTCACCAAACGCTTCTATTGCTTCATAGTATTGATCATCAGATAAAAGTTGAAGTTTTTTCAAACCCGTATCCTTGGGATCAATAACAATATAGGAGTCAAAATAAAGCACTTTTTCAAGATTCTTTAATGTTAAATCAAGAACATTGCCTATTTTGCTGGGAAGACTTTTCAAAAACCAGATGTGGGATACTGGAGATGCAAGCTCTATATGAGCCATTCTCTCTCTCCTGACTTTTGACTGAATCACTTCAACACCGCACTTTTCACAGACAACCCCGCGATGTTTCATCCGTTTGTATTTACCGCAGTTACATTCGTAATCCTTTGTCGGGCCAAACACTTTTGCACAGAAAAGTCCGTCCCGTTCAGGTTTAAATGTCCGGTAATTTATGGTTTCCGGTTTTTTGATTTCACCATGAGACCACTCTCTGATCTGGTCTGAAGATGCAAGGCTTATTTGAACGCCCTGGTAAATCTTAGGATCTTTTGGTTTTGCGAAGAAATCGTAAATATTATCCAATGTCTTCTCCTTATTTGCTTCCTTCTATAAGATTCATGTCCAAACCCAGACTATTCAATTCTTTGGTAAGGACCCTGAAAGATTCAGGCATTCCAGGCTCAAGAACGTTCTGGCCTTTTACTATTTTTTCATACATCCGGGTTCTTCCTATCATATCATCGGACTTCACCGTCAAAAATTCCTGTAATGCATGGGCAGCGCCATATGCTTCCATTGCCCAGACTTCCATCTCACCTAACCGTTGACCACCAAACTGGGCCTTGCCGCCTAATGGTTGCTGAGTAACCAGAGAATAGGGACCAATAGAGCGGGCATGAAGTTTATCATCAACCAGATGATGGAGTTTGAGCATGTAAAGGGTTCCAACGGTTACCGGTTTTGCAAAGGGCAAACCGGTTCTGCCGTCGTAAAGCAGGGCTTGACCCGAAGTGTCGAATCCGGCAATTGAAACCAAGTTTTTAATCTCCTCTTCACTTGCGCCATCGAAAACCGGCGTTGCCATATGCACACCATTTTTGTAAAGAGACGCAAAATCAACCAGCTCTTTATCAGACATTTTCTTAATATCTTCTGCAAGCGTATCAACTTTAAAATTCTTACTCTGGGCTTCGGTCATGGAAAAAATCTGAAGTACCTTTTCCCTTAATTCATCCAGCTTCATCTGGTTCAACAGCTCATCAATTCTCTGTCCCAGACCAAAGGCCGCATGTCCCAGATGGATCTCCAATATCTGGCCAACATTCATACGGGAGGGAACGCCAAGCGGATTGAGTACCATATCCACCGGTCTGCCATCTTCAAAGTAGGGTAAATCCTCTACCCTTAAGATTTTTGAGACAACCCCTTTATTCCCATGCCGACCTGCCATTTTGTCACCGACAGAGAGAACTCTTTCCATGGCAACACTGATTTTGATCATCTTGAGCACACCAGGAGGAAGATCATCCCCTTTTTCAAACCTGGATACCTGCCGGTTAAAATGTTCTCTTGCCTTTTTGATTTGCTCTTGCGCACTCTCCAGTATAATCTGGGCCTTTTCAGTGATTACCGCATCTTTAACAGCAACATTGACAAGAACCGACACGGGGATACCCTCAAAACAGCCGTCTTTTACCTTTGTTCCGGATTTAATTAAAACCTTTCCTGTTTTTTCAAGATCTGCAATGATTTTCTCGCCTGCAAGAATAGATTCAACTTTTTCCTGTGCCACACTAGAGATAATTTTTATTTCATCATCCCTGTCTTTTTCAAGCCTTTCTATTTCATTATCTTCAATAAGCCTTGTGCGATCATCTTTATCAAGACCCCGTCTTGAAAAAACCTTTGCATCAATCACCTTGCCTTTTACACCCGGCGGCACGCAAAGAGAGGTATCTTTTACATCTCCTGCTTTTTCACCAAAGATAGCACGAAGTAATTTTTCCTCAGGAGAGAGCTGGGTTTCACCTTTTGGTGTAATTTTTCCCACTAGGATATCGCCGGATACAACATCGGCACCCAAGCGGATAACACCGCTTTCATCAAGATTCCGTAACGCCTCTTCACCCACGTTGGGAATATCACGGGTAATCTCTTCTTTTCCCAATTTTGTGTCCCGGGCAAGAACTTCATATTCTTCAACATGAACAGAGGTGTATACACCATCTTTTACCAATCGTTCGCTGACAAGAATGGAGTCTTCATAGTTATATCCATCCCAGGGCATAAATGCAACGGTCACATTTTTACCCAAGGCCAATTCTCCCATCTCTGTGGATGGGCCATCTGCAATCACCTGGCCTTTTTTTACCGCTTCACCTTTCTGGACAATCGGTCTGTGATTAAAACAGGTGTTCTGGTTGGATCGAACAAACTTTGTACAATTATATATGGAAACGGCTTTTTCAAAACTGCCTTCCTGAGTATCATTATTCCGGACGACAATCCGCTTGGAATCCACGTCTACAACAACACCGTCAAAATCAGCGACTATGGTAACCCCGGAATCCCTTGCAACCACACTTTCCATCCCGGTCCCCACAAGCGGTGCTTCACTTCTAATCAGCGGAACAGCCTGACGCTGCATGTTAGAGCCCATCAGCGCCCTGTTGGCATCATCATTTTCAAGAAATGGAATTAAAGACGCGGAAACGGATACCAGCTGATTTGGCGAAACATCCATGAATTCCACATCATTGTTTTCAATCATTTCAAATTCACCGGCAACCCGCGAAGAAACCAAGGGATTTATAAAGTTGCCGTCCACATCAAGCGGCGCATTTGCCTGGGCAATGGGATGGCTTTTTTCTTCAAAGGCTGACAAATGCTTAATAACCTTGGATGCAGTTCCATCTTTGGCAATTCTGTAAGGTGTCTCAATAAAGCCGTAATCATTCACCCTTGCATAGGTACAAAGGGATACAATGAGTCCGATATTCGGCCCTTCAGGTGTCTCAATGGGACAAATTCTTCCATAATGGGACGGATGAACGTCCCTGACTTCAAAACCTGCTCTTTCCCGTGTCAAACCGCCAGGTCCCAGTGCAGACAATCTTCTTTTGTGCGTGGTTTCCGACAAGGGATTGGTCTGATCCATGAACTGGGATAACTGGGAGGTACCGAAAAATTCCCTGACAACCGCTGACACCGGTTTAGGATTGATCAAGTCATGAGGCATCATGGCATCCACTTCCTGCATGCTCATTTTTTCCTTGATCGCTCTCTCCATCCTGACAAGCCCGATTCTATAATGATTTTCAAGAAGTTCCCCCACCGCCCGAACCCGTCTGTTTCCCAGATGGTCGATATCATCAACCTGGCCTTGAGTGTCTTTTAATTCAATCAATGTGGAAGCCGTTAACAGCACATCTTCTTTGCGCAGCGTTTTTACATCGATCTTGGTATCAACACCAAGACGATGATTCATTTTTAACCTTCCCACCTTAGACAGATCATAATATGCCTGTCTGAAAAAAAGATGGTCAACAAAATCCTGAGCCACTTCAATGGTTGCAGGATTTCCAGGCCTAAGCCGCCGATAGATATCCATCAAGGCTTCTTCTTTTTTCTCTATTTTGTCTGAAACAAGAGTTTTCCTCATGGAATCCGAACTTCTGGGATCCACATACAGAATATTAAACTCATTGAGGCCCTTTTCCGCCATAAACTCAAAGCTTTCTTCGGTAATCAGATCACCGGCTTTGACAATGAGCTGTCCTGTTTCCTGATCCAAAATATTCTGTGCAAAGGCTTTATCAATCAATTCACTTTCCGAGATGGGGATAAAATCAAGTCCATCATCCTCAAGCTGTTTCAATGCTCGTTTTGTAAAGATTCTTCCTTTTTTGACAAGTACCTCTCCTGTTTTGGGAGATTTAATATCAAAACTGGCTCTCTGGCGTTTCAGATTTTCCTGGGAAAAAGCTTTAAAAAACGATCCATCCTTTTTTACGATATGCTCTTTATTATAGAAGAAATCCAAAATATCTTCACTGGTATAACCAAAAGATTTAAAAAGGATAGATACAGGGAATTTTCTTCGCCTGTCTATTCTTATGTATACAATGTCCTTGGCATCGATTTCCATATCAATCCAGGAACCTCTGACAGGAATAACTCTGGCATTATAGATAATTTTTCCCGTAGAATAATTTTTCCCTTTATCATGATCAAAGAATACGCCTGATGATCTATGCAACTGGCTTACAACTGCTCTTTCAGTACCGTTAATAATAAAAGTGCCCTGTCGGGTCATCAATGGAATGGTACCAAAATAAATTTCTTGCTCTTTAATATCACGAATCGTTGAAACGCCTGTTTCCTTATCATCGTCATATACAACAAGTCTGACCTTTATATTTACAGGAATGTCATAGGTCATTCCTCTTGAAGTGCATTCTTTCATGGAATGCTTGGATTCACCAAAGGAATATGAAACATATTCCAAGGATGATGTATCTGTAAAATCCTTTATGGGAAAAACAGACTTAAATACAGCGTGGAGTCCCTTTTCTTCCCTGTCTTCAGGCAGAACGTCCCTTTGAAGGAAACTCTCATAAGAATTTCTTTGCATCCCAATCAAATCAGGAATATCAATGATTTTTCTTCTGCTGCCAAACTCTTTTCTAATACGCTTATTTGTCAAAAGACTTCCGGTCATGATATCTCCCAGTGTGAGTTTTTCCAACCGTAAAAGCGGAGACATGGCACCATTGCCCTGCCCCCGCATAAATTTTATGCAACCCAAAAACGCCGATAACCTTAATTGCTTTACAAAGGCTATTTAATAGTGACCTGTGCTCCAGCACCTTCAAGCTGCTCTTTAATCTTTGCTGCTTCGTCTTTACCAATGCCTTCCTTGACGGGTTTAGGTACTTCTTCGACAAGCGCTTTTGCCTCTTTAAGGCCAAGGCCTGTAATTGCTCTGACTTCTTTGATAACATTGATCTTCTTGTCACCAAAGGTTTCAAGAATAACATCAAATTCAGTCTGCTCTTCGGCAGCAGCAGCAGCATCTCCTGCAGCAGGCATTGCGCCGGCAGCAAATGCCATGGGTGCAGCTGCACTCACGCCGAATTTTTCTTCAAGTTCTTTTACAAGCTCTGAAAGGTCAAGAACGCTCATGTTAGATATAAATTCAATTACATCTTCTTTTGTAATATCAGCCATTTTTTTCTCCTAAATAATAACGATACGAATATATTTTATAAGTTTTTAAATTAAATTGTTTATGCAGCTTCTTTTTGATCTTTAATGGCATTGAGCACATTAACAAAAGATCTGGGAACACCTGAAAGAACATTAACAATCGAGGTTGGAACCGCATTAAGCGTATAAACCAATTGAGCCAGAAGTTCTTCTCTGGACGGCATTTTAGCCAGTTGTTTTATCGCTTCAGCATTGAGAAGCTTTCCTGATAAAGCGCCTGCTTTAATCTCGAGTTTCTCATTATCTTTGACAAAATTAACCAGAATTCTGGCCGGTGCAACAGGATCATCGTTTGATAAAACAATGGCATTGGGCCCTTTGTAAAAATCCTTCATCAAGGCCGCATCTGTGCCTTCAGCTGCTCTTTCCAGCAATGTGTTTTTTACAACTTCAATGCGTACCCCTTCATTTCTGAGCTGGGCACGCAGATCCGTCATTTTCAATACATCCAGACCTTTATAGTCTACCAGTATTGAGATCACAGCTTCTGAGAACTCTTTGGCGAGCCGTTCAACCTGCTCTTTTTTTTGGGTAATATTCAGCAATTTTCTTACACCTCCTTCCATAAATTAAATTTTTCCGAAGGTGCCAACTAAACCAAAACAAAATCAAATAATCTTCCATCTCGGCAGGCCGGCAAATCCGATTATGTGCTTTTAAAATAAAAACACACCTACTGTCTGTGACAGGGCTAAACTTTTATTTTATCAACATGGGATCCACTTTAATACCCGGACCCATTGTTGAAGATATGCTGATTGTTTTTAAGTATGTTCCTTTGCTGCCGGCAGGTTTTAGCGCCACCAACTTATCTAAAAAGGCCTTTACATTTTCAGCTAATTTTTGTGCGCCAAAAGATACCTTTCCGACCGGGACTTGAACAATACCTGCTTTTTCTACTCGAAAATCAATTTTACCAGCTTTTAATTCATTTATGGCTTTTTCAAGTTCAAAGGTAACGGTTCCTGTTTTTGCATTGGGCATCAGTCCACGGGGCCCGAGTATTCTCCCCAGCTTTCCAACTGCGCCCATCATATCAGGCGTTGCAATGGCTTTATCAAAACCGAACCATCCATTTTGGATTTTTTCAATTGTCTCATCATCGGCAATAAAGTCTGCTCCTGCATCCAGTGCTTCTTTTTCTTTCTCACCTTTTGCAAAAACCAACACCTTTACTTCTTTACCAAGCCCGTTTGGCAATACAACCGTACCGCGAACCATTTGATCGGCATGCCGCGGATCAACGCCTAACCTTACGGCTACATCGACGGTTTCATCAAACTTAACATAGCTTGAGGATACAGTCAGTTCCAAGGCATTCAATGGATCGTATTGAACCGTTCTATCGACCTTTTTAAGTGCTTCTGTATGTTTTTTACTCCGCTTTGGCATTTTCATCACTCTTTTACTTAAAGTTAAACTACTTCTATCCCCATGCTTCTTGCTGTTCCTGCAATAATCTTTACAGCTGCGTCGATATCTGAGGCGTTTAAATCTTCCCTTTTGGTTTCGGCAATTGCAACAAGTTGATCTTTTGTAACTTTTCCTACTTTCTCCTTGTTGGGCACGCCGGACCCCTTTGTAATCTTTGCTGCAGCCAGTAATAATCTGGATGCTGGTGGTGTTTTTGTAATAAAGCTGAAAGATCTGTCCTGGTAAACGGTTATGACAACCGGGATGATAGATCCTACATCATTTGCGGTCTTTGCATTAAACGCCTTACAAAAATCCATAATATTTACACCGTGCTGACCCAAAGCGGGCCCGATAGGTGGAGATGGATTGGCTTTTCCTGCTTGGACCTGAAGCTTTATTTGTGTCATTACTTTTTTTGCCATTATTTTTAACTCCTGAAACTTAACTATTTACCATTTTATATTTTGCTGACCTGTATAAAATTCAGTTCCACAGGCGTTGCACGACCAAAAATACTGACCAGAACTTTAATTTTCTCTTTGTCAGGAGACACATCTTCAACCGTACCATTGAAATTAGAAAATGGTCCGTCAACAACCCTGACTTCATCACCCGGTTCAAAAAAGTATTTTGGCTGCGGCTTATTTTTACCCTGCTGCATTTTATCAACAATGCTTTGAGCCTCTTTGTCACTTATGGGAGCCGGTTTGTTTTTTCCCCCCAGAAAACCTGTAACCTTTGCAGTGGAAGTTACAATATGCCATGTCTCATTATCCAGATGCATTCTAACCAAAATATATCCTGGATAAAATTTTCTTGAAGATTCTTTTCTCTTACCATCCACAAGCTCTATAATATTTTCGGTCGGTATCAGAATTTCACCGAATTTTTCAGGATTTTTAGACCCTTGAATCTTTTCTTCCAGAGCAACTTTCACTTTCTGCTCGTGACCTGAATACACATGTACAACATACCATTTTAGAGACATGTTACTTCCCTTGTTTTATGTCAGGACAACCTGAACAAGCTTTGAAAGGCCAAGATCAAAAAGTCCTAGAAAAGCTGCAACAACAAATACAAAAACGATCACAACAATGGTCGTCCCAGTGGTCTGTTTTCGAGTCGGCCAGGTTACCTTTTTTAACTCAACCTTGACTTCTCTTAAAAATTCCATTGCTTTTTGAAAAAAGTTGGGTTCGCCGGTTTTAGTATCTGTCAAGCTTTTTTCCAATTTTGCTTTCAAAGGACTCGCTACAGTCGCCGATTTTGCGCTCGAAAAATTTGCAGAGCTCACCGTAGAATCAGTATCATTTGATGAAGCATCTCTTTGTTTTTTCTTTTCACCTACAGGCTTTTTTTTAAGTAATCGTGACATACAACTCCTAAGTTTATCTTGAAGCCGATTTTTTTAAGTTACGGCTATAAATAGAAAGTATGGCAGGTCAGGAGGGAGTCGAACCCCCAACATCCAGATTTGGAGTCTGGCGCTCTACCAATTAGAGCTACTGACCTACAAAAAACTCTTGCTATTTAACCTTTGTTTCTTTATGCACTAAATGCTTATTACAGAATTTGCAGTATTTTTTAAACTCTATCTTATCAGGAGTTTTCCGCTTATTCTTTGTTGTGGTATAATTTCTTCTCTTGCACTCTGTACAGGCAAGAGCAATGATCACTCTGTCCATTACCAACTCCTCAGGAGTTTATTCTACAATTTCACCGATAACACCGGCGCCAACAGTACGTCCACCTTCTCTGATTGCAAACCTGAGCTCTTTTTCCATTGCAATGGGGTTAATCAGCTCTACGTTAATGGTTGCATTATCACCCGGCATGATCATTTCCACGCCTTCGTCAAGTGTCAGCACACCTGTAATATCTGTTGTTCTAAAAAAGAACTGGGGTCTGTAACCACTGAAAAACGGGGTATGACGACCACCTTCTTCCTTGCTCAATGCATACATCTCTGCTTTGAACTTTGTGTGGGGGGTGATGGTTCCGGGTTTGGAGACGACCTGACCTCTTTCTACCTGGTCCCGTTTGGTTCCACGAAGCAAAAGCCCTACATTGTCTCCAGCCTGACCTTCATCCAGAAGTTTTCTGAACATCTCAACACCGGTACATACGGTCTTGGCTGTCTCTCTGATACCAACGATCTCTACTTCTTCACCCGTCTTGACAATACCGCGTTCAATTCTGCCGGTTACAACGGTTCCACGGCCTGAAATACTGAATACATCCTCGATGGGCATCAAAAACGGCTTTGCCGTATCTCTTTCAGGTTCCGGAACATAGGAATCAAGTACATCAAGAAGCTCAAAAATCGATTTGGCATCTTCACCGTCCACATCATCACATTCAAGGGCTTTGAGTGCACTGCCCCGGATGATGGGTGTTGTGTCTCCGGGGAACTCATAAGTATCTAAAAGTTCCTGAAGCTCCATCTCAACCAGTTCGATGAGTTCCTCATCATCCACCATGTCGCATTTGTTCAGATATACCACGATTGAGGGTACCCCTACCTGACGCGCAAGAAGGATATGCTCTCTTGTCTGGGGCATTGGACCGTCATCAGCACTTACGACCAGGATTGCACCGTCCATCTGGGCGGCACCGGTTATCATGTTCTTAATGTAGTCGGCATGGCCCGGACAGTCCACATGGGCGTAATGACGGTTGGCTGTCTCATACTCTACATGGGCTGTGGCAATGGTTATACCGCGCTCTCTTTCTTCAGGTGCCTTGTCAATCTCGTCAAACGGAACATACGTACCATGACCTTTTAATGCGCAATGCTTGGTGATTGCTGCTGTAAGCGTCGTCTTACCATGATCAATGTGACCAATCGTGCCTATGTTCACATGCGGCTTTGTCCGCGCAAATTTCTCCTTAGCCATCTTTAATTCCTCCT
>JAHJLN010000224.1 GCA_018821715.1 Pseudomonadota bacterium | reverse complement strand
TTTTAATTGTTGATGATGAACCCACAATAAGGGACCTGCTTGAAAACACCTTTGAACTGACAAAACATTCGTGCCGGTTTGCAGAAGATGGTGCCAAGGCCTTGGAACTGCTTTCAGGACAGTCCTTTGACGTGGTGGTCACTGATATTGACATGCCGGTAATGGACGGTATTGAGCTTGCAAAAATCATTAAATCCAAATTTACGGCAGATGTGATTGTCATGACAGGCAAGATCCACAGCTACCAATATGATGAAATTATCAGCATCGGTGCCAGTGATTTTGTGGAAAAGCCTTTTTCACCCAGAGAAATGATTCTCAGGGTAGATCGTGTGCTTCGGGAAAGGAGTCTTAACCAAACTGCAAAAAAAGCCCATGAAGACTTAAAGGAATCCTATATTGATTCTATCCATCGCCTGGTCATGGCTGCAGAGTATAAAGATGAAGACACAGGGGATCACATTATCAGAATCGGGCAATATTGCTCCCTTCTGGCGAAAAAATTACATCTGTCCGATGAAGTTATCGATACCATATACTATGCTGCACCCATGCATGATATCGGAAAAATCGGCATCCCGGATAAAATTCTTTTAAAACCCGGCAAGCTCACCCATGTGGAATTTGAAACCATAAAAACCCACACAAAAATCGGTGCAAGGCTTTTATCCCGATCTAAATCAAAGATCCTGCAGATGGCTCAGGAGATTGCCTTGACCCATCATGAAAAATTCAATGGAAAGGGGTATCCCAATCAGTTAAAAGGGACCCAGATCCCCATATCCGGACGGATTGTCGCCCTGGCAGACACCTTTGACGCCATTACCTCAAAACGACCGTATAAGGATCCTTATCCTGCGGAAATCACCTTTGATATCCTGAAAAAAGAACGGGGGGAGCACTTTGACCCGGAAGTTCTTGATATTTTTATCCAGAATTTTGACCAGATTCTTGAAATCAGAGGCAATGTGGGCACATTTGAGAATGGCTTATATCCCAATTTTATGCTCAGCGAACGGGATAGAGCAAACAAACTCTGAAAATTTTTTCCAGATCGCGATAAAAAGAAAAAAATGGGTAACCTGCCATGACTCAAAAATAAGTTTTTTTTTACCGAGCACTAAATATGTTTTTTATGCCATTGGCAACGATATAGCTGACGATTTTGGGGTTTTCCTTTAACCGCCTGACCGAGTATGCAAACCATTCTTTTCCAAACGGCACATACACCCGTATGGGGTGCCCGTGATCGCGGATGATTTCTCTTAAGTATTCCTGTACGCCGTAAAGCATCTGGAATTCATAGTTTTCTTTTGAAAGCCCTAATTTGTCGATAATTTTCATGGCTCCAAACACCAGCGTTTCATCATGGGTGGCAATCCCTGTAAAACAATGATTTGAAAGCAATTTTTCCAAAAGGTAGAGATAACTTGAATTAATGATGGCCATATCCTTGTATACGATTTTCTTGTCTTCCCAATAATAGGCGCCCTTGCAAAGCCTTATATTGGCCTTGTTTTCAATCATCTGATTGATGTCATCGATGGCGGTTCTCAGATATGCCTGCATCACAATACCCACATTGGAGAACTCTTTTGCAAGCTGTAAATACAGATCAATCGTATCCGCTTTCAAGGTCGTGTCTTCCATATCGATTCTGATGAATACAGCATGGTTTTTGGCATGGCTGGCCAGTTCATGGAAATTATCAAAACAGAACTGCTTGTCAAGTTTGAGCCCCATTTGGGAGGGTTTTACAGATACCCCGCTGTCCAGGCCCTGATCCCGAATTTCCCTGATGGCTTTTTTATATGTGTCAACAGCGATCCGGCAGTCACTTGCTTTTTTAGGATCTTCTCCTAACAGATCCAGGGTACAGCTGATGTTCACACCATTGAGTTCCCTGATTTTTTCAATGGCATGGGAAAGTTTTTCACCGGCAATATATTGTTTTGCAAAAATTTTAACCAGAGATTTTGGAACCAGGGGAAGCAGTTGTGCAATTAAATGGTTTAAGGCGATCAACTCTCCCCCCTTTGTTTTATTTTTGATCCTTCTTTTTTTGTTTTGCTTTTAGAAGCATTCTCTGGGAAGCATTCAGAACGGTTTTTCTCAGCCGTATAGAACGCGGCGTAACTTCCACCATTTCGTCATCCCGGATAAAATGGATGGCCTTTTCAAGGGTCATGGCCTTTATGGGGGAGCAGATAACACTTTCGTCCTTGCCGGACGCCCGCATGTTGGTCAATTTTTTCTCCTTGCAGGCATTCACATCAATATCCTGATGCCGGTTGTGTTCACCAATGATCATCCCCTCATACACAGGCGTTCCGGGTTCAATCAACAGCTGCCCTCTGGGTTCAAGGTTAAACAATGCATAGGGAACAGCCTTGCCCTGCCTGTCAGACACAATGGACCCGGTATACCGGACGGGGAATTCTCCTCTGTGTTCCTCATACCCGGAAAGGTATGAATTCATGATTCCCGTCCCCCGGGTATCTGTCATAAATTCATCTCTATATCCGATCAAGGACCTTGAGGGAATTGAAAATTCTATCCGCACCCTGCCTTTGCCGTTATTGACAAGGTTAATCATCTTGCCTTTTCGAATGGAGAGTTTTTCAGTTATAACTCCCATAAAATTTTCATCACTGTCTACAAACAAATGCTCAATAGGTTCCAGGGTTTTTCCATCCTTGTATTTATAAATAACCTTTGGCCGTCCGGCACACAGTTCAAAGCCTTCCCTTCGCATGGTTTCAATCAGGATGGCCAGTTGAAGCTCCCCCCTGCCCTTGACCACATAACTTTCATCTGTCTGACTTTCTTCCACCTCAATGGCTACATTCATCAAGGTTTCCTTTAAAAGGCGGTCCCTGATTTTTCTGGACTGGACCAATTTTCCTTCCCGGCCGGCAAAAGGCGAGTTGCAGATGGAGAACTGCATGGACACTGTGGGTTCATCCACTGTGATGCGTTTAAGGGGTATGGGTGCCTGTTTTGTACAGATGGTATCCCCTATTTTGACATCCTCGATGCCTGATAATACAATAATATCACCCACCTGGACCTGATCTACCGGTATGAGGGCCACCCCTTCATAGGTCTGAATTTTGGACACCTTTAACGGCAGACACTCATTTTTTTTATTAACGCAAACCAGGTTTTCATTAAACCTGGCAGTGCCGTTAAAGATTTTACCAATGGCAAGTCTGCCCAAATAATCAGAATACCCGAGATCTGAGACCAGCATCTGAAAAGGCGCTTCAGGGTCGTATGACGGTGCCGGCAGTTCTTCCAGGATCAGATCGAATAACGCGGTTAAATTGTCAACATCCTCATCCAGTTCCTTTTTAACGATTCCGTCACGACCAATGGCATACAGATAGGTAAAGTCAAGCTGTTCTTCTGTGGCATCAAGATCAATAAACAGATCATATATCATGTCCAGAACTTCGTCGGTCCTGGCATCCTTCCGGTCTATTTTGTTGATAATCACCACAACGGGAAGCTTGGCTTCAAAGGTTTTTTTAAGGACAAACCGGGTCTGGGGCAAGGGACCTTCAGATGCATCTACCAGAAGAATCGCGCTGTCTGCCATGGAAAGGGCTCTTTCCACCTCACCGCCGAAATCCGCATGGCCCGGGGTATCAATAATATTGATTTTAACCCCTTTCCATGTGACGGAACAATTCTTGGCAGCAATGGTGATCCCCCGTTCCCTTTCAAGATCCATGCTGTCCATGAGGCGGTCGTCCACCTCCTGGCCTTCCCTGAAAAGCCCGCTCTGTCTGAACATTGCATCCACAAGGGTTGTTTTTCCATGGTCAACATGGGCAATGATGGCAACATTTCTTAACTTGTCGTTATATTGTATATTCTTTTTCATGATTCTCCTGGTTAATATCCGGTCTTTAATTTACCGGATGGGAAGATAACCATGAATAGTTAAAGGTCAAATATTACTTTGACACCCGCGTCGTACCATCCGGTGCAGCAATAATCCTCACCCTGTCTCCGGCAGCAATCATGACGTCTGCCTCCTGTACAATGACAATGGTCTGGCCATTGTCTTTTTTCACGATGATTTCAAGGCCTGGTTTCCGTGTAATGCCCTCTTCTGCCACGGTGCCTGCTGCAGCACCCGCCAGGGCACCAAGCACAGTGGCAACGGTTCTGCCGGATCCTTTTCCGATTGTGCTGCCCAGAACACCACCGGCCACACCACCTGCCGCTGTTCCGATGGGGGTTTTGGTTCCTTCAATCATCACTTCTTTTACAGATTCAACAGTCCCGTTTTCAACCGTCTGGACCTGCCTTGCCTGGTCCCTGGAATAAACCTGACTGGATCTGCTTGATGCACACCCTGTCACATATATGGCAGCAACGGCCAATAAAAGAACCATTGCTGCCCAAGATTTCAGCGTTTTCATAACAACATCCTTTCCAACAAATAATTATACTTTAGGTTTATATGCGATACACTCCATTTCCACGGATGCCCCCAGGGCAAGTTCCTTTACGCCCACCGTAATCCTGCTGGGCGGCTCAAACTGTATGGCATCAAGGTAAGCGGAATTCATATCATGGAAGTTATTCATATCCGTGAGATAAACACTCACCTTGACCATGTCTTCCAACGCTGCATTACACTGCCTTAAAATGGTTGAAATATGAAACAGAATCTGTTCCGTCTCTTTTCCCACGCCGCCGTCTACAATTTCCAGCTTATCGTGTTTTGTGCCGAGAATACCTGAAACATAAATAAAATCTCCGGCTATGGTTGCATGACTGAAAGCCGGAAGTCTGACAAGGCTGTCACAATTTACTTTTTTAATCCCCATTCTTGTCTCCTTTGTTTTCTCAAGGTTACCTTTTTATTCTACAGCACCTTTGTTCTTGCTTCAAGTCTTCAATTGTTAAAAATTGTTAGCGCGTTCATCTATCGTCCTTTTTGCAGAAATTAAAAACATCATGCAAGATCCGTCAGTATTTAAAAAGCCATAGCTTCCGATCTTGATTTTTCAGGATGCCCCATATAGAGTGTTACAGAATTTAACAATTTAAACTACTTGTAAATATTTAGTTTTGCATTATTTTTCTAAAAATATGATTGAAATGAATACCTTAAACCAAGGAGCAGCACAATGATCATTGCAGCAGCAATCTTTATTCTTGCGGTTATCGGCGTTTACATCGTGATGAAACACAGTAAAACCCGGGACAGTGCACAAAACGACAGTGCACCCTCTCCGCCGGCCCCCAAAGCTGAAAACTCCCCTGACCGGGAATTCAAAACCATCCTGGATTCTTTGTTAAAGCTCAATATTCTGATGCGAAAAGACAGGGAGCTTTCCGTTGAGATGACCGAGACAATTGAGGTGATTATTGATGACCTGATGGTGATCACCCCTTCCATGATGGAACGGTATCCCGGCGAATCTTTGACCTATGAAATCAAAAAGATCGGCAAAGAACATCTTTACAAAACGGTTAAAGAATACCTTGACCTGTCCCAGGACAGCCGGAAACATCAATTTGACATATTTAAAAAGACCATAGATAGCCTGCAGGATGTTTCCAACCGGTCAAGGGATATTGTTGAGAAAAACGAAACCGCAGAATTTAAAACCATGGCAAATTTTCTTGCCGGTAAATTTTCATCCTAAAAAAAATAATGATATAAACGACAATGCCGTTAAAGGAGAAGAACATGAATGATATGGCACAAGACCTTCAAAGTGTTGCCCAGCAGGCAAAAGCCCCGGTACTTGCCGAAGTGACCCAGGTGTCGGGGATAGGTGCCTTAACCCCGGTCCAGTCCCCTTCCAATCTTGAACCGGTACAACCCAAACATCTGGCTGTTGAAGACATACAGGCCATTGAGGCCAAGGCCGATGAATTTATTGAAAAAATAAAAGCCGATCCTTCCGACTGGCAGCTGGGCAATTTTGTCTTCAGCCTGGGACAGGAAATCATGGATGAAACCCAGGCCCAGGTAACCCTTTATGACCGTAAAATGGGCAATGTTCTTAAAAATGTTGCCACGGATAATGCGTCTCCTGTGGGGAAAAACATACTGGCCATTAAAATGGAGCTGGACAAGGTCAATCCCACCATGGTGGCAAGAGCTGAAATGCCGTTTCAAAAAAAAATGCTGGGTCTGTTTACAAAAACCGTCAACCGGCTGCCCAAAGGAGATGAAATTCTTAGAATTATTGCTGAACGTAGGGAAACGGTAAATTCCACCATTGACGGCATTCGTGACCATTTAAGAAATGAGGCTGACCAGGTGGCTTTTGACGCATCAGAACTGTCCACTATCTGCGATTCCTTAAAAGAAATCCAGCCGCGGCTTCAGGAAAAAATATACCTGGGACAGGTGATCTGGCAGAAACTGATGGAACATTTGAAAACCATTGAAGACCCGAGAAACAAGGAAGCGTTGACAACATTGACCAGCGACCTTGCCATGGCGGTTGTGGACCTGCAAACCATTGACAATTCAAACCTGCAGACGCGGTTCGGCGGGGAGATGATGGTCAGAAACTCCCACCTGGTCAGACGGCTGGTCCAGAGGACGGACATGATCCTTTCCACGGCCGTTAAAAACGCCCTGGCTGTAAGGGTGGCGGCCGAGCAGCAGATGGAAACCCTGCAGCACCTGGATATGGTTCAAAAGGCTGCTGCTGAAACCATGAAAGACACGGCCACTGTTATCGGCAATGCTGCCATTAAAGGCGCACAGATGAGCCAGAGCATGACCGTGAACATTGAGGCCCTTGAGCAGGCATGTCAAACCTATGAACAGGCCTTTGAAACCTATGCCCTGATTTCACAGGAAACCATTAATATTGCGTCCCAGAGCTCCAATGCCCTGGGAAAAATGAACGACCGGTTCCGGGCAAGAACCGATGCACTGACCGCAAGACGCCAGGACAATTAACCCTGAACGTTTTAAAACTGGAGGCATTTTATGCTTGATATTGCAACACAAAAATCTTTTCAGGAAAGATTAAGCGCCATAAGATCGCTTAAAAAAGACCACCTTGTTTCAGGGCAGAAAAAATCATTGCTGGGCATAAAAGATGCAGGCAAAACTGCTTTTTTTGAGTACCTTGGCAACACCTATTTTGTAAAAGACCTGAATCAATATGAAGAAACCTCTGATGATTTTAAAAATAAAAAAGGGTATTTTATTCATGAACTGACCTGTCTTTGCCTTGAAACCGGCCAGTCCGTTAATTTTGAATGGGAATTTGATGATGAACTTGAAGTTTCCATGACCCTTGAGCGCCTTTTGTTCAGGAATTTAAAGGATGATCAGGGTGAGCCCATTGACGAAGACGACCTGGATCAGATTGCCGATGATAAGGACGTGATCCTTATCAATGGAGAAAAATTCTGGTATGAAGATGACTGGGCATCTCTTTATTATCGGGGAGGTAAAGAAGAAAAGGTGTATATGTATGAATTTGAAAATGAAAGCCACACCAAATTTCTCACCATTGAAGAATGGTCCGGATCCGGCAGGGAGGCGTACCAGATTTACACCTCAAGCCCTGTTGATCCGAACAGTATCAGCCTGATCAGTAAAGGAGAACTTTAAGGATGGTTCATAAAAGAAAACATCTCCTTATGACCGTCATTGCAGGATTGACCCTGGCAGGCCTGGTCCTGGCCGGATGTGGGGCAGGTCTTCCAAAGGAAATAAAAAATGAGGCCAAAGCCATTCCCGCTGCCATCAAGGCCGGCAGCTCCCAGGTGGATGCCCATAAGGATAAGTACATACGTCTCACGAAATCCTCTGATTTTAAGGAGGTTGAATCCTTTGCCGTAAAGGAAAACTGGATTCAAAAATTTCAACTTGCCCATGATGAGCTGGCAAGAGCGACAGACCTTTATGACAAAGAGTTAAAACCCCTGGTCAGCAAAAACAAGCCTGAACTTGCCCCCCAGGTTGTGCAGCAGATCACACGGGTAAAAAAAATCCTGG
This sequence comes from Pseudomonadota bacterium, assembly GCA_018821715.1. Classification (GTDB taxonomy): domain Bacteria; phylum Desulfobacterota; class Desulfobacteria; order Desulfobacterales; family Desulfobacteraceae; genus Desulfobacula. Next base: position 954 of record JAHJLN010000224.1, on the reverse strand, counting down.
CAGATGCTGAAGAATCCGCCCGGTACCCGTTTTCACGATTTTCAAAAATTAAAGAGACCATTCAGACGGCTGACAGCTTACAGTCCCGGTTAAAAAATAATGTCCAGGAAATCAGCCAAATTGAAAATAAGTTGAAAACCGGTCCCATCGCAAAAGCAGTTGAAGACTTTCCGGATCTGACTGAAAAAATCAACACCCGGTTTATGCCTTTGGTTGAACTTGAAAGGCAATCCCGGGATCACCTGAATGTTGTGGCGGCTGAATATGAAAAGCATTCGGCAGGCTTAAGTGCTGACTATGCCGCCTTTACCGACAGTTCCGAAGCGATTTTTTTTAGCCTTGAACAGGCCCGGGCCCTTGAAGCCAAATTGACCGGTGAGATGATTCAGCTGTATTCCGGTTATACAAAAATCCTAAAAGATATGAAGGAAGAATATTTTGTGACCATAAAAAGGGAATCCTGGAACGAAAACTCAGATTATTACGATCCAAGAGTTGCCACCTTTGAACGCCAGGTCAGTGCTGAAGCATATGAAGTGTTAACTGAAGATAATCTGGAAACCATTGCAGCAGTTTCTGCCGGGTTTATGGGATCAAAATTTACAAGCAATATTGGCGACGTGTGGAACGAATTGTCCATCAATCCGACGGATCAATGGCCGGGAAGAGGACATAATGCTGCTTCCTTCTGGGTGGAGGATGCAAAGGAAGCCTATTTTCACAAATATATGCTGGAAGAAAACGGTGAAACCAGAGAAACCGACTGGGTAAAGGTAGATGCAAACTTTTATGATGCCAATCTTGAATACCTTGGCATGGCCATCCTGTCCAAACCCTATGGCGTATTTGAACAGGACCGTGAAATCCAGGCAGCACCGCCGGGAATGGCCTATGTGGGCAACCCCAAATACGGGGAATGGAAAAATGATGACAAGGGAGACCGCTTCTGGTCCT
>JAHJLN010000447.1 GCA_018821715.1 Pseudomonadota bacterium | reverse complement strand
TGTGTTATGTATTTTTTTCATGTGGTTTTTACTTTTCAAGGCCTTTGTACTTTTCGTCCGACTGCCAGCTGTTGAAAGATATAATACGTTATGGTTTCGCCAGGCTTAGCTGGAATCTCGAGAGCCGGGGAGCCTGGGTTTCACCCCCCGGGCCCCCAAGGTTTAACGCTTTAAAAACAAAGCATTTAATTTATGGAAAAATTGCGTGTATGGATAATACCGGCAGCATCCTTAATTATACAGATATAATAATATTAAGAACAACAACGACTAAACATGCTATAAAACAGCCTATTCCCCAAAATTTTGTTGCTCTATACCATTTTTGAGCTTTTTGATACTCCTGCCCTGCTTTTAGAAACTCCGGGTCTAATTGGCCTTTATAGCTATCAGAAAGAGTAAGAAATATTTTTCTTACATACTCTTTTATTACTTTTTTACTTTCATCTGAATCAACTTTCGATGATTCCAGAATAGTAGATAAATCTTCTTTAAATTCTTCGAACTGAACTTTTAAATTTTCTTTATGTAATTCAAGTAGATGCTCTGTAACTAATGTTTGTGCGGTTATAGTAAGCATTAAAGGATCATCTTTATCAATAGTATGATTATACTTTTTTTCTAAAATTTGAATCACCTGTTTTTCTAATTCAAATACTTCCATTTTCCATCGCCTTAAATGTACGTTTTTTAATTTGATAAAGTCTTTGTCTGAAAATTAAATTATTAGGAGAATGATAAATTGCCTGATTAAATGTTTTACCGGAACGAATATGAAAGGATAAGTCTTTTTGAAAACATAAAGTTTCTGCCGGTAAATAAATTGTTGTAAATATGTCATTTTTAATTTCTTTAAATCCGGGGAAATCTTTTAACATAGAACACTGCCCTTTTGTGTAATTTTTAAGTGTGGTCCCAAGATTATTGTTTTCCCATATAATGTTTTTCCCTGATCTTTTTTTAATAGTGCTCGCGATGAAATTAAATATTTCTTGAACACCCTCCCCGTTTCGACCAGGTGTAAAAATATAATGATTAAAGACATCTATTTCTAAGGCTTTAATAGAATTGAAAATTTTCGTCTCTCTTAAGTATTTTGAAAATTCAACAAAACAGATAGAACTCACGCTTATTATAAAAACCGTTTTTTTCTGCTTAACAATTTCATTAAAAAGATCGTCCCACAAAGCAATGTTTTTCTTCTTAATTAAAAAATAACCAATATCATTCTTTTCAGATAAATATTGTTTTAACAAAAGAGATATATACCCTTTTCCAATATTTGATTGGGGTTGTAAGAATATGTGGATTGAATTATTTAAAATCATCTTCACTTAATCTAACCAGTTCAAACCCTTTTTTAGGGGGTACGCTGCTCGATCGTGGTTGATTAAGCGTAATTACTGGAGCTTTTTTTGTTAACATCGTTAATTTATTGATTGTTGTATTGAAATGATTATAACTACAATCAATTATATTTTCATTTTTAAGAAACTCAAAAACTTGTTTTTTAGTGTATCCTTCAATAAGCCATTGACTTATTTGTTCTAAGTGGCTGCTTAAAATCCCTTGTAATTTTCTCTTAGCACCCGGTAATTTAAGTTCTTTTGATAATCCCATATCAATACCTTATTTTTTATACTTACAATAAAAGACTAAATATTTTTAATATGATTATAAAAACGCCTATTCATCAGTGCGGTTAAACTCTGTTCTTAAAGCATTTTCTAATTTTGAATCTATTTGACCATTTTTTTGATAAAGCTTTATTGAATTTTTGGTTTTTGGAGTCACAAACCTTTTTTCTATCTCAATAATTAAAGAATTAATATTCTCCTTATTATTTAAAAATTCACTAAAAGCTTGTTCATCCGCTAAAATCCTTTCCTTTTCTCTTATAGCCGCCTGATCTGCTAATATTTTTCTTTTTAGTTCAAGATCTTCTTGTTTGATTCGTATGGCTCTTTCTTCTGGAAATTCAAAATCTTTAGGTCGAGTTAGTCCACCTTTTTTCAAACAACCATAAAAAACATAAACGGGAGTTTTGCTTTTGGGATTTAAAACAGAGTCTGTTTTTTCTGCAAACATAAGTTGCGTTATTAATAACTCGGGATTATTTTTCAAAAAGTCAAATTCACTTATCCACTCCTCACATTTTTTTATATTTAATCCTTGGGTGTTCCAAAAATTCGAATGCTCCAAGTAGTTAGTTAGTTTATTTAAATACGTACTAACTAACTTATTATTAGGATTATTTTGGTGTTTAGGTGTTATGGTGTTAATATGCTCAGGTGTTAAGGTATTAAGTTGTTCACTTGTCCAGGTGTTTAGGTGTTTACGTGTTATGGTGTTAAGGTGTTCAAAAAGAGACTGTTTTACTTGCTCACTATTTATTATTGGAGAACTACCAAATATAGGCATACATTTAGATTCGTTAACTTGACAAGATGTCCCTTTCAACACCCCGCTATTAACACTAAAGGGTGTAAAAATATAACCCTTCTTCTCAAGACTTTTTAGAATATAACGCACAGTACCGTAGGGTATTAAATAGTCATCTAACCCACCTATTCTATCTGGGCCCTTGACTTTAAATGGCCTTTGAAAATATATTTCATATAAAATTCGAAATTGGTTTGGCATTAAATCTTTTGGTTTAAAATTTATATTAAATGGCGGCAATTGTCTATTTATTAAAGTGTTAGGGTGTTCAGGTGTTAAGGTGTTATCTTGTTGAATTGTTATATTGTCTATGTGTTTAGGTGTTAAGGTGTTATCTTGTTTAAGTGTTATGGTGTTATGGTGTTCAAGCACTTGTTCAGACACTTGCTTAGGCACTTGTTTAAGCAAGTGCCTATTTGTTATCTTGTCAAAGTGTTTACTTGTTAGGGTGTCCAGGTGTTCAGGTGTTAAGGTGTCATCTTTTAGAGAGTCTAAAATATCTTGGTTGTCTAATAAAATATGTGAATTTTGTTTAATTTTCGCAATTCTACTTATAATATTGTCTGGTTTGCGAGATTTAGCGACCTCCCTTACTTTGTCTGCAAAACTTTTCCCTGCCATTATTTATTCTCCCTTTGATGGAAGTAGAGTTATAACCTCTTTTGCAAGTTGTTTATAGAGTTTTAAAGATACGTGTGTTTGACTATACTCATATAGAGTTTTTCTTAAATATTCAGCTTGTTGGAGGGCTGTGCAAACAGAAATTATTGTTTCGAAATACTCACCTTTATAATTTCTTTTAATTTCGTCGATCATAATTTTTGATATTGATGTTCGTTTATCTGCTCGATTCATCACAAGTTTTAAAAAAGTTAATTGCGGATTGAGTTCTTGCATTGCTTCTATTAAATCGAGACATTTATCAAGTCCATCAATACTGTGTAGTGATCCAACTTCAACAGGAATTATAACAGCATTACTTGCGCATAATGCCATACTCATAGGTATATCAAGGGTAGGGGGGCAATCTATTAAAATATAGTCGTATTTTTCTTGAATTTTTTCTAAAGCAAGTTTCATTATAAAAAGTGAGTTGGGATAGGTTTTTGTAAATTCTAAACTTAATCCGCTCGTGTCAACCACATTAGGGAGACAATAGAGATTAGGAAATGGGGTGCTAACCTCGTATTCTTTGTCAGAACCAACAGGATCTGTCAAAAAGTCGTACATGCTATATTTAAAATTTACGCCGGACAATAATAGGCTTGTTGCATTACACTGAGAATCATTATCAATAACTAAAACCCGATGATTTAATTTAGACAAAGCTACGCCAATATGTGTGGTAATAGTGGTTTTACCGGTTCCACCTTTATTGTTACCGATTGTAATAATTTTCATATACAATGATCTCCTTTTGAATTTGTTAATTAATACAACCCAAGTTATTATAATGTCAATGTTTTTTTTTAATTAATATATATACGAATGTA
>JAHJLN010000223.1 GCA_018821715.1 Pseudomonadota bacterium | reverse complement strand
GGACATAAATTTGCCGGATAAAAATATTGCCGCAGGTCAAAAGGATCATGCCCAGGAGAAACAGGCCTCCAATCAGCGTGAGCAGTTTATTCAAAAATTTATTGATTCTCATTAAAAGATCCATGAAATGTCTCTCCAAACCCCCTGACCACTTAAGGTCAGGGGGAATTCTACATTTTTGGGTTATTGAATAAACGCTTTTATGTCCTTGACAATTTCTTCAGCCGGAAACCCTTTTGCCTTGGCATCCGTGATCCATTTTTCTGTAATAAATTCAAGCTTGCTGTCCCATTTTGCTTTTTCATCAGGAGAAAGGGAGATAAATTCAACATTGTTGCTGTCTTTTGACCAGGCAATGGCTTTTTGAATCTGATCATCCATATAAGTTCCGGTCCACAGAGCCTGCTCTTCTTTCAGGTCCATGAACACCTTTTTAACATCATCCGGAAGCGAGTTGTATTTTTGTTTGTTCATGATAACGGCAAAGGGGTAAATAACGGTCTCGGTCATGGTGACATATTTGCAGTTTTCGGCAAATTTGAAATCCTTCATGACTTCCAGAGAAGAGAAAAGTCCTTTGACCGTGCCTTTCTGCAACGCTTCAACCGTTTGCGGCATGGGCATTCCCACAGGGTTGGCACCCCAGGCTGTCAGGATCTGGTTTGCACCGCCTGAAGCTCTTAAATCAAGGCCTTTCATGTCTGCCAGGGTTTTTACCGGAACCTTGGTCATGACATTGCCGGGAGCATTGGTGAACATGGTTAATACAACCACATCTTCAAATTCTTTGGGTTGATATTTTTCATAGAGTTTTAAAAGCGCCATGCTGCCTTTTTTAGCATCCGGGATACCCAGAGGAAGGCTTGTGGCATTGGTGACAATGAATCTGCCCGGCTGATAGGCCATGCAGATGTTACCGATATCGGCCTGGCCTGCGATAACACCATCCAGCATGCCTTTTGCGCCCAGGAGGGTTCCACCGGGGAAGGTATTGACGGCAACCTGCCCATTGGTTCTTTTTTCAACTTCAACTTTCCATCTTTCCATCTGCACACAGGGGAATGTCGGTGCGGGTGGGAAGTTGGCATAATTAAGCTTGATTGTGCCTGCCGTTACGGGTGTTCCAAAAACAGCAAGACAGGCTGCAAGTACAAATAAAAATAATGTTGTTGAAAAAATCGATCGTTTTACCATGGTGTTTCCTCCTGTTGATTAGCAGTTCAGGGGAGGGGGTTCCTCCCCCCATTTAATTGGTGTTAATTTAAGGGTCTCTTCTTTTTTTCCCTCAGTGCTGCCAGAACTTTTTCAGGTGTAATGGGAAGACTTGTGATTCTTACACCCACGGCATCATAAATTGCATTTGCAATGGCAGGCGCTGTGGGAACACATCCGGGCTCCCCAATTCCCTTGGCCCCGAAAGGACCGTATTCGTCATAGGTTTCAACAACCGGTGCCTTGATCTTTATGGCATCTTTTGCTGTAAACAGTTTATAATCCCTGAAATTGGCATTCATGGTCTTTCCGTCCTGGACCAGGACTTCCTCGGTCAGGGCATACCCAAGTCCCATGACCACGCCGCCGTAGACCTGGCCTTCAAGGAGCAGGGGATTTATGGCACGGCCCACATCATGGGCAGCCACATAATCAAGTACCGTTACCTTTCCGGTTTCCTCGTCCACTTTGACCTTGACGCCGTGGGCGCCAAAGGCATAGGTCACGGACATGTTGCCTTTCATCTCCTTGCCCATGTTTTCATTGTCAGGATCATAGAAAAAATCTGCCATGAGCATCTTGCCCTGGGGGGAGAAATGGGCTTTTCTCAACAGCTTGTCAATGGGCATGGTCTTTTCAGGATCACCTGCCACAGAAATGGTCCTGTCTTTTAAGACCAGATCTTCGGGTTTTGCATCCAGAAGTTTTGACCCATATTCCAGGATGGTTTCCTTTACTTTTTTGGCAGCGCCCAAAGCTGCATTGCCGGCCACAAAGGTGGAGCGGCTTGCATGGGCGCCCACATCCCAGGGACAGACATCGGTATCAGAATGCACCACATTGATGTCTTCAACCAGAAGCCCCAGTTCTTCAGCCACAATCTGGGCCGTGATGTTGTCAAGCCCCTGGCCCATATCCGTGCCGCCGGTGAAAATATCCACCTTGCCGTAGTCATCCATTTTTAATATGGCACCGCAGCCGTCGGACTTGTAAATCCGGGCTCCGCCGCCCACATGGATCAGGGAGGCAATACCGGTTCCCACCCCTTTTTCCTTTGGTCCGCTGATGGCAATCTGTTTTTCTACTTCATCCATGCATTCGGACAGACCGCAGGAGCTGATCTTAAATCCCTGGGGGGTCACATCCCCTGGCTGGTTCCGGTTGATGCGCCGGATTTCAAGGCGGTCAATCCCGGCTTTTTCGGCCAGCATGTCCAGAGTGGATTCAATGGCAAAGGTGGCCTGAGGATTCCCGTACCCTCTGAATGCCTGGGAATAGGTGTTGTTGGTGTACACGCACTTGGCATCATATCTTACATTTTCCACCCTGTAAAGGGAGGTGATGGGCATCATCATGACCGATGGGGTGGTTGCCCCCCATGAGGTATAGGCCCCGTTATCCAGCACCATTCTCATGTCCCTGAAGGTCAGCTTCCCGTTCTTGTCGCAGCCCTGTTTGATATAGATCACTGTGGGCTGTCGTGTGGATGTGGCCTTGAATTCCTCCACCCGGTCAAACAGGATCTTCACAGGTTTCCTTGTGGCACGGGCCAGGAGAATGGCAATATGCTCGTAGGCATAGGTGTCCAGCTTACTGCCGAATCCGCCGCCGATAATGGGTTTGATGACCCTTACCCGCTTGTTTACAAGGCCCATGGCTTTTAAGGATTCCAAGAAATCCTTTTGTGCCAGGGATGGAATCTGGGTATTGGTATGAATGGTCAGGTTGTCGTTGGCGTCAAACAGGGCAATGGCGCCGCTGGTTCCCAGACAGCAGTGGGTAACCCACTGGGTGGTGAATTTTTCCTCCACCACAAAATCCGATGCTTTTTCAGCAGCTTCCACATCCCCGTAATGAAGCGCCCAGGGTAGATTGAGCACATTGGTTTTATGATACTCATGCACCAGGGGGGCATCTTTTTCCATGGCTTTTTCCGGATCAAATATCCCGGGAAGTTCCTGATATTCAATTTCAATGAGATCCAGGGCTTTTTTGGCAATTTCAGGGCTTGTGGCAGCAACCGCTGCTACTTCATCCCTGAAGGAACAGACCTTTCCCTTTTTAATGGGCGGATTGTCTTTATAAAATCCCATTTTCATCTTTTTGGGAACATCTTCCCCGGTCAGAACCGCGTGGACACCCGGCAGGGCTTTTGCTTTTGATGTATCGATTTTTACAATATCGGCATGGGCATATCTGCTGTAGAGGATTTTACCGAAAAGCATGCCCGGCAAGTGGATATCCTGGATATATTCGGCCCTGCCCATGGCTTTCTGGGCTGCATCCAGTTTGGGAATCCGTTTTCCGATGACACTGAATTCACGGGTTGCCTGATGGTTTGTTTCACTCATTATTGACCTCCTCCTGAAAGTTGTCCTTTGGCAGCTTCAACAGATTCCAGGATCTGTACATACCCTGTGCACCGGCAGATGTTTCCGGCCAGGGCATGTTTGATTTCATCATAGCTGGCAGTGGGTTTTTCATCCAGCAGCGCCTTGGAAGACATGATCATTCCCGGGGAACAGAACCCGCACTGGATACCGCCGTTGTCCACAAAAGACTGCTGCAAAGGATGCAGGGTTCCGTCAATTGAGGCAAGTCCCTCAATGGTCTCAATGACTTTGCCGTCGGCATCCACTGCCAGATACAGGCAGGAATTGACGGCCAGCTTGTCAACAATAACAGTGCAGGCACCGCATTCACCATTGCCGCATCCCTCTTTTGTTCCGATCAGCCCCATTTCTTCCCTTAAAAGGTGCAACAGGGTCCAATGGTCCTTGATCTCATAAGAGATCTTGTCACCATTTAATAAAAAAGATATGTTTGTCGTCATGGGTTAAGTTTTCTCCTAACTGTTATGTCGTATGATGTCCATGCATTTAAGGCCCATTCTTCTGACATGGACCCGGATCATTTCTTTCCTGTGCCAGGCTTTTCCCCTGACACTGTCCCTGACCTTGGATTCGTCGGCAGCGGTCTCGCCTGCCTGTCTTAAGATATCTTCTGTGATTTTTTTGCCCACAAGAAGTTTTTCCGCATCAACTGCCCGCATGGGCGTGGGAGCGGCAACGCCTAAAACAATCCTTGCCTTGGTGCAGGTTTCAAGATCGTCTGCCATAGTCAGCAGAACCCCGATGCCGATCAGGGGCAGTTCCATGGCAGCCCTGCGGCCAAATTTTATATAGGCACTCCCGGTATGGGGTTCCTGGGCCGGAATCGTGATTTTTTTTAAGATCTCACCCGGCTTTAATATGGTTTTATAGGGCGCTATAAACAGATCTTTTACAGCACTGGACCGCTCTCCATCCGGGCCGTGAAGCAGGGCAACCCCGTCAAGGGCAATCATGGGGATGGCACCATCGGCCGACGGCACGGCATTGATCAGGTTGCCGCCAATGGTTCCCACGTTTCTGACCTGCAAAGACCCGATATTGGAAACCGCATCATAAATAATGGGGTATTCATTCTGGATCATTAAAGATTTTTCCAGGGTCGCATGGGTCACGGCAGCGCCGATGGAAAGATCGCCGGTGGCCTCATTTTTATGCAGTTCAGAAAGTTCTGCTATCTTTTTCAAAGAGATCAGAAAGTCTGGTTCCATCCAGCCCTCTTTGACCTTTACAATCACATCTGTTCCCCCGGCAACATACTTGCCTGTCTCGCTGTGGCGGCCATAAAAAGAGATGGCCTCTTCAACGGTGGTGGGGGATAAGTACGTAAATGGTTTCATACAAGTTCCTTTCTTTATCCTCTGTTGTCAAAGATCCGTTTGGTTTTGCCTTCAAATCTGGGCAGTTCGCCATATGCACAGATGTGTACATTGCAGCTGACCATGATCTTTGCCTTGACGGTTTTCTTTATCTTGTTTTTAATGTCATCTGCATTCTGAAGATCAATTCCCTGTTGTGCTTCAGCTTTGATCGTCATGTAATCCTTGCCGTCACCCTCCCGTTCCAGGTGCAGCTGATACTCGCTGCCCACTTCGGGAATCAGGGACAGGACCTCATCAATCTGCCCGGGATAAATGTTGACCCCCCTTAAGATGATCATGTCATCGGATCGTCCCATGATTTTATCATGCATGAACAGAATATTTCCGCAGGAACAGGGGGCGGCAATTTTGCGGGTCAGATCCCTGGTCCTGTAGCGCACCAGGGGAGAGGCTTCCTTGCAAAGGGTGGTCACCACCATTTCACCCACTTCACCGTCTTTAACCGGTTCCAGGGTATCCGGGTTTAAAATCTCAAGGATATACTTGTCTGCCCAGTAGTGAATCCCTTCATGCCTGTGGCAGTCAAGGCCTGTTCCAGGCCCGTAAAGCTCGGTCATGCCGGTAATGTCAAACATGTCTTCAAGTCCCAGCAGGTCTTTGATTTTTGTTCGCATGGCATCACTGCACCGTTCCGATCCCAGGATAATCTTTTTTAAATGGATCTTGTTTTTAAGATTGCGTTTGTTGACTTCTTCGGCCATGAGAAGGGCCATGGAAGCTGTGCAGCAAAAAACCGTGGATTCAAGATCTTCTAAAAATTGGCATTGCATATCGATATTGCCCGGACCCACGGGAACGGCCATGGCCCCGAAGCGTTCACATCCAAGCTGGAACCCCATCCCTGCAGTCCAGACACCGTAACCCACTGCAATCTGTACCCGGTCTTTTTGATTCAGACCTGCCATTTCATAGCACCGGGCAAACATGTCAAACCAGACATCCAGGTCATTCTGGGTATAGGCCAGAACTTTTCTTTTCCCAGTAGTGCCCGATGATGCGTGAATGCGCACCACCTGTTCTTCAGGCACGGATAATAGGGGCAAAGGATACCCCTCCTTCAGATGGGTTCCGGTGGTAAAGGGAAGCCGTGGGAGATCATCAAGGGAGGTGATATCTTCTGGGGTCACCCCGGCTTTTTCAAATTGTTTCCGATAAAAGGCTGATCCGTTGTATGCGTGGGCAACCGTCCATTTCAGGCCTTCAAGCTGGTGATCAAACAGCTGTCCTGCATCTTTGAACCGGGGCATAAAGGTTTGTTTCATTTTAAGCTCCATTAACTGCTCATTTATTTTTTCCACGAAGTTGTTGAGTCCCGGAAAGATCTAATTCCAGGGATTCAGGTTCAATCACAACACCATATTCTGATTTTGCTTTTTCAATACTCACATAACCGTATTGCACGTCTTTTTCAACTGCCTTGGGGTCCCGTTCAAAGGGATCGCCGTAACCGCCGCCGCCGGCACTGATAAAGGATATCCGGTCTCCGGGTTCCATAAAGGTAAGGCCGCTGGGGTCGGCATTCTCGCCGTTTTTCTGGAATCTGGCCAAGGATCCGTTTTTTCCGCCGAACATGCCCTCGGGCGGATAAATATAGCGTCCTGCCTGCACGGCTATGGAAGTTGTTCCGCAAGAAGCCTCCCCATTTATCGGGGAGCGGATGATCATTTGTCTGCCAAGCCCTCCACGGTGTTTCCCCGGGCCCCCTGAGTCTTCTATCAGGCCCCTGGATTCAACCATCATGGAGGTATCGCTTTCAAGAATTTCAACCGGTGTGTTGGCCCCGTTGGCCGGGAAAATCGCACAGTGATGGCCGTCAAATCTTGAAGACGCGCCCATTCCGCCGCCACGGATAATCATGGTGTGCCATGGCTTGCCGTTGGCAAAGGAACCATGGAAGATATTGGTCTGGGCGGGCGTTCCGCCGCTTCCTGCAATAATATTGTCGGGTGCGGCTTTGGCAAGGGCATTAAACACCATTTCCGTCATAAAATGACCCACAACCATTCTTGCGGCCACGGCTGCCGGAAATGTACAATTCACAATAGATCCTTGGGGCGCTGACATGGTGATGGGACGAATGGCCCCCTCATTGATGGGGACACCCGGGTCAAAAGCGGATTTAATGGCCATGAACACATAGGCATAGGTGAAATTGTAAACCACATTCACCCCCCATGGCACCTGTTTGGAGGAGCCTGCAAAATCCACATGAATTTTTGAGCCGGCCACCTGGACCGACAGTTTAATGGGAATATCCGGTTTGCTGCCGGCGCCTTCAATAATGCCGGTGTGGTCATAGACCCCGTCCGGGATTTTTTCAATGGCGGCCCGCATGCTGATCTCTGTCCGGTCAATGATTTCATCGGCAAGGTCATCTAAAGTATCCAGCCCCTCATCTTCCATCATTTCAATGATTTTCTGGGAACAGACATGATTGGCTGCCACCTGGGAACGGAT
>JAHJLN010000018.1 GCA_018821715.1 Pseudomonadota bacterium | reverse complement strand
CGTCTTAATCTTAAAATATCGCATCTGAAAAATTTCACTTAGGCATACGTACGTGGGATTTTTGGCTGGATTTTTGGGATATTATCGAGACTCTCTACACTTTGGACCTAAAAATGTTCTGGTTCTCACCGGCCGCAACAAGATTGTGCCAGACATAGAATCTGCCATGGATCGAATAAAAGATTATGTTGCGCCTGCTAATGTCATGCGGCTGGATATGAAAACCCCCTGTATCAAAACCGGCGTCTGTTCGGAATGTAAAAGCAGTGCCAGAATTTGTAATACATGGACAATCACACAGAAATCTTTCCCCAAAAAAAGAACCAAAATCATATTGATAAATGAAGACCTTGGATTATGAAAATCATCAATGACAATACATATGGGGACTATCATATTCATTCTTCAACACTTTCCGATGGATTAAATTCAATAGATGAAATGGTAATTCAGGCCGGCAGATTAAACTATAAGGAAATTGCCATTACAGATCATAACCAGGAGTATCTGAACACCTATAACTTCAAGGCAAATACCCATTACAGCATCATCTCTTCGAGAAGATGGAAAAATATCCATAATGATGTTCAGGTTATTTTTGGCGTGGAAGCAGATTTATTAAATGAAAATGGTGATATCTGTGATCATATCCAAAATATTACGCCAGAGTTCATCATCCTCTCTGCTCATCAAAAAATGTATTCCGGAGACAGGCGCTCAATAAAAAATGGTTATTTAAATGCCATCAACCGATATGGTTCAAAAATAAAAATTCTTGGGCATTTATGTTCACAACAGTTTTCTGATTATTTGAACGAAAAAGATATCATTGAGATTGTTTCTGCAGCAGGCAGGGCAGGCATTTCACTAGAATTAAACTGTGCAAATCTGGTGAATGATAAAACTTGTATGGCCCATTTAAAAACACTGCTGTCCTGTTGTAAATCTTTATATGTTAACAGTGATGCCCATACGCTCTATGAGTTTATCAATGTAAGGGATAAAGGGTTTAACTATCTAAAGTTAAATAATTTTATCTAAAAAAGGATTTTTTGTGTGCCCTGCTCCCTGCTGGGCATACAAAACCTGTTTTTATATCCCCACTTAATTTTCCTTTGATGTTTCAACCGCACTGCTCATCAATGGGCATGTTTTATGCATTTCATAAAATAAAAAACCTTTTTAAAGGACCTGCAATGGAGTGGAAAACCTGCATTTTAAGCACATTAAGAAAAAATGTAATCTTCACGCTTCTTAAACAAGGAAAAAAATTCCTGGATAAAATGGAATTGTTTGCATTCATGAAATCATTAAAGGATGAGTATGAAAAATATTTGTATTGTTGCCGGGACATTAAATGACTATCACATTTTAAAACCGTTAATGCAGGAAATTCAAAAAGATGAGTCTGTTTATTTAACCGTTATTTCAACCGGAAAGCATCAATCCAGCGATCTGGAAATTACTTACAGGCGCGTTGAAGAAGAAGGTTTCACCATTGATGAAAAAACCAGTATTGTATTCAACACGCAAAAGTTTTCAGGGCAAGTCCTTCCGGATAATTTTGAGCATTTAGAATATGACAGGATTTTAAGTCGATTAAACCCGGACATTGTTATTCTATTGGGAAACAGCTATGAAACATTTGCTGCTGCCATTGCAGCCTCCCTGAACAATATCCCCATTGCCCATATTCAAGGCGGTGAATCAGATTTCAGAACCTGGGATGATTCTTTTGGATTCGGTATCACCAAGTTAAGCCATCTGCATTTCACACAAACAGCGAAATATCGTCAACAAGTGATTCGATTCGGCGAGCATGCTGAAAGAGTGTTTAATGTGGGTTCTCTTCTGGTTGAAAGAATAAAAGCCCGGCCGTTGGAAGAAAAATCTTTTTTTTACAATAAAACCGGTTTTAATATAGCGGATCAATTTCTCTTTATTTCTTTTCATCCTGACGCATCCATGGGCTCAAAGAATGGACCCATATTTCATCAGGTTTTGAAAAGCCTGACCCATGATCGATTAAAAAATTTCAAACTGGTGTTCAACAAGCCAAAAGAAACCGGACTGGGTAAACTGTTGACTCAAATGATCGATAAATTCACAATAATCCAACCCCACAGAACAATCTCGTTTCCTTTTATGGAGCTGCCGGATTTAAGCTGCGCCATAAAGTATTGTTCCGTCCTTATTGGAAACTCCGCACAGGCCATGAGCATTGCCCCCTGTTTTAAAACACCGGTGATTAACATTGGCACACGGCAGCAGGACAAAACAAAATCCGCTAATATTATTGATTGTCCTCCTCAAAATGAGGATATCCTGACTGCGGTTCAAAACGGATTATCAACCCATTTTAAAGGCAGTCTCAAAAACATGTCATCCCCTTTTGAAAAGCCGTCAACTGCCAGAAAAATAAAAGACATTATAAAAACTTTCAGACGCTCGGATATCTGTAAAAAAGAATTTTTTAAGGTATTAGAATAAGCTTTTAATAAAGAAATAGATCAAAGGGATAAAAATTGCCGGAAGCATGTTTCCGACTTTCAGTTTTTTTTCTCTCAACATGTTCAACCCGAGTGCCACAATGAGAAGCCCGCCGGTTGCAGACATCTGGCTGACGACAGCAGGAATCAGCAAGGGTTTTAACAGTCCTGCCATCAGGGTAATGCCGCCTTGATACACCAGCACCGGTACTGCGGAAAAAAGAACTCCAATGCCCAAAGAAGAACTTAAAATAATGCCCACGATCCCGTCCAGGGCCGCCTTGGCAAAAAGGGTGGCATGATTGCCGGTCAGACCGCTTTCAAGGGACCCTACAATGGCCATTGAGCCCACGCAATACATCAAGGAGGCGGTAACAAATCCTGCTGAAAAACTGGAGGAGGTTTTTGAAAATTTTGTTTCAAGATAATTGCCAAGCCTTTCAAGATAATTTTCAATGCCGATCCATTCTCCCATAAGAGAGCCTATGGCAAGGCTGATGATAATGATTAAAAGGTCGTTGCATCCAAGGGCACTTTTAATGCCGATAAGAAGAACAGACAGGCCAATGGCCTGCATCACGGTCTGGTTATATTTTTCAGGGATTCCGTTTCTAAATCCGATTCCGATAAGGCTGCCTGCAATAATGGTCAGGCAATTGACAATTGTTCCCAGCACAAGTACCCCAAGTTCAGATTAAAGTTAGTTTAAGATGCAAGATATTAAAAAAACGAGTCTTTAATATAATCCACCCCGTTTTTAAACAGCTTGACACCGATAGTCATCTCCTGATCCAGGGATTTGCCCTCTCTTTTGAAAAGTTGTGCCTTACGTGTCCAGTCCGGATGATTTGTAAAATGGTTATAGGCTTCCGGATGGGGCATCAACCCGAAAATCCTTCCGGCAGGATCACAGATGCCCGCAATATCCGCCATAGAGCCGTTGGGATTTAATGGAAAGGCGCCGTCTGCCGGGATGCCGTTATTGTCAGCATATTGGAACACCACCTGATGGCTGTCCAAAAGGGTGTCAATAATTTTTTGATCAGCAATAAATTTGCCCTCGCCATGACGAACCGGATAATCTGCCATTTTGATACCCTTTGTAAATACACAAGGGCTTTGATGATCTGCAGCCAGGTGAACCCACTGATCCCTGAAGTTTCCGCAGTCATTAAAGGTAATGGAAACGCTTCTTTTTGTATATGCATTGTCAAGACCGGGTAAAAGACCCAGATTGACCAGGGCCTGGAATCCATTGCAGATACCGATGACAAGCTTTCCTTGGTCCACAAAGGACAAGAGATCTTTGCCAATGTGATTTTTAAGCTTTAATGCCTGAATCACCCCTGCGCCGTGATCATCCCCCCAGGAAAACCCTCCCCCAAAGGCAAGGATCTGAAAATCGTCCAGCTTGATCTTGCCTGAAATCAATGTATTTATATGTATTTTATGGGCTACGGCTCCTGCAAGTTCAAACGCATGGGCTGTCTCACCGTCACAGTTCAACCCAAATCCGGTTAATATCAGTGCGTTAACCTTTTTCATATCATATCTCCAAAGGTTTTATTAAATGCTGTATCAAGTTCCTGTAATGAAAGATCTACCAGCATTTCCTTTTTAAGGCCAAAAATTTTCAAGCGGTCATGACGGTTGGTTACAACCCCTATGCAGCTTGCCGCCATCCCTTTGAACAATTTTTCAAAAACAATCTGGCTCTCCGGGGCAATGGTAACAATAAATCTGCCGGCTGATTCTGAGAATAATGCGGTTTCGCAAAAAAGCTCACCGCGGCTCACATCCAGTACAAGGTCCGATAAGTTGATGTCAAGACCTAGTCCGCCGGCCATGGCCATATAGGACAGGTGAATCCCGATGCCGCCCCTTGCAACTGCGTGGCAGGAGGCCACAAGTTCAGTTTCAATGGCGGTCTGCAATGCCCGGTAGATCACTTTGAATTTATCAAAATCAACCTGGGGAACATTGAGACCGGTTTCATTATAAACTTCGTAATACTCTGACCCCCCAAGTTCATTGGCAGTCGATCCCAGCACATAAACCAGATCGCCTGCAACCTTGGGATCCATGGACACGCATTTTGATATATCTTCAATAACAGATGTTGCTGAAAACTGAACCGTCTCCAGAGCGGAAACTTTTATGCGCTCTCCGAATTCACCCTCAAGATGACCGTCCACATACATGCTGTCCTTGCCGGACAACAGAGGGATCTCATATTTTTCACAGGCGTTTTTAAGCGCCCGGCATGCCCTTACCAGTTGTGCTGCCTTGAATTTTCCATCCGGATTTTTCTTAGGATCAAACTGAATATTGGGCCAGCAGAAATTATCCAGTCCGCCGATGTGATTAAAATTACCGCCCACGGCAATCAGGCGCCTGACAGCTTCGTCAATGGTGCAGGTCATCATGTGATAGGCATCGATCTTTGAATACCAGGGTAAAAGACTCTGTGAAAAGGCAAGCCCTTTTTGAGAAGTCAGCACCGGCCGTGTCACAGACGCATCTGACGGAATATTATGGTGGATACCCACCAGGGGTTTGATGACGGAACCTCCCTGGACCTCATGGTCATACTGGCGCAGAATCCATTCTTTTGAACAGATATTGGGCCGCTCAAGCATCTTGAGCAGTACAGCGTTAAAATCAGACGGCGAACTGATCACAGGTTCCGTGAGACCCCGGGTTTCAGGAGACAGCCATACTGCATCAAATTCCCAGGAGGGAAACCCTTTGTCTAAAAGGTCCATATCTACATAGGCACAGGTTTCATTCTTGTATTGGATATGCAGTTTGCCGGTATCTGTATATTCTCCGATAACAGTGCTTTCAACTTCATGCTCTGCGGAAAGTTCCATAAACCGTTCCAGGTGTTCTGGTTTTACCGCTATGGTCATTCGCTCCTGGGATTCTGAAATCCAGATTTCCCACATATCAAGCCCTTCATATTTTAAGGGCACTTTATCGAGCCAGACCACACACCCGTTGGAGATCATGGCAGACTCACCAATGGATGAGGACAACCCGCCGCCTCCGTTATCCGTGATAAACGGCATCAGGCCTTCATCCCGACAGATCAGGAGAAAGTCATGCATTTTCTTCTGGGTATAGGGATCACCGATCTGGACATGGCCTGCCGGCGTGTTTTCCGAATAGCTTTCCGAAGAGGCGGTTACGCCGTGGATACCGTCTTTTCCAACCCGTCCGCCGCTCATGATGATCAGATCGCCGGGAGAGGTTTTCTTTTCATGACTCGGCTTTCCCTTGACCTGGTTGGGCATGATTCCCAGAGCCGTAACAAACACAAGGCTTTTGCCCATGTATCCGGAATGGAACAATGTCTGGCCAAAGGTGGTGGGAACACCGCTTTTATTCCCCCCGTCTTTTACCCCCTCAATGACACCGTCAAGAAGGCGCCTGGGATGAAGCGGGGGTTTTAAGGGACCGTTATAATTCACGTCGCCCACACAATACCCGAAACAGCCCATGAACAGCTTGGACCCGAGACCGGTTCCCATGGGATCGCGGTAAACTCCTACAATACCGGTTATGGCACCGCCATAGGCTTCCATGTTGGAAGGAGAGTTGTGGGTTTCGCCGGTGACCACATAGTTATTGTCTTCATCAAATCTGCCAACCCCTGCATTGTCCCACAATACAGAAACAACCCAGTCTTTTTTATCCTTGAGCCTTAGGGTCGGTTCCTTGATATAAGTTTTAAACAGGCTGTTTTCAATGACCTGTTCATTTTTTGCAGCATCAGTATATCTGAAAATCCCCTGAAAGGTATTATGGTTGCAATGGTCACTTCTGGCCTGGGAAATATATTCCAGCTCCACATCCGTGGGCTTTGAAAGGCCTGCCGTTTTTCTGGATGCCACTACCTTCGGGTCCAGAAAATACTCCCGGATCACCGGGATATCCCTTGGATTCAAGGCCAGATTTCTTTGATCTGAAATTTTTGCAAGCTGTTCATCCGAATCAATATTGATGACTTCAAAACAGGGCGTATGATCCAGGATAACCTTGGCCGGCTTAACATCAGCCCCGATATTTTTATCCCACTCATTAATGGAAAAAACCTTGAACTGCTGAATGATACTGTTGGACAAAAGCTGTGAACCCAGCTTTTCCATATCTTCAAGGGTCAATGTATCCCCTTTCAGACAATATCGTTTTGACGTATAGATGCCTTCATGGGAGCCAAAGGTTTTCCCCAGGTGGTCTTTAATGGCTTCCATTGCGGTCGCACCCGGGTTATCCTTTACCCCGGGCCGGAATCCAATCCAGATGCAAAAGTCAAAATCAATATCAAGGGGGGCTAAACTTGAAATCTGGGTGACAGGATTGGTAAAAATCTCATCTTTTACAACCTCAAGCTGGTGAAGATCAAGATCGGATTCAATGGTCACGATATTGATGCATCGTGCCGCTTGAATATTGATGTTAAAATAGGACGCTGCCTTTTTTATCAGAGAAGATGCTTCCGCATCCCTCAACTCTTTTTTAAGCGCAATTTCGATACAGGATATCATATTATCCACCATAAAACATTCTTGCTATATCATTATAAAAAACAAATACCATTAATGCCACAAGCATGGCTGCACCAAATTGAATCAATTTTTCACGCAATTTGTCACCCACTGCTTTGCCTGTAACCGCTTCAATACCAAAAAACAACAGGTGTCCGCCGTCTAATACCGGTATTGGAAAAAGATTAATGATGCCAAGATTTACTGAAAGCAGTGCAATAAACCAGGCAAAATTCATAACGCCTGCCTTTGCCTGTTCCCCAGCCATCTGGGCAATCATCAGCGGCCCGCCAAGATTGTTTGCCGAGATACTGCCGTTTACCATTTTTACAACAGACAACAGGGTTAACTTCACAAGCCCGTAAGTATCTTTAAGGGACTGCCAAAAGGCCTGAAAGGGATTAAGACTTTTGTGAAAAGATTCCCCATTGCCTGAAATACCAATGACATATTTTTGAATTTCTTCGCCAAATTTATTTTTGCCAGGGGAAAGAACAGGAGAAAGAATGATACCGACAAGTTTTTTATCCCGTTCTACTATAATCTCTAATTGTTCTCCTTTACTGACACCGACCACCCGGGAAATATCCTCAAAAGACTCTATTTTATTGAGGTTGATTTCCCTGATGATATCACCCGGTTTAACGCCTGCCGCTAAAGCCGGTGTACCGTCCATGACCTTGCCGACAACCGGTTTTGCCAGATAAATTCCTGAGAACTGGTAAAGACTGTAAAAAATTAAAATAGCAAGGAAAAAATTAAAAAAAGGACCTGCTGCAACGATAATACTCTTTTTCAACAAAGTTTTGTGCGTAAAGGAGGATTTGATCTCTTCGGAATCTATGACGGTTCCCGGCTCTTCACCCACCATTTTTACATACCCGCCAAGGGGTATGGCTGACAGGCAATACAGTGTACGGCCATATTTTTTCTTTAAAATTTTGGGTCCAAACCCGAGGGAGAAGACATCCACACCAACGCCACATAACCGTGCCGCGACAAAGTGCCCAAATTCATGGATAAAAACAAGAATACCAATAACAACAATAAATGCGATGAAAGAATGCCCCATAAAACCTCACTTTTATATCAGAGATAACGCTTTTTCACGCGCCCAACAATCCGCTTCAATAATACCTGAAAGATCAGGATTGTCAATCCGTGTATGAAGCTCCATTGTTCTGGAAATAAGTCTGAAAATATCAATAAACCCAATGCGTTTTTCAAGAAATGCTTTAACCGCTACTTCATTGGCAGCATTCATTACGGCCGGGAGTGTCCCTTTCTGCCTGCAGGCTTCAAATGCAAACAAAAGGGAAGGAAACTTTTTTGTATCAGGCGTTTCAAATGTCAGGGAACCTAAGGCGGCAAAATCAGGAAACTCCATTTTCAGATCGAGCCGTTCAGGTCCTGAAAGCGCATAGGAAATAGCCCCCCGCATATCCGGCTGTCCCATTTGTGCCATGATACTGCCGTCTTTAAACCCCACCATGGAATGGACAATACTCTGGGGATGAATGAGCACCTTGATTTGTTCATGACAGACATCAAACAGATGGACCGCTTCAATGATTTCAAGTCCTTTATTCATCAGGGTGGCTGAGTCTATCGTTATTTTATGGCCCATTTCCCAGGTGGGATGATTCAATGCATCTTTTAATGAGATATCCTTGAACTCCTCAAAGGGTTTTTCCCTGAAAGGTCCGCCGGATGCTGTTAAAAAAATAGTTTTTAAATCTTTCTTTCTGTTTCCCTTCAGGCATTGAAAAACAGCACTGTGTTCACTGTCTACCGGCAGAATTGAAACACCGTTTTCACGGGCTTTGGCCATGACGATGTCTCCTGCCATAACCAGTGTCTCCTTGTTGGCAAGGGCCACCTGTTTTTTTGACTCAATGGCTGAAAGTGCCGGTTTCAGGCCTGCCGCACCCACCATGGCAAGAAGGACTGCATTTGATTTTTCAAAAGAAGCGGCTTCACTGTATCCTTCATCACCAAACACGATTCGGGGCTGTTTTGTTCCTTTTAAGGCCCTGGAAAGCTCCAGGGCTTTTGCTTCATTAAAAACACAGACCAGTTCAGGCTTGAATTCATCAATTTGTTTTGTAAAGCATTCAATATTATTGGCAGCCGTCAATGCCTTTACCTGAAATCGATCCGGATACATCCGGACAATATCCAAAGCACTCTTGCCGATTGAGCCGGTTGATCCTAGAATCGACAAATATTTCATAAAACAAACACCAGGTAGACATACAGGACAGGAACGGCTAACAGCAATCCATCAATTCTGTCCAGCATCCCGCCGTGTCCCGGAAGAATCCGGCCGGAATCTTTAATGCTGGAGGCCCGTTTCATTGCAGATTCAAACAAATCCCCAATTTGTCCGGCAATGGCAAGCAGGAAAGACCCTGGTATGGTAAGAAATGCCAGGTGAAGATCATGAAAAAAAATCAGGCAGAAGACAAACCCTGCGATCATGGCGGCAGCCACACCGCCCATTGATCCTTCAACTGTTTTATTGGGGCTGATGTTGGGAGAAAGCTTTGTTTTACCCAAAAAAGTACCGCTGTAAAACGCGCCGGTATCATTGGCAAAAATAACAATTAAAAGCCAGATAATCCAGAATGTTCCGCCCTCAAGTTCTTTGATGAAAACCAGCAGGGATAAAGATACCGGGATATAAACAACCCCTAAAACCTGCTTTGCGATAATGTCGAATACCGCATGATTGGTGGCAAACCTGGACAGCACGAAAATGGATAAGGCCATCAGGTTCATGGCAAGAATTAAAAACAGGATCTCCCATGACCCCAGGCAGGCTGCGATAATCAGCGCCATTGAAACCGTATAGGAAATGATCTTGATAGTGTTTGAAAGGGTGTTTTCATTATTTTGAAAAATAATTCTTAAATATTCGCGCATGGCAAATATGGCCGCAGCCGACACCAGAACGGCGAGCAGGAGCGTACTGCCCTTAATGAGAATCCATAAAAGGACAGGGATAAGTATGAGTGCGGTTATCCACCGTTTGATGTGCTGCATGTCACCTTACCGAACCGTCGGTCCCTTTCCTGAAAATTTTTTAAGATTTCAATAAATTCATCTTTGGTAAAATCCGGCCATAAGGTATCGGATATATAAATTTCAGAATAAGCTGCCTGCCACAACAAAAAATTACTTAATCTATATTCCCCGCTGGTGCGGATAATCAAGTCCGGATCAGGCATTGCTTTTGTATAAAGGTGATCGGAGATAAGATCCTGGGTTATATCCTCAAAACTCAATTCCCTTGATTCTATTTTCCTTGCAATCTTTTTTACTGCGGTTGTGATTTCTTCTCTTGAACCATAGCTCAAGGCCAGATTCAACAGCATGGCATCATTATTTATTGTCAACGCCATTGTGGCATCAATTTCATTTTGAACATCCTGGGGAAGTTTGTGCTTTTGACCGATAATATTGAGGCGGATATTGTTTTTTAAAAGGGTTTGCCTTTCCGACACAATGAATTTTTTCAACAGCATCATCAAGGCTTTTACTTCAGATTTCGGCCGTGCCCAGTTTTCCGTTGAAAATGCATACAGGGTTAACGTTCCTATCCCAATTTCCCTGGCAGCCGTCACAATGGAACGAACGGTCTGTGACCCCTGCTCATGTCCCAGGACACGATTCATCAGCCTTTTTTTTGCCCATCTGCCGTTGCCATCCATGATAATGGCAACATGGGATGGAAGTCTGGAAGGATTAAGGATCACATCCTTTATTAAGTTAGACTTCAAGAATTTCCTTTTCTTTTCTGGCAAAAATGTCGTCTAACTTTTTTATGGATTCATCCGTAGCTTCCTGGACCAGTTTTTGCGCCTTAAAGGTATCGTCCTCTGAAATTTCCCCGTCCTTTTGAAGGTCTTTGAGCATTTCATTTGAATCTCTGCGGATATTTCGAACGGCTACTTTATAGTCTTCACAGGTCTTGGCTACATTTTTTGCAATTTCTTTTCTTCTTTCTTCCGTCAACGGCGGTATGGATATTCTGATCAATTTTCCATCATTGGACGGTGTCATCCCCAAGTTGGCTTTCAGGATGGCTTTTTCAACTTCGTTTATGACACTGACATCCCATGGCTTAACTGTAATCAGACGGCTTTCAGGAATGGATACGGTTGCCATTTGCGGCAACGGTGTCTGGGTGCCGTAATAATCAACTTTTACACCATCCAGTACGGCCTGGGATGCCCTGCCGGTACGGACTTTTGACAATTCTTTTTCAAAAGCCTTTTCAGATTTACCCATTCTTTCTCTGGTTTCTTGGAGCACTTCATTTATCATAACAATCCATCCTCAATAATGGTCTCTATTTGTTATAGATTCGAGTACCGATGCTGTGTCCCGTTATCGCCTTGTAAATATTGTCTTCCTTGTGAAGATCAAACACCTGCAGTGGCAAATCATGTTCCATTGCAAGGGAAATAGCCGTCATATCCATTACATGAAGCTGTTTTTCAATAACCCTCATATAAGACAATTCATCAAACATGACGGCATCATCGTGAACCACCGGATCTTTGTCATAGACGCCATCCACCTGGGTTGCTTTAAACAGAATTTGTGCTCTTATCTCATGAGCCCTTAAAACTGCAGCCGTATCTGTTGTAAAATAGGGATTTCCCGTCCCTGCGGCAAAGATAACGATCCGGCCTTTTTCAAGATGACGGATGGCTTTTCTACGGATAAACGGTTCTGCAATCCTGTCCATGGGGATAGCGGACTGCACCCTTGTCGGCACATCCCGCTTTTCTAAGGCATCACAAATGGCCAAACTGTTTATGACAGTTGCCAGCATTCCCATATTATCTGCAGATGTTCTGTCCATACCGGCAGAACTGCCTGCAACCCCCCTGAAGATATTTCCACCACCGACAACAATGGAAATCTGTACATTAAGGCGATGAACTTTTACTATCTCTTCTGCAACATAATGGATCATTTCAGGGGTAATGCCAAAGCCCTGATTTCCCATCAGGGCTTCGCCGCTCAGCTTGATTAAAACCCGTTTAAATTCCGGCTCTTTGTTCAAGATTTTATTCTCCTACCTGAAAACGTACAAATCTTTTGATCTGAATGTTCTCACCGATTTTACCAATGGTTTCTTTTAAGACATCGGTAATGGTTTGCTGGGGATCTTTTACATACTGCTGACTCATCAGACAGACGTCCTTGTAAAATTTCTCTACCTTACCATCAACAATTTTGTCGATCATGTTTTCGGGCTTGCCTTCTTCTATCATTTGTGCCCGGTAAATCTCTTTTTCTTTCTCAATGACTGCAGGATCTACATCTTCAGGATTCAGGCCGGCAGGATTTGCAGCGGCAATATGCATAGCGATATTTTTAACAAACATCTGAAAATTTTCTGTTTTGGCAACAAAATCAGATTCACAGTTCACCTCAACAAGAACGCCCAGTTTGGCACCTGTATGAATATAAGAATAAATAACGCCTTCAGAAGTGGAACGACCTGCTCTTTTTGCGGCTTTTGCAAGACCTTTTTTTCTCAAAAGGTCAAATGCCTTATCCAAATTGCCTTCTGCTTCGGCAAGGACTCTTTTACAATCCATTATGCCGGAGCCTGTTGCCTCGCGAAGCTCTTTTACCATTGCTGCGGAAATTTGCACCATCTTGTTTTACTCCTTATTTTTACTCAGTCTCAACTGTCTCTTCGACTGGTGTTGTTCGTCTTTTAATCTTTTCAACCACCGGACCGTCCGTACCATCTGATACCAGTTCGATGGCCACTTTTTCATCGGAATAGTCTATTTTTTCTTCTGTTTCGCCTTTATCGGATTGAGCTCTTTGTTTTTCTTCATAAATCTCTCTTCCTTCAATACAGGCATCGGCAATACGGGAAGCAAATAAACGGATGGATCTGATGGCATCATCATTTCCGGAAACCACATAATCAATATCATCGGGATCACAGTTGGTATCGACAATGGCAACGATTGGAATCCCGAGTCTTTTCCCCTCTTTTACAGCAATGGCTTCGTTTTTGGGATCAATGATAAAAATTGCGCCGGGCAGTCTTTTCATATTGCTGATACCGCCAATGGCAAACTCTAATTTGCCTTTTTCTTTGAGCATTTGTGCCTGCTCTTTTTTTGGATAATTTTCAAGGGTTCCGTCATTTTCAATTGAATTCAAAAAATGATACCGGGTGATGTTATTCTTAATGGTCTGAAAGTTGGTCAGCATACCGCCGAGCCATCGATTCTGGACATAGAACTGTTCCGCGCGGTTTGCTTCTTCATAGATCGCTTCCGAGGCCTGTTTTTTAGTTCCTACAAAAAGCACATCCTGACCATTGGCAGCCACATCTTTGATAAAATCATGGGCTTTTCTGAACAGTTTAACGGTTTGTTGCAGGTCAATGATGTAAATTCCATTTCTTGCGCCAAAGATATACTTCTTCATCTTCGGGTTCCAGCGTTTGGTCTGATGGCCGAAATGAACACCAGCCTCCAAAAGTTCTCTAATTGTAATGTAAGCCATTTGTTCTCCAAATTAAATTAATGGTTTTTGTCCACCACTCAGATCATTCCTGAAATTCGACTTTAATAAAAAGCACCTGACCTTCAAGTCCCTGAATGTGAGTTTTTTTATGCTGCAAAAAATCTTAATTTATATATCAAAAATACTTATTTTAATCAATTGATTTTTTTAATTAATACTACCCGGTTATGACCAGCCAGATCCTTAATAAAATCTATGGTCGCATACTGGGGATACTGCCCAAAAATATTCTCGACTCCTTGTTTCTGATCAAACCCCATTTCAAGCAGAAGTGTTCCTCCGGGAACCAGATAATGATAGGCCTGGCTTAAAATCGACCTGAAACAGTCAAGCCCGTCCCTGCCGCCATCCAGGGCAAGCATGGGCTCAAATTCTTTAATTTCAGGCTGCAGGTTTTGAATATCCATAGTGGGAATATAGGGCGGATTTGAAACGATCAGATCAAATATCGGTTTTGGGGTTAAGGATGAAAACCAGGTGCTGATAAAAAAACAGATCTTGTCTTTGGCAACTTTCAGCGCATTTTTTTTTACAATCAAAAGTGCCGGCAGAGAAATATCACTTGCAAAATACAGATGATCGGGAAACGCCTTTGCCAAGGAAACAATAATTGCACCTGAACCGGTACCCAGGTCAAGAACGGTTTTAGGCTTTAGATTTTTCTGGCAGGCATTTAATACGATTAATGCCTGTTCAACAATGGTTTCTGTATCCGGTCTTGGGATCAGAACATGATGTGTCACATGGAAATCAGATTCAAAAAACCCTTTTTCCCCCGTGATATATGCAACCGGCTCGTTTTGAAGTCTTCTTTTGATGAATGCTTTAAAATCAGATAGCTCATTTTTCTGAAGCGGACGGTCATACTGAAGATAAAGATCAAGCCGCTTTATGCCAAGGCAATGGGAAAGCAGCATTTCAGCCGTCAATCTGGGACTGTCAATTAAATTGTCTTTAAAATACGATTCTGTCCAGGAAAGAATCGTATTGATTGTCCAATCAATCAATTTCCTTTAATGCCTGTACCTGTTTGTATGTTTTAAGCTCATCAATTATTTCCTGGATATTGCCTTCCATGATGCTGTCCAGTTTATAAAGGGTCAGACCGATTCGATGGTCCGTCATTCTGCCTTGCGGGAAATTGTATGTCCTGATTCTGCCGCTTCGGTCGCCGGAACCCACCTGCCCTTTTCTGTCTGCAGCTCTCTTTCCATCCTCTTCTCTGACCATTGCATCAAGGATACGCGCCTTAAGAACCCCCATGGCCTTGGCCTTGTTTTTATGCTGGGATTTCTCATCCTGGCAGGTGGCCGTAACACCGGTTGGAACATGGGTGATCCTGACAGCAGAATCTGTTGTGTTGACAGACTGCCCGCCAGGTCCCGAAGATCTGAACACATCAATTTTCAAATCAGCAGGATTGATATCAATATCAATATCTTCTGCCTCGGGCAGAACCGCCACTGTGACAGCAGAGGTGTGGATTCGTCCCTGGGCCTCTGTTTCAGGCACTCGCTGGACACGATGGGTACCGCTTTCATATTTAAAACTGCTGTATGCACCCTTGCCCTTTACCAGAGACACAACTTCCTTAAATCCACCCGAACTGGAAATGGTTTTCTCAATAATTTCCATGCTCCAGTTTCTGGATTCAACATACCTTGAGTACATTCGAAACAAGTCCCCGGTAAAAATGCCTGCCTCTTCTCCACCGGTTCCGGCACGGATTTCGATGATGACATTCTTATCATCCCTGGGATCTTTTGGTATTAAAAGAATATTGAGCTGAGCCTTTATCGCTTCTATTTTTGACTCAAGATCCGGTATCTCTTCCTTGGCCATTGATCTTATGTCAGGATCACTGTCCCTTAAAAGCTCTTTTGCCTCTTTGAGCTGGCCGAAAAACGCCTCATACTCTCTGAACACAGGGACAATTTTATTGAGTTCCCCATGTTCTATCAAATACTCCTGGTATTTTTTCTGGTCGCTGATGACAGCCGGATCACTTAAAAGCTGCTCAAGCTTAACAAATCTTTCTTCAGTGCTTTTTAGTTTTTCTATCATAATTTAAAACTCAAAAGGGGCTCTTATAATCAAGACCCCTTTTTGATTGCAACCTAAATTAAATGTGCTAAACAAGTTTTGTTGCGTCAAACCCAGCGTATTTCTTTTTGAAACGATCGATTCTTCCGGCCGAGTCAACCAGTTTTTGTTTTCCGGTAAAAAACGGATGGCACTGGGAACAGATTTCAACCTTGATATTCTCTTTTGTTGATCCGACTTCAAAAGTTGCACCGCAGGCACAGGATGCTGTGGACTGTGTGTATTTTGGATGTATGTCTTTTTTCATTTGTCTTAAAACTCCTTACCCTGCCCTATTTCAGGCAATCATTAGTATTCTTAACGCTTCTTATGAATTCATCAAATCAAGAAACTCTTTATTATCCTTTGTTCCTTGCATTTTTTCAAGTAAAAACTGCATGCTGTCCACAGGATTTAAACTGGACAAGAGTTTTCTCAAGATCCAGACACGGTTCAAAACCATTGGATCAAGCAGCAGTTCCTCTTTTCTTGTCCCTGATTTATTCATGTCAATGGCAGGAAAAATTCTTTTGTCTGCAAGTTTTCTATCCAGGACAAGTTCCATATTACCCGTACCTTTAAATTCTTCGAAAATAACCTCGTCCATTCGACTGCCCGTATCAACCAGGGCCGTTGCAATAATGGTCAGGCTGCCGCCTTCTTCAATGTTTCTTGCCGCACCGAAAAATCGTTTGGGACGGTCAAGGGCATTGGAGTCAACCCCACCGGACAGGATTTTACCCGAGGGCGGCATAACTGAATTATACGCCCGTGCAAGCCGCGTGATACTGTCAAGCAGAATCACAACATCATGACCCTGTTCTACAATTCTTTTGGCTTTTTCAATGACCATCTCCGCCACCTGGACGTGCCGTTCAGACGGCTCATCAAAGGTCGAACTGACAACTTCGGCATCAACGGAACGTGCCATATCGGTCACTTCTTCCGGGCGTTCATCTATCAGAACGATCATGGGGATAATATCTTTATGGGCCTTGATCATGCTGTTGGCAATATTCTGCAGCAGCATCGTCTTTCCGGCTTTTGGCGGAGAAACAATCAATCCGCGCTGGCCGAATCCGATGGGGCACATCAAGTCAATGACCCGCATGGAATAATTGTCCGACTCAGCCTCAAGATTCATTTTCCGCTCAGGATACAGGGGCATTAAATTATCAAAAAGAATGGTTTCCGCAGCAAGTTCCGGATTCTGGAAATTAACGGCTTCCACTTTGAGCAAAGCAAAATACCGTTCAGAATCTTTGGGTTGTCGAACCTGACCGGAAATGGTATCACCGGTTCTTAAATTAAACCGCCTGATCTGTGAAGGAGATACGTAGATATCATCCGGGCCGGGAAGATAATTGTATCCCGGAGCCCGTAAAAATCCAAAACCGTCGGGGAGAATTTCAAGCGTGCCTTCACCATAAATCTGGCCACTCTCTTCAATATTTGCCTGAAGCAGGGCAAAAATCAGTTCCTGTTTCTTCAGTCCGCCGATTCCCTGGATTTTGTATTCCTTAGCAAGCTTTGAAAGCTCACTGATCTTCATCTTATTTAATTCTACAAGGTTCATTCATTCTCCCAAATTTTTGTTTGTTTTTCTTTTGCAGGCTTAAGTTGTTTTGAAGTGCACCTTTTTGAAGTCTGAAAGCCAAAAACGATATGGAAAGGACAGACAGATTGTTGAAATTAATTTTGGTAACATTTGATTAATAAGGCAAAAATTTCAGGTTGTCAAGAATTCTTTTTGGATTTTCTCAAAGAGATTGTCAACAGATTCAGAGAGTTCGGCGTTTGTCCCCTTGTTTATGATAACATGGTCTGCCCGCGCTGTTTTTTCATCCTGGGGCATCTGAAGATCCAGCATCTTTTGGGCATCTTGTTTTGTGACCATGTCCCGGTCACAAATTCTTTTGACAAGATCCTTATCCTTTGCCGCTACAACAATTGTGACATCAAAGTATTGGGCCATGCCCGATTCGAACAACAGCGGCACTTCAACCGCCACAGCTCTTTTTTTATCCGTATAAACCGCAGTTTCCATCTGAAAAATCATTTCCCTTAAAATTTGAGGATGCAGGATGTTTTCCATTTTTTTTCGCAGCCCGGAATCATTCACAATGATATTTCGCAGTCTTGTTCTGTCCAGAGTCTTGTCTTTTCGAACCACTTTTTGACCAAACAATTCAACAATCTTTTTATAGGCTGGTTGTCCAGGCACCACAACCTGGCGTGCAATCACATCACAATCCAGCGTTACCAGGCCGATCTCTTTTAGCCTTTTGCACACAAGGCTTTTCCCGGATCCTGCCGATCCTGTGACGGCTATCTTTAAAATTTTCATAGGGGGTGAAACCAT
>JAHJLN010000222.1 GCA_018821715.1 Pseudomonadota bacterium | reverse complement strand
TGACCTGATAATGTCCGTGCCGTTGCATACTGTAAAATTGAGGAAAAGAGGATTTAACCAATCATTTTTACTCATTAGAAATTTTGTGACATTTTATCGACAAAATATGGAACAATCGCCTTTATGGAAGATTGACAGCGGTTCACTTGTCCGGGTAAAAAAAACACAGCCGCAAACAGGTTTTGACATTGAACACAGAAAAGCCAATTTGAAAAATGCCTTTAAGGTTGTAAATTTAAAGGCAATTGAAGATCAGCACATTCTCCTGATTGATGATGTGTTTACCACAGGGGCTACATGCAATGAAGCCGCCTTGCAATTATTAAAACATGGGGCCCAAAAAGTGGATGCCCTGGTACTGGCCAGAACCTGAACCATCATTCACAGATTCATTCATCAGAGAATAAAGGCAAAAAGAAAAACATAATGATAAAAGAAAAATTCATCAATACCAGCCAGGGTTTTTTTCATTACCATGCCCTGGGAGAATCCGGGGATCAAATTCATTTTTGTCACGGCAATTCTTTGAGTGCCGGCACCTATCTGCCATTTTTAGAAAAGCTTTGTTCCCATAACCTTAAAGTTTATGCAGCCGATATCAGGGGACACGGTTTTTCCACAAAGGAGAACACGGCACCGGTTAAAAACTGGGATATCTTTATCAAGGATCTTGAACAGGTTGTTTTAAGTATTACAAATCCTCCGGTTATCGGCATGGGTCATTCCATCGGCGGATATTTTACCTATGCGGCCGCAGCCTTATTCCCCCATCTTTTTTCAAAAATAATCCTGCTGGACCCTGTTATATTTCCCTTTAAAATTGTCTGGTTAGCCGATCTGATCAGGAAAATGGGGCTTGCCGGAAATCTGTCACTTCCAAAGAGGACCCGGACCAAAAAATCTGAATTTCTTTCTATAAAGGAGGCCATGGATCATTATTCAGGCAAGGGAATGTTCGAGTCCTGGAAGCCGGAATATGTTGAAGCTTATGTGAATACCGCTATTGAAAAAGATACGGCAACCACCTTTGAACTGTGCTGTAATCCTGAATTTGAGGCACAGATTTATGAAACCGTGCCCGTCAACACCTGGCAGCATGCAGGCAGGATAACCGTTCCGGTTCTGGTCGTCAGGGGGGAAAATTCTGATCTGTTCCATAAGCAGGCGGGCATAAAACTGACAAAAAAAATTAAGAACTGTACCTTTATTGAATTAAAAGATTTGGGTCATTTTTTGATGATGGAAGATCCGGACAGGACAATAGAGACGATCCTGCCGTTTATTCAAAATAATTGATCGTACAATTTCCCAAAATAGTGATGGGCATTATGCAAAAAAAATGCCGATTAAAATAAAAAAATAATTTAATGCTTGACTTTAATTTTAATTTCTATATTATGGGTGAAGTTGCGCTGATATAAGTGACGCGCAAATGTTTCCTCTTTAAGGCGTATATCCCCAATATTCAAATGTGGTTACCCCCCAAAGTTAGAAACAAATATTTTTTATTTTTATTAGGAGATTGCCAACATGGCTAGCGGTATCGTAAAATGGTTTAACGACTCAAAAGGTTTTGGATTTATCGAACAGGAAAACGGCGGAAAAGATGTATTCGTGCATCATTCAGGAATTAACACAACAGGTTTCAAATCCCTTAATGAAGGGGACCGAGTTTCCTTTGACATCGAAGAAGGTCAAAAAGGACCTTCAGCAGCAAATGTAACCGTGGTTTAGTTAACCGTTTTATTTGCTAATTAATAAAGTCATCTTGATGACTTGAAAAATAAAGTCCCTGGACAGAATTCTGTTCAGGGACTTTTTTGTTTGCATCCTCGAATTGTTTGAGAAAAGCCCATTTTTTCTGGCAAACGCCAACCAATTGGTGTATTGAAAATCATGCTATCAGATTTCATTCAGACCTATGTCCATAGAAATTTTAAAACCCGGTTAAAAATAAATCTCAAGTTTTTCAATAATTCCTTTTGTTTGTGTGAAGAATTATTTATACTCTGATCATTTTATACAAATGGAATCAAACCAGAGGAGATCCAGATGAATCCGGTTATTGAAGCCTTAACGTTTCGTCATGCCTGTAAAAAATTTGATCCAGAAAAAAAAATATCCCGTCAGGATCTGGATACCATCCTTGCGGCAGGCTGTCTTTCTCCCAGTTCATTCGGCATGGAGGCCTGGAAATTTTTAGTCCTTGAATCAAAACAGGTTCTGCAGCAACTTCGGCCTGCCTGCTGGGATCAGGCCCAGATAACCGATGCCAGCCATGTGATTGTCATCCTTGCCCGGCCAGAGCTTGTCACACCCGGCAATGAATATGTAAAAGACAGTTTCATGCGGAGAGGACTGCCTGAAGATGCCACCCTTGCCTATATTGATCGATATAAATGGTATATGGAAACAGAGGTGTTCCCTGAGATGAGCACCTATGCATGGTGCGCCAAGCAGTGCTATATTGCTTTGGCCAATATCATGACAGCTGCGGCATCCATGAAAATTGATTCCTGTCCCATGGAAGGATTTGAAAAGGACAGGGTGGAAACCATTCTTAAAATTGATACGCAAAAATATGAGGTTGCCGTTCTTGTGGCCCTCGGTTACAGGGCCGGAGAGCAACCTCCCCGAAGACGTCACACCAAAGAAACCCTGATAGAGTATCGCTGATATGCTAAAAAAGCGGCGTAAAGGATATGGCATGGGCTGTGTTGTTTCACCATTGGGCACAATCTTATAAGGAGGCAGGTATGGGACAGGTAAGGATTCTTATAGTGGATGATGAGATGGTGATCCGCGAATCGCTTGCCGGATGGCTGAGAAGGGACGGATATCACATCAGTACCGCAGCAAGCGGAGAGGAGGCTCTGGAAATATTAAAACAGGAAAGTTTTGATATCCTGCTATTGGATATTCAGATGGACGGAATCAGCGGCCTGGATGTGCTCATTCATGTAAAGGAGGAATATCCTGATATTGATGCGATCATGATCACGGCATTCGGATCAATCCCCTCGGCAGTGCAGGCCATGAAATCCCATGCATTTGACTATATTTTAAAGCCCTTTGATCCCGATGAACTCGGGGTGCTGATCCAGAAACTGATAGACCACCGGGCAAGGAAAACAGAGAATATTTTTTTAAAAGAAGAATATGAAAACCGGACCCGGTTTGAAAGCATGATAGGGCAGTCAAAACCTATGCAGGAGATTTTCAGGTTAATTGAAGACATACGAGAGGTTGATTCATCTGTTTTGATTACCGGTGAAACCGGTTCCGGAAAAGGCCTGGCTGCCAAGGCCATTCATTCCAACAGCCGGATGATGGCCGGTCCCTTTGTCAGCGTGAATTGTGGTGCCATTCCCAAACATATCATGGAAAGCGAGCTGTTTGGCCACAGGAGAGGCGCATTTACCGATGCCAAGGAAACCCGGAAAGGTCGACTTGAAATGGCATCCGGTGGAACCCTTTTTTTGGATGAAATCGGTGAAATCACCATGCGCATGCAGATTGACATGCTCCAGGTGCTGGAGGATAAGATATTTTACAAAGTCGGGGGAACCCAACCCATTACAGCAGATTTCAGGGTTATCGCCGCGACCAATGCAGACCTTGAACAGGCTATAAAAAACAGAACCTTTCGAGAGGACTTTTATTACCGCCTCAATGTGATTTCATTTACCATGCCGCCCTTAAGGGAACGCAAAGAAGATATCCCGCTTTTAGCAGAGCATTTTTTAAACAAATTCACCCAGGAGGTAAATCGCGGAGTGGAAAGGATCAGCCGGGATGCAATGGATGAATTGATGCTGTATGAATGGCCTGGAAATGTCAGGGAACTGTCCAATGCCATTGAGCGTGCTGTGGTGGTCTGTAAGACCCGTACCATAACCCCCCAGGACCTTCCCATTGGTGCTTCCCAGGAAGAGGATCTGAAAGTTCGGTATTTTTCTTTGAACGATGTGGAAAAACAGCATATTCTGAAAATTCTGTATCAGACCGGCTGGAATGTTTCCAAGTGTTCAGTCATCCTTGGTATTGACAGGTCCACTCTTTACAATAAGATCAAGCGGTACGAGCTGAAACCGGATTGAACCGCCTGATCTCAAGGCTTAAGCCATATGAACCAGCCTGACACGATTGTTATTTCACCGGTGGGTAATATTCCTGCCTGGATCAACACCACTATTGCCGAGAACATCCAAAATGCTTTTGGATTCAAGACGCGGGTGAGTCCATTACTGGATGATATTTCCTTTGCCTATGAAGAGAAGCGGAACCAGTATTATTCCACCCGGATTTTAGAGGAACTTGCGGCAAGAGCACCAAAGGACTGCATAAAGCTTCTGGCAGTGACAAAAGAGGATCTGTTTATTCCCATTTTAACCCATGTCTATGGTGAAGCCCAGCTCGGTGGCATAGCCAGTATTATTTCCATATCACGGCTGTTTGCATACCCCGAGTCCGGGCCCCTGGAAAAAGGTCATGACCGGATCATCAAGGAAGCGGCCCATGAACTGGGACACACCTTTGATCTTCGACATTGTGAAGATGACCGTTGTATCATGCATTATTGCCGCAAGCTTGAGGATGTGGACCAAAAAACAGATCGGTTCTGCCGGTACTGCAAGATTCTTTTAGCCGACAGTATCAAGGCGCTTGGGGTATGAATGCCTTTAACAGGTCTTCCCACAAAACCCCGGGAAGATTGCCATAAAGATCTGACACCAGTGTGCCGCCATCAGCTGCCTTGACCTGGGTTTCTTCTTCAAGGAATGCATATAGGCGTTTGACTTCGCTTCCCATAAATCCCCTGCACGTGTCCATAAACATCAATTGCTTCAGATCCTGTTTCAGGTTGGGACAATACAGCATAAACACCCAGCCGTTTGTATAGGGTTCCTGATTGATCATGCCGGGTGTTTTTCTGACCTGGGCATTGACTTCGGTTATGACACCATTGACAGGAGAAAGGAAACACACCTCATGCCCCTGCCGCGACAAGGTAAAGGCAGGCTTCCCCTGTTCCAGTTTTTTCCCCATCAGGGGCGCTTCAAATTTATCAAATTTTCCCAAAAGCCTGCAGGCAAAATCGTCAATACCCACACGAACCATTCCCTGGTCTTCTATTTTGATCCACGAGTGGCCGGAATGAAGATAATACCCCATTGGCAGGGAAATTCCGTTGATATCATCAAAACTTACCGGTTTTAACACGGTATGGACCTTGAACTGGTCATGGAAATACTGATCAAATTCACAATCAACACAGTGATAGGCTTTTGAACAGTTTTTAAATTCAATGCTGCCTTTCATATGATGGATACAGGGCCGCTTGGCAAGGGGCATTTTCTGGAGGCGCTCTTTCCAGAAAACAAAGTTAGCGCGCTTGCCTTTTAATGGTGTTCCCTGTTGTTTCATTTCTTCATTGGCAAGGCAGACCTTGGTCATTGCCCGGTCAAACCGGCAGCCATTGCAGAAAAAGTCTTTATGGCAGTGCTTTTGTTTGACCACACCTGCCTGCATCCAGAGGCAGTCAGGTGTGGTTATCTGTTTTAATGCTGTTTTCATTGGAATCATCCCTTTAGAGAGTCCTTGATCAAGTCCTGAGAAATGTGTTGGTAAGATTCTTCCATCCAAGAGCAGGAAGGGTGCCAAAGATATCTCTGGTTAAAAGACCACCATCCGCACTTAATGGGCCTGTGACGTTTTCTATCATCTCTTCAAGGGTGGTAACCTCACCGTTCAGCCATGCTTCACTGTCTTCATCCGCCATCAGGTGTTTCATCGCCCCTTTGATATCTGAATTATGAACTGTAAACAGCCAGCCGTCCTGGTAGGGCATTTTCTCCGGAATATCCGGTGATGTTGCGACAGCTTGGTTCACCTTTGTGATTACACCGTTGATGGGAGAGAGGACATCCCCGAGGTTTTGGTTTCGCTTGATGCCCCAGCCCGGTTTATCATGATTCAGCTCCTGTCCCATCAGGGGGAGATCAAAGCCGTCGGGTCCGCCCAAAACCTTGAATGCAAAGTCATCCATGCCCACTCTGATGAAGCCGCCACTGTCAATGCTGGTCCAGGTGTGGCCGGAATGAAAATAGTACCCATTTGGAATTTTGAAACCTTTTACATCCTTCATCTCCAACCTGATATGGCCCTGGCCGGGTGACAGGGTGTCCTCAAACATCTGGTCAAAATCACACTTGTAACAATTGTAATTCATGGGGCAGGTCCTATGGTCGGCTCTGCCGGTCAGGGCATGGCGGCATGTTCTGTCTATGCTGTCTCTTTTTCTTAAAGCTTCCTGCCAGGAAATGTGTTTACCCGCAGTTGCCTGTTTTCCCATTGCTGTATCATATTTGCATGAGGTACAGTCATAATAATGGTTGCAGTTTTTTTGGGAGACCACGCCGGCCTGCATCCAGATGCAGGGACGTTCATTTTTATCCTTACCGGATTGCCACAAGGTCTGGGTTTTTGAATAATTTTGTTTTGTTGATTGGGTTTTTGAGGTTGCAGTCATTTTAAAGTCTCCTTTTTGAATTCCGGTTAATGTATTAAAATGTTTATTTTGTTTCATGTCTTTTTATGTTTATATAAAGCAAGAAGGGTGCCATTGTTTTTTAAAGGGAAAAATATATATGATGGGCCTTGTTTCATGGGCTTTTTCCTATGTTGCCCCCTTGGATGCAAAAAAAAACAATGCCATAGACAAAGTGTGGTGTTTTGCGGCAGACGGTTTTCTGCTGGAACCCTGTTTGCGTTGAAAACCCTTGCCAGGTTCACCTAAAGCAAGGTGTCGGTTTTTACGGCAAAGCAGTCTATATTTTCTACAATCCTCCCAATAAGTGGGGATAAGCCTCTGGTCTTTCAATAAATCAAATTTTACCTTCATCGGTTAGTGTTAAAAATGAACTATCCCTTGCACCCATGACAAATCTTGTGGTAGGTTTCATTCATATTTCAAATAATTATTTTACCCGTTTCCAAAGGATATTCTGGTGACTTTTCCTCGACATGAAATGGAAACCATTTTAAATGGTATCCGGGATTTTATTTTGATCATATCTCCTGACCGGGAGATTTTAGAGGCCAACGATGCCTTTATAAAGCACATGAATTATACCAAAGAGGAAGTCATTGGCCGCAAGTGCTATGATGTCTTTAATGAGCTCACCCGGAAAGGCAGCAACTGCCATGAAAAATGCCCCTTAGAAAAGGTGATCAAGGAAAAACGTCACTGCCAGGAGGAATTGATCCGCCACGATAATGACGGCAACCCCAGGTATATGGAGATTACAATGTTTCCGATCTGGGAGCAGAAGGGTAAAATTTCAAAATTCATTGAAATCAGCCGGATTATCACTAAACGCAAGTTTGATGAAAAGCAGACCCAGGAGTATCTGGTCAAGATGGTGGAGGAGCGCACACGACAATTAAAAGAGACCCATGAACGACTGCTTCACCAGGACAAAATGGCATCTCTTGGAAAGCTTTCTTCTTCTGTTGTACATGAAATCAACAATCCTGTGGCAGGGATTTTAAACCTGGTGATGCTGTCCCAACGGATTCTAAAGGAAGATGATATTCAGCAGAGCGAGCTGGATCTGTTCAGTCAATACTTAGGGTTAATGGAAACAGAAACCCGCCGGATCGGCCGGATCGTCAGCAATCTTCTGGTTTTTGCCAGGCAGTCCAAAATTGAGGTGGTCAAGTTTGATGTGAATGAATCGATTGAACAGACATTGATGCTGAATTCAAATCTGTTGAAAATCAATAAAGTAAGGGTAATAGAAGAGTTAGAGCACAACCTGCCGTTAATCAGCGGTTCCGAGGACCAGTTCAAGCAGGTAATCATGAATTTGCTCTCCAATGCAGTGGAAAGCATGACCACGGTTCCCAAAAAACGACTGATCATCAAAACTTACAGCAAAGAAAAGAAAAAAGCCGTTGGGATTGAAATTCATGATACCGGCACTGGAATTCCCCAGGATACGATTTCAAGGATATTTGAACCCTTTTTTACCACCAAGAAAAAGGGAAAAGGCGTGGGTCTTGGATTGTCGGTGGTATACGGGATTATCAAGGAAC
This sequence comes from Pseudomonadota bacterium, assembly GCA_018821715.1. GTDB lineage: Bacteria > Desulfobacterota > Desulfobacteria > Desulfobacterales > Desulfobacteraceae > Desulfobacula. Next base: position 29,961 of record JAHJLN010000222.1, on the reverse strand, counting down.
ATGGCGGCCAGTTATATGTGGATTCGGAACCAGGGAAAGGAACCCGGTTTTCCATTACGCTTTTCCAGGAACTGGATATAAATAAAAAAGATTCAACATTATCCCTGCCCGGACAATGACCGGTAATTCTATGAAACGGTCTGCTCTGTCCGGATAAGCAGGTCCAGGTGTTGCAACGACAGGGGAAAAGATTTTGAAAAATAAGCCATTGTTGTTGATAATCCTTCTCCTTGCATTGGCAGGGTTTGTCGGTGCTGTCTGGTTATATTTTTCATCATCCCGGAATACGTCTGCGATCTTGAAAAACAGCAGTCCGTTAAAATCCGTACCCGTTGAGGTGGCTGCCATAGAAAAGGGTTCCATCCATTTGCGACTGACCTTCAGCGGCACCCTGGAAGCCGGGGCAGAGTTTGTTGTAGCCCCCAAGGTCGGGGGCAGGATTCAGTCTCTGGCCGTGGATTTGTCAGATAACGTACACAGAGGACAACTGGTTGCCGTGCTTGACAGTGAAGAGTCTTTCCAGGCCGTTCTGCAGGCCAGGGCAGATCTTGCCGTTGCCTCAGCCACAAAGATTGAGGCGGAAAGCTCCTTAAAAATAGCTGATCGGGAGTTTGAACGGATCAAACGGCTTAAACAAAGGGGGATTGCATCAGATTCCCAATATGATGCAGCCATGGCGAACCAGCTGGTAAAGCAGTCCCGGCTTGAGGTGGCCAAAGCCCAAGTCATGCGGGGGGAAGCCCTGCTGGAGATCGCCAACATCCGGCTGGGATATTCCCGGGTAACGGCAGACTGGCCGGGCAGTGATGACCAACGCAGGGTCGCTGACCGTTATGTTGATGAAGGACAGACGGTTTTGGCCAACACCCCCCTGATTCTGATTACCAGGCTTGAACCGATTACCGGTATCGTTCATGTCACGGAAAAAGATTATGCCAGCCTCAGTCCGGGTCAGGGGGTCTCATTAACAACAGATGCCTATCCCCTGGATGTTTTTTACGGTAAAATTGACCGGATATCACCGGTTTTCAACAAGACCACCCGTCAGGCCAGGGTTGAACTGGTTATTGCCAACCCGGAGATCAAGCTTAAGCCCGGCATGTTCATCCGTGCCACGATCGATGTCAGAACCCTTTCCAATGCCACCCTTGTCCCTGAGATGGCGGTTACAACACGAAATGACCAGACCGGGATTTTCATGGTCAATGAAAAGGAGCAGACCGTATCCTGGCAACCGGTTACCGTGGGGATTACTGAAAACACCCGTGCTCAGGTGGAGGGTGACCCACAGTTGTCCGGACGGGTTGTCATTCTTGGGCAGCATCTGCTGGAAAACGGATCCGCCATCCATATCCCGGCCCCAAAAGATATAGCCACTCCTTTGGAAAACACTGGAAGCGATAAATGAACCTGCCTGGATTCAGTGTTAAACGCCCGATTTTTACCACCATGGTTTTTTTAATCGTTGTGATCATCGGCAGTGTGTCCCTGAACCGCCTGAGAATAGATTTTCTTCCCACCATAGAACTGCCGACCCTGGATATTCGAACCGAATATGAGGGTGCCAGTCCTGAAGTCATGGAACGTCTGGTGACACAGATTCTGGAAGAAATTGTCGCTACTGTGCCGGGTGTGGAGGAAATGACGTCCCAGTCCTCTGAAGGCAACAGCAACATCACTGTAAGATTTGCCTGGAACACGGATATTGATACGGCTGCACTGGATGTCACATCACGGATCGAAGACGAGATCAATGAGCTGCCGGACAATGTGATACGGCCCAGAATCCGGAAATTCGATATCAACAGTTTTCCTGTTGTTCTTTTGGGAATATCCAGTGATCTGGATCCAGTCGAACTGACCCAGCTTGTGGAGAATCAGATCCGGTACCGGTTTGCCCGTATTCCCGGGGTAGCCCAGGTCGATGTATGGGGCGGGTTTGACCGGGAGGTCCGCATTGAGCTGGACCCGGAAAGGATTAAATCTTTGGGACTGCCGTTTGACAAAGTTATCGAGGCAGTGCGCAATGCCAACATGGAACTGCCGGCCGGCAGAATTGAGAAGGGACGATTTGAGGTGACCCTCAGCCTGCCGTCGGAATTCACTGACATGGACCAGATCCGGAATACCGTCATTTTCCGTCGGGATGGTACCCTGATTCGTCTGGGTCAGATTGCAGAGGTAAAGGACACCTATACAAAGCTTCGGCGCATCATCCGGGTGAATGGCCAGCGCGGTATCCGTGTGGCCATCCGTAAGCAGGCCAATGCCAATACCGTTGAAGTCGCAAAACAGATACTTTCTGAAATTAAATCTGCCAATAAGGCCTTCCCAAGGATAGACATCATTCCAGTGGTAAATCAGGGAAATTTTATCGAACGGTCCATTGCCAATGTCATCCAGTCGGTGCTTTATGGTGGCGGCCTTGCCATTGTTGTCCTGCTCTTTTTTATGCGAAACATCCTGAGCACCTTGATTATTTCTGTATCCATACCCATTTCACTGGTTGCAACCTTTGCCCTGATCTATTTTGGCGGTTTCACCCTGAATATCATGAGTCTTGGCGGTCTTGCCCTTGGGGTGGGGATGATGGTGGACAGTTCCATTGTGGTTTTAGAGAATATTTTCCGTCGATGGAATGAAGAGTGTGAATCTCCTTTTGATGCTTCGGTAAAGGGAGCCATGGAGGTCTGTCCTGCTATTGTTGCCAGTACGATTACCACCCTGGTGATTTTTCTGCCCATTGTTTTTGTCCGCGGTGTTTCAGGCGTGCTTTTCCAGGAACTGGCCTATGTGGTTATGTTTTCTTTGATCTGTTCTCTTCTGGTTGCCTTGAGTCTTGTGCCAATGCTGTCTGCCCGTTTTATGACGGTTAAACCCAGGGAAACAGAGGCGGAATGCAGTTTTGCAGATCGTCTGTCTGCCCGGTCCGAGCGAATATACCTAAAATTTAATACCCGGTACCGGGATTTTTTATTATGGGTTCTGGATCACCGGATTTTTACGGTTCTTACTGCTGTTGCCGCCCTTGCAGCCAGTCTGTTTCTTGCCCCCCATATCGGTACGGAGTTTCTTCCCCCCAGCGACGAAGGCGAAGTCCGGGTCAGTGGGGAGATGGCGCTTGGAACCCGCCTGGATATCATCGATCGCCAGAGCCGTATCATGGAAGGCATTGTAGCAGGTTCGGTTCCGGAAGCTGTGTCATCGGTGGTCAGTGTCGGGTCCAGCGGCCGGAGGGCAAATGCCATGTCTCGGTCTGAAATTAATCTTTCCCTCAAACCCATAAAGGAACGTCAGCGCTCCAATACAAAGATTGCGGCAGACCTTCGCAATCGCCTGGAAGGAAAGGTCCCGGCCATGAAAATACGGACCCGGGCACCCCAGGGTCAGTTCCTTTTGGAACGGATTCTGGGAAGCAATGACGGCTTGACCATCGAGGTCCGCGGTTTTGAACTTCCCATACTGGAAACGCTTGCCCGGCAGGTATCAGAAGCCGTTGGAAAGCTGAGCGGTGTTACAGATGTTGAAACCGACAAACTGGAGGGCATCCCCCGGCAGGAAATCCTTATAGACAGGGAAAAAATTGGGGATCTGGGTCTGAATGTCAGCGATGTGGCAAAAGCCATAGAAACTGCAATTGCAGGATCAACAGCCGGGGAATTCAGATCTGAAGGCAACTCCTATCGAATTTTTATTCAGCTAAAAGATGCCGAGAAACGATCGATTGAGGAAATTCTTGACCTGACCCTGACAACAGCTGCGGGTGACCCGGTTCCCCTGAGAAGTTTTGTGACCACCCGGTCTGGTTTTGGGCCGATTCTGATTGATCGCAGGAATCAGCAGAGACAGGTGAAGGTTGTGGCCAATGTTGCCGGAAGGGATATGGGATCTGTGGCGGCCCAAGCTCAGAAACGCCTGGATCAGATTCCCAGGCCTGCCGGGTATGATCTTAAGGTGTCAGGCGCCTGGGAAGAACAGCAAAAGTCTTTTAACGAACTGATGATATCCCTTGTCCTTGCCCTGATTCTTGTTTATATGGTCCTTGCCTGCCAGTATGAATCCCTGATCAATCCGCTGGTGGTCATGATGTCGGTGCCCTTTGCCGCAGTGGGAGTGCTGGTTACGCTTTTTTTGACCCAAACGACCCTGAACCTTCAGTCCTATATCGGCTGTATCATGCTGGGCGGTATTGTTGTAAATAATGCCATCCTTCTGGTGGATCAGGCAAGCGGACTTGCAAAGGGAGGGCTGCCGGTGCGGGACGCAATAGCAGAAGCCGGCCGCAGACGCCTCCGCCCCATCCTGATGACAACACTCACCACTATTCTGGCCCTTGTTCCCCTGGCCCTGGGTATGGGAGAGGGTGCTGAAACACAGGCCCCGCTTGCAAGAGCTGTAATCGGCGGACTTGCCGTTTCAACGGTCATAACGCTGATACTGATTCCAGCTGTTTATTCACTTTTTCATCCTCAAAGGACACCCCGGGATCAATGAACAGGATACTAGTATTAAAAATTCGATTCAGCGTTATGATGGTCTTCCTGCTGGTCATGGGAACGGGCTGTATCCATCCGGATCACTGGCCTGTTTTTCAGTCTCCATCAAGCCCATCGGATTTGGAAGACAATTTTTTTTCCCTGTCACAAAAAGAGACGGTTGAAATTCTCAAGGATAAGGCGCAGCCAGTTGCAGTTGTGACAGGAAACAGCCTTGCTGTGTCTCTGGACCAGGCCCTGGTCATGGCCCTGGAAACCAACTCCGGAATCCGGGTCGTTAAATACAATCCTGTTCTTGCCGGTCTTAATGAAACCATAGAACGGGGCAAGTTTGATCCACAGGTCTTCTCCGAGTTCACAACTTCAAGTGAAAGGACCCGGGAACTGGATTCAGGCACATGGAAGACAGCAGGGGAACAAAACCATACTGCCGGTATCGGCATGTCTGAAAAGTTTCCTTCTGGAACCGATATCGAGGTGGGTCTTTCCCACAGGATTGACGATACCCATGATGAATCTCAAGAACAGACGTCTAGAATTGGAATGACGATTACCCAGGCGCTTTTGCAGGGGTATGACCCTTTTGTTAACCTGGCCAGTATCCGCCAGGCCGAGCTGGATACAAAAGTCAGTTTTCAGGAGCTTCGGGGGATCACGGAAGCCCTCCTGGCCGATACGGAAACAGCATACTGGGACCATGTTCTTGCCAGACAGGAAATCGATATTTTTAAAACTGCCATGGATGTTGCCAAAAAGCAATTGTCCGAGGTTGTACAACGCATTGAAATCGGAACCCTGCCGCCGGTTGAAGCTGCTGCTGCAAGGGTCGAGGTTGCGCTGCGGGATCAGGATCTGATCAATGCAAAAAGCGCCTTTGAGGAGAGTCGGCTGCGGCTTCTTTTCTATATTCATCAGGGCAGGGATGAGCAATATCACCTTGAGATCCAGGCAACCACCAGGGCTCAATCCGAAACTGAACCTTTGGGGATGCCTTCAGATCATATTGAACTGGCGGATCGATTCAGATCAGATCTACAGGAAGCCCGGCTGCGCATAAAACAGAACCGGCTGGAAATCGTTAAAACCCGCAACGGCATCCTTCCCCGCCTGGATTTGTTCATCACCCTTGGAAAGTCAGGGTATGCCGATTCTTTTTCCAGTTCTTTCAGGGCCATGGGCGATTCTTTTTATGACCTTTCAGCCGGCATTAAGTTCAGCCGGCCACTGGGCAATCGAAGTGCCTATGCCACTGACCGTGCGGCAAGGGTTACTCTTATACAGACCCGGGAGGCATTGGAAAACTTGAGGCAGATCATTGAAAGGGATGTCCGCATTGCATTGAATAATCTGGACCGGGTGAACCAGCAGATTGCGGCGACCCGTGTGACGCGCATGCACCAGGAGGAATCGCTAAAGGCAGAACAGGAACGGTTTGAAGCCGGAACCAGTACCAGCCTTATGGTGGCACAGGCCCAGCGAGATCTTCTGACATCACATATCCGGGAAAAGGAAGCTGTCATTGATTACAAAAAAGCCCTTGTAAAACTTTTTCTCGCCGAGGGCAGTCTGTTGGAAAGACGGGGAATACGCCTTTCTGAATTTTAAAGCCATTTCGTTTAATACCTTAATCTGAATACAGGCGTTAAGAAATTAAGGGGAAGAAAATCGATATAGTTATCAGGAAGACCATTCCAAAACGGTGGCTAATGTATAGTTGGCTGTTCAATTTCATTCTGTTGGACATAATTCCTTTTATGTCTGACAAATTAATTCAATATGATCATATTGACTTTACACAGGATGTGTAATATTTTATACGCAAATATAATTATAGCGATTTGTGTAATATTGGAGTTAAAATGGAAAATCCATTCACCTTTAGCAACATCGTCACCGGCCCATATTTTTGTAATCGAAAAAAAGAACAAGAAGACCTATTGGAATTTATCAGATCCTCCCAAAATGTATTGCTGTATTCTCATAGACGAACCGGTAAAAGTTCTTTGATCAAACAAGTCTTTCTTAATATAAAACATCATTCGCCAGAAATCGGGACACTTTATATCGATCTTTATGGTACGACATCTGAAAAAGAATTGATGACCCGGATTTTTCAACAATTGAATGTCTTAGAGACGAATACGGATAAACTGTTAAAATTATTAAAAGGCAGCATTGATAAGTTCTCATTCCAGATCAGCATCGATCCTAACACCAGCTCGCCGATTATTACACCAGCATTTAAATCCGCAAATGAGAACCTGGTCCTGAAAAACCTCATGGAGTTGCTTGAAAAGTTTTCAGCAAAACGAAAAATTGTTATTGCTCTGGATGAATTTCAGGAAGTAGCAAAATATACGAATGCGGATTCATTTGAAAAACAGTTAAGGTCTTTTATTCAACACCACTCAAATATCTGCTACATCTTTTCCGGAAGTCAGCAGCATTTGCTGACAGCTATGTTCCAGTCCCAAAACAGAGCTTTTTATCAACAGGCAGCAAGCTACCCGCTAAAACAGATTGAGACAAAACATTATATCCCCTGGATGGAAAAATTATTTGATGATGGGAATTTTTCGGTTGGAAAAGAAAATTTAAAAAAAATTATTGAGCGATTTAAAAATCATCCTATGTATATTCAATTGTTCTGTTTTTTTCTGTGGCGGGATTTACAGCACAATTCCTGGACTGACGAGACGATAGATACCATTGAAAGGTCAATGATTGACCAAAAACATCTTGAATATCAGACGCTGTGGGATAACCTGTCGATCAATCAGAAAAAAACCATGAAGCTTGTATTAATTAATGATGGTCAAAACCTTTTTGCAGCAGAAGCGTTAATCATTGTAAATATAAAGACAGCATCCATTGTCACCCGATGCTTGAAAAGTCTGTCTGAAAAAGAGATTTTGGTAAAGAACGGAAAATATATAATTCAGGATCTCCTTTTAAAAAAGTGGCTTGCCTTAAATACATAAAAGATTTATCTATACCAGATGTGGTATTGTGAGAAATTTTAAAAAAGAGAGCCCTATACGTTATAAAACTCCCCCCGGTCTTGAAGCAAACTACCCAATATTTGTTTTGGAAGTCCTCACCAAATTTTAATTTTTACTCGTCCGCTTTTATACCATAAGTGCTTGCGAGCAAAAAAATGGCGAAAAAGGCCTTAAGTCAAAGCCCATTTAGAGATCCTGGGTTAATGGCTAAACTCAGGGGAGATTGGAATAAAAGATTTTACTTTAAATTCTGTTCCCCGATGGTTTGCCTGCCAGAGATCATATTGCGCTTGTTGTATCAACCAACTTTCTGCACTCCCGCCAAATGCCTTTGATAATCTTATAGCCATTTCCGGAGATATCCCGAAACGACCATTAAGCAGGGCGGAAAGAGTTTTACGGGATACATTAAGTCCTTTTGCCGCCGCTGTAACTGTCAATCCAAGAGGTTCAATACAAAATTCTCTTATTGCTTCTCCTGGATGTGGTGGATCAAACATAACCATTTTTTAAATCCTTTTTTATATGAAACTAATGAGAATCGTCGTAATTTACTTCAATGGCGTTATTGTTTTTAAATCTAAAAATGATACGCCAATTCCCGGAGACAACAACCGCCCAAAAATCTTTTAAATCACCTTTTAGTGGATGAAGACCGAGACCCGGAAGATTCATATCGTTTTGTGTCTGGCTTGCATCCAGCCTTGCCAGTATAAGCTTCAAGCGTTTTACATGATCAGGGTTAACACCGCTATGATTTCCGGTTTCAAAAAGCTTTTTTAATCCTTTATGCTTAAAAGATTTTATCATGAACTATACTGTAACCCAGCTATGACCAGGTGTCAACCCATGGATTGTATGGATATTAAAATCGAGCCGCTTAGATTATAGACAAAAAGGGGTTATATGTCTAATACAGTCGCTGGAAGCATTCAACTCAAAGGCGTTGACTTCCTTTGGTAATGCTGCCTGGAATAAAAATACGGCCGGTCAAGACTTGTATTATAGGGCTCAGTCCGGATAAATTTTTGACAACCCCACATATTGTATGTGACAGTTTTCAGTTTTTAAATATCTATTCAAATATATGCGCCGCAGGCATCATTTCCAGACATTCTTAGGCGGAATTAAACAGTTTGGGTAAATCTGTCATGGGATTGTCTTTTTGAATCTTGCGTTTTTTCATCCAGTTATGCAAGTTTGCCTCAGTGGTGGCATACCGGTTGGCAATGAAGTTCTGAGTGGTGCCATTTGTGATCGGTAATTTTATGAAGCGGTCTTATCTGTCCTGATAAGCTGGACCAGGCAAAGGGAGATAAAACTGAAAACCGCGCCGGCAATAAAGGGAATTTTGTAATCAATCATCCATAACAGCCCGCCTAAGACCGGTAGAACAACGGCTGCAATGTGATTGATGGTAAATCCTACGGCCGCACTGGAAGCAATATCCCTGGGGTCTGCAATTTTCTGGAAATAGGTGCTGATACCCGTGGAAAAATTAAAAAATATATGATCAAGGATGTATAAAAAACCAGCAATCAGCTTTGCTTCCACAAACGCATAAGAGATAAAAACCAGAACAAGGGAAAAATATTCAATTGAAAGAAGCTTTCTTTCTCCATATTTTACAATAAATCTTCCAATATATGGATTGATGAAAAAATTGATGATATTGTTCACTATGAAAAGCAGCGTGATCTGCTGAATGGAAAATTCAAATTTTTTTACCAGCAAAAATACAGCAAATGCCATAAAAATCTGTCGTCTTGCACCTGCCATAAAGGTTAAAAAATAAAAAAGCCAGTATCGTTTTTTTAGCACCATCTGTTTTTTTTGGACAATAAGGTCTTTATTGACCGGGTTTTTTGTGAATGCCCAGATACCGCCGGCAATGATAAGGGTGCCAAAAAGGATGTACATGGCGGTATAGCTTAAAAAAGGGGCGATCAAAAATATCAGGATGCCGACCACAACATTGGCGGCAGCGGCATAGCTCCTTTGGGCACTGAAAACAAGGGGTGATGTCAGTTTGTCATAATACTGGAGTGTCAGAGACTGATTGGTTGTTTCAAAATAATGGAAACCGAAACTCATGACCAGTGTGGTAAAAATAAGGCCGGAAAAGCTGGGTAAAAGACCGGTGAGAAACACACCGATTCCCATGATGAGAATGGAAAGAGCGGACAATTTGTGCTCTTTGATGATTAAAATCACATAGGTGACCAGCAGCGCCAGAAAACCGGGGATTTCACGGACCGACTGCAGCACACCGACATGATACCCGTCAAGCCGGACAACATGAACGCTGAAATTGTCAAAAAGAGTTCGCCAGCACTGCAGTCCCGCTGTGGAACAGATGGTCAGAACGATGAGATAGGCATACATCAGCTCTTTTTTATATTCAGGCATCAAGCGGCCTGTTATTTCATTTTTTCAAGAATCTTTTCAACAACTGTTTCTGCTGTATCCCCAAACAGAGTCTCAACTTCTATAAGGTTAAGATATTTGTCATCCCATTGTAAGTTATCACTTTCAAGTATCCAGTCTTTGAGCCGGTTGTACTTGCCGCCAAGGGCTTTGATCTTTTTTAAGAGCGGTACCTCATTTGATGTTTTAAAGCTGATATTCAAGGACAGAATATACTCAATAATGTTGGGTGTGGCAGGATTTGAAGAAATGACCGGGATGACCAGGATGTTCTTGTTGTCTTTCCTGCCTTTCCCAATATATACATTTCCTTCCCTGACAATGATATTTTTAGTTCCCTTAAGTCTGGGATCTGTTTCAATCCTTGACGGCTCATCTTTTAACGCTCCGGTTTTATTTACTATTTTTATTTTGGTTTCTCGGGTAACTTCGCCCAAAAGGCTCAATCCCGATATCTGGTAAAGAAAAGCACCATTGATGATGGAGATAACCTCCTGAAGGTTCCTGATGACCAGGACATTTTTATTGGTAATCTGGGAGATTTGAATTTTATTGGCAGCAAGTTCATCAAAGACAATACCTTCAAACTTTTCACTGATTCTGCTGGTGCCGACCGTAACGGTTTTGGCCTGATGTTTGATGGCATCAACCGGTCTTGCCATAGTGTTGATGGCATGGCCGATGTTATCAAAAAAGGTTTGCAGCATGTTGGAAGGGGTGCCCTTTGTCTCAAAATCAATTTCAAAATCCGACACCGGCAATCTGCCGGACAGATATTTCAGCAGCAAGGTGATATTGGCCACATTGTCAAGTCCCATGGCAGCAGGAAATCCGCCTTGCCGTCTTTTTTTTGAAAATTTGTTATAAAACAGAGCAATGGTTTCCCTGAATTTTTTTTCCAGGAGAACTTCATATACATCATGTCCCATGGCGGTGTATTCATCTAAAAGATCCTGAACTTCGGCCCTTCCTTCATACATGAACCTGGACCCCTCATTGATGGCAAGGGCTGCATAATACCCCCATATGTGTCCGACAAGCGTATTCAGGATAGGGGCAAAATGCTCCTTTACTTCCGGGATTTTGAAAACATCTTTGGCATAAAGATCGAACCGGTCCTCTCCAATGGTGGTGATGACCACAGGCGTTGCCTTGTGCGCATGGAAAATAGCTGTATCCTTTATGATATCCCCCAATACGCTTTCCCTTGTTCCGGCAGCACAAATGATGATTAAGGGTTCACTTGACAGGTCAATATGTTTTTTATCTTCAATAAAGTCAGAGGAAATGGTTTTATAGCAGAGTTCACTGAGTTTGATCCTGATCTCATCAGCAGAAGTTTTGTTTGACCCTGATCCGACGGTTGCCCAATAATGTTTTGATACGGCAAGCCGAAAAGCAGAGTCTTTGATTTGATCTTTCATTCCAAGAATGGTTCTCATCTTATCCGGCAGGCTCATAATTTCGTTGACCTGTTCCGTAATAAAATCAGCTGATCTTGTTTGAGCCAGTCCTGCAATGTGAAGACCTAAGATAGCGCCGGCAGTCAGCTGCGAATAAAATGCTTTTGTTGAGGCAACAGACATTTCTATATCCCTGCCGGAACTGGTATACAGAACACCGTCAGTCTTAAAGGTCAGATCGGAATCCCTCCTGTTCACAATGGCCAGAGTTTTGGCACCACAGGCTTTCACCATGTCAACGGTCCGGTTGGTATCGGTTGTTGTTCCGGACTGGCTGATGGCAATAACAAGGGTATTGGCCATGGTGTCCTGACCTTTCTTCCCTTCAACAATACTGAACCCGGAAAGCTCTGATGATTTATAGGCTCTGATATCGATATCCTTATCACCCAGATAGAAGTTTAACAAGTCGGCACAGCCTTGAGCGGCAACTCCTGCAGTGCCTTGTCCGATAAAACAGACCTTTTTGATCCGGTTGTTTTTAAAATCATCTTCCAAAGATTTTGGAATCACCGTCTCATCAAGATTTGTAGTAAAAAACATCGTTTTGGGAGATAGTTTGACTTTGTTTTCCAGGGTTTTTTCAACCGAGTTCGGAGATTCTGAAATTTCTTTTAAAAAATAGTGGGGAAAGTTTTGTCTGTCAATGTCCCGGGACGTAATTTTGCTTGTCAGCACCTTGTCTTCTCCGATGTCGATGGGCGTGTTATCATAGTAGAAAGATCTAATTCCTGATACACCACCAGAAGAATTCTGATCAAGAATGACAATCTGGCCACGGTTTTCTCCATTGAGCTTGATATAATCCTGAGTTTCTTCGACAATCCCATAGAGTTCGGAAGCGGCAATATAATGGTCTTTGGCAATTCCGACAAAAATGGCCTGGCCGCTGCCTTTCTGGGCAAGAAATAATTTTCCAGGAGCAAGATCTGCGTGCATGCTGATGGCGTGGGAGCCTTCAAAGTCATTGACAGCCAGCCTGAAAGACTCTTCAATAGGATGATTTTGTTTCAGGTAGTGCTCAATCTGTAGCGGGATCAGTTTGGTGTCTGTATTAATATCTTCATGGATCTTATCATATCTTGCTTCATACTCTGTTTTTAATTCAAGATAATTGTCAATATCTCCATTCAGGCAGACATGAATAATGCCTGTTTTTCCGATTTCCTTGTCTGTAGGGGTGTTGTCCTGGGGGTGGCAGTTGGCCACAGTGATGTCTCCCACAGAAGCCCATCTTGTGTGGGCAGATACGGAATTGGCAACAAATGGATAATGGGTCAGCAATTGAAGCATGAGATCATTTTTAATCTGGCTTCTGATAAAGGATACATTGTCTCCCAGCGCACCGATTTCAGCAGCAAATTTATACACCAGAGAAATGGTTACCAGATGATCTGCGTTTTCCGGAAAGGTATCATTGATCGTAAGGCTGTTATTGGAGAGCACCAGGTGATTTGTTCTTTGTTTTAACCTTTCCGAAAGTCCGGCCTTTATAAGGCCCTCCCTGAAGTTTTCAAATTCAGGTTTGGTAAAGGTGAAAATAACGGATATTCCTGCAGAATCCCTTCCCCTGACTTCAAGCCGGTCAATGCTGTTCAACACGGCATTTATTCTTTTGAATACGTTTAATCCCTGTATGTTGCCGGAATTCTCAAGGCCAAGTGCAAGATTGCCAATGGCAGTGATGTTATCTAAGATTTCCTTTTTAATACACCAGCAGATATCTTCAAGCTTTTCAAGGCGACGGGAAATGATGTCAACATCCAGGGAGGGAATATTGGAGACCTCTTTTTTAAAGACATGGGTCTGGCCAAGAATGAATTGTTCCAGATCGTCTGCAATTAAAGAAAGCTGTTCTTTATTATCTGTGTTGAAAAACAGATCGGAAAAAAGAGTTTCCTGTTTGAGTCCCTGGCATTGATCAAAAACCTGGTTTAAAAAATCATCTCCGCCCAGATAATCGTTCTGGATGGAGAGGTCATCAGCAGGCAGGCATTTTTCTTTTAACAAAAGAACCATTGTTTGAAGCTGGTTTAAATCAAAATTTTGCTGTGTTGTACTGCCTTTAAATGCTACAAATGCTGAAATCCCGCATGACAAGGTGTTGGATTGATAGGGGAAGAATATGATGGTATTTTCTTTTGCCTGAGCTATTGATTTTCCGAATTCAACAGGGATTGAAAATATTTTTTTCATCCAATAAAAAAAAGGTTTTCTTTTCAGAATCATTATTTCCTCCGCTATTCAAATTTTTTTTTGCATCATAATTGAGCAGTTGCTTCATTTTTTTTTTTAAAATACTCTTTTAAAATCATCTTTGCATAGGTGCTTGCTCTTGTCCCGATATATTTTCTATGGCCGACAACAATAGATAAAGCAATCTGTTTATTTGTTTTTTTCTCTTTTCCAAAACCGGTGAACCAGTCATATTTTACCGTATGTGCCTTGTTGTAAATTGATCCGGTCTTTCCGCCAATGATAAGCTTGGAGAGTACGGCATCTTTTGAAGTGCCTCTGAAGGATTTTCTGGCAGTCCCGTTTGATATGGTTCTTTCCATCAACTGGATCATTGTCGCGGCTGTTTCAGAGCTTATGGCTGTTTTATAGGTTGATTTTTTATTTTGATAAAGGATCTGGCCATCCGCATTGGTCACATGTTCCACAATACTTGGCAGCATGAGGTTGCCTGAATTGATCATGGCCGATGTGAGCATGGCACCGAATAATGGTGAGATTGTAGTATCATTGTTAAAACCGCATCCAAGCTCAGCCAGATGGTAGTCAATGCTGTTTGTTTCAAAGGTGCCGGATACAAAGGGAAGTTCCGAGTCGATGACTTTGTTGAAACCAAAGGCTTCGGCATAGAACTCAAGTTTTTCTTTCCCAAGATAATTTTTCCCGATTTTTCCGAATATTGGATTTACCGATTCTGCAAAAGCCCTGAAAAAAGTTATTTTATAGGAGTATTTATTCTTAACATCCTTAAGCTGGCGCTTATATAATGTATACTTATTCCCGTTAAAGTACAATTGCGTCTGAGGAGTGTACCCCAGTGTTTCAACAGCAGCCGCAGCCGTTATGATTTTAAAGATGCTTGCAGCAGGATAGTCTGATTCAATACAGGGGTTGGATTCAGGGTTTTCAAGATCAAACCCTGTCATGGCAAGGATCTTTCCGGTATCGGCTTCCATGACAACAACGGCAATCCGTTGCGGTTTCCCACGGGTCATGCCTTTGAGTTGTGCCATCAAAGACAATACATATTCTTGAAGATAAATATCAATGCTGGTGGTAATTTTATAACTGTTTTCAGGCGTGTCCACAAAAAAAATGTTTTTATCTGTTTTGGAAAATTTTGTATTGCTGATAATGGCATTTACTTGATTTTTTGACAGCTGATCCTGTTCTTCCGGGGTGTCCTGTGGTCCTGTTGCAAGCTCCTGGGGTACGGCTTTATGACGGGCATCTTTATTTTCCGGGGCCTTTGTTTTTACCAGATACAGGCCGCTAATCAACAGCAGGATGGCCAGCAGTCCTGTTATTGCTTTTGCTGTGTTTAAAAAAAGAGCTTTCTTCTTTTTTTTAACAATATATTCAGATTGAAAATCCCGCCAGGAATTCTCTTTTTTTTGTGTATACAAATAAATACCTAACTCAGTAACGGCCTTGAGCAATAGGATGCAATGGCAATTGACACTATATCACACCGCCTTCATTTTACCGGGTTTCCAGGCACGATCTCATTATCAAACCCGGAAAGCACCAGCTTTTTTTTATGATTAACAGCAAGAATCATCCCTTGAGATATTTCTCCCATAAGGGTTGCTTCTTTCAAGTTGGCAACAACGATTACCTGTTTTCCTAATACCTGTTCAGGTGTATAATCCTTTGCAATCCCTGCAATGATCTGTCTTGTCTCAGCGCCAAGATCTACTTTAAGCTTTAAGAGTTTATTGGATTTTTCAATTTTTTCAGCAGTTATGATGATCCCGGTTCTTAAATCAATTTTAGCAAAGTCATCAATGCTGATTTCTTGTTTTAATGCAGGTTTAAAGGGCTTAGCAGTTGTGACAACTGCTTTGGGTTTGATGCTGTCCGTATCAATCCTCGGGAATAAAATTTCAGGCGTTTCAATGATGGTTCCTTTTTTAATCTGCCCCCATGGTGATATTTCTTTAAGGGTATAAAAGTTGTTTTCCTCTTTTGCCATGCATAGGGTTTTCTGCATTTTTAAAGCGGTTTGCGGCATAATGGGATAAATCAGGCAGGAAACAACCCTTAACCCTTCGATCAGATGGTAGAGAGCTGTCTCAAGAGTGGTCGTGCTATTTTCATCCTTGGCCAGTGTCCAGGGTTCATTGGTGTCAATATATTTATTCATGACACTGATAAAGTGCCAGATAGCCCCGATTCCTTTGTGAAATTCATACTGGGACATGGCCTGTTTGAATTCATCAATGGTGTTTTTTGCTTCACTGGCAAGGGAGAGGTTCTTTTCCTTCTCAATTTTGGTATCCGGCCCTCTTACCTCACCTTTAAAATATCTCTGGTTCATGGAAAGAACTCTTGAAAAAAGATTACCCAGATCATTTGCAAGATCAGAGTTGATTCTTGACACAATGATTTCTTCTGTGAAATTGGCATCCAGGCCAAAGACCATTTCCCTCATGAGAAAGTATCTGAACGGGTCAACACCGTAAATATCCGTCATTTTTATGGGATCTGTGACATTACCGATACTTTTTGACATTTTGCTTCCCATGACGTTCCAGAACCCGTGGACATTCAATCCATTATAGATTTCTATGCCTGCAGCTTTCAGCATGATGGGCCAGTAAATCCCGTGGGGTTTTATGATGTCTTTGGCAACAAAATGACGGGCGCCCGGCCAGAATTTCTTAAACAATTCTCCATCAGGGTATCCAAGCGCTGAAATGTAATTTACAAGGGCATCAAACCATACATAGGTGACAAAATTTTCGTCAAAGGGCAAGGTGATTCCCCAGGTCAGACGGGATTTGGGTCTGGAGATGCAAAGATCTTCCAATGGTTCTTTTAGAAAAGAAAGGATTTCAGTCCTGTACTGTGTGGGTGTGATAAAATCAGGATTGGTTTTAATGTGATCAATAAGCCATTCCTGGTATTTGCTCATCTTGAAAAAATAATTGGATTCTTTGATAATCTGGGGGGCAACACCATGGTCCGGGCATTTGCCGTCAACAAGTTCCCTTTCCTGGTAAAACCGCTCACATCCAAAACAATAGAGGCCCTCATAACTTGAAAAATAAATATCCCCTGAATCATAAATTTTTGAAAGCACAGCTTTAACAACTTTTATATGCGAGGGGTCTGTTGTTCGGATGAACTGGTTGTTTTTAATATTTAAAACAGGTAACAGTTCCTGAAAAAGCCGGCTGATTTTATCTGCATATTCTTTGGGCGTTGTTTCCTGAGCCTGGGCTGCCTGAACAATCTTGTCTCCATGTTCATCGGTTCCGGTCAGAAAAAAGGTTTCAACTCCATCCATCTGTTTGAACCGGGTTGCAACATCAGCCGCAATGGAGGTGTATGCATGTCCCAGATGGGGTTTTGCATTGACATAATATATAGGGGTTGTAAAAAATTGCTTTTTGGTATTCATTCTTGGGTAGATCCTGTTGTTAAAGTCTCCAGTTGCCGGATGGTTTTTTCTATTTCCGTATTATCTTCCAAACGAAGAGTAATGCTTTCTTTCAATACATTCTGTCGGACGACTTTTGCCTTGCCTTCTTTTAACGTAATTATTTTACCCAGTTTGGGCATCTTGCGTTTCAGACTTTTATAGGTTTCATTTTCAAAGGTCAGGCAGCACATTAACCTGCCGCAGACCCCGGAAATTTTTGTGGGATTTAATGAGAGCCCCTGCTCTTTTGCCATTTTGATGGAAACCGGTTCAAACGAGTGCATAAAAGAGGAGCAGCACAGTTCTCTCCCGCATTTGCCGACACCGCCACAATGTTTTGAAAGATTGCGGATACCCACCTGGCGCATCTCAATCCGAATGCTGAATTCTTTTACCAGAAGCTTGATTAATTCTCTAAAATCAATCCTGCCGTCAGCGGTGTAGAAAAACGTCAACTTGTTTCGATCAAATGTACTCTCGACACTGAACAGGTTCATGAACAGACCTAAATCAGTGATGCTCCGGATACAGAAATCAAAGGCACGGGTTTCAAGTTTTTGAATTTCTTCCCGCTTGGCAAAGTCTTCTATGGTTGCAATACGAACAATCTGTTTTAATTTTTTTTCAACAGTTTCAACTTCAACAGGCGGGACGGCAATTTTACCAAATCCCAGGCCCTGTTCGGTTTCTACGATGACACAGTCGCCCTCTTTCAGGACAAAGGCATCGCTTTTGAAGTCATATATTTTTCCTGCTGTTTTAAATTTAACACCAGCAACTTTTATCATAAATCAATGTTCCTTTGTTACACCCGGATTTTAAGGAAAAATCTATCCAAGGTTAACCTTAGTGTGCTATTTGATGCAATCCTTTTTTGTGTTTCATAAAGTTCTTTGACCCAGTCAAAAAATTTATGTGATGGCACCACTTGATTAATATCTGTAAAAGTATCAAAAAAATCAAGGTTAACTATTTTTTTTGGATGAAGTTTAAAAATCATTAAGTCCCTGAAAAATGTTGTCATAATGGAAAAGGCATTATCTATATGGTCGGGATCACAGCTTAGCTGCTGTGACAGCATCAATCCTTTTGAGATGCTTTTGTTTGTGTCAGTTGTAATGATGCTTGCAAGGGTGTCAAGCAACCATTGCCGTTTTTTAATCCAGTCAACATCTTTTGTTTCATCATCCAGATTCAAGTAAATCAACGCCTTTTTTAAATCAGAATCGGCTGTCTTGGCTGCAATATGGGCTTGCTGCCCGTCAACCATAAATTTATTGATCAACCGTTCCTTAATGAGGGCATCGGTCAATGGTCGAAATCTGATTTTACGGCATCTTGAAATAATGGTTGGCAGCAGCAGGGATATTGAGGTGGCTGTGAGAATAAAAAATGTTTTTTCAGGCGGTTCTTCCAGCAGTTTTAATAATGCATTCTGGGCTTGGTTGTTCATTAAATCTGAATTTAAAATAAGGACCATCCTGAATTTGGCCTCATTGGGCCTGGAAGATATGGCAAGTCCCATTTCACGAATCTGGGATATGGAAATTATTTTTTTCCCTTTTTCAATATTGATGCACAGGATATCAGGGTGACTTTGCGCTGCTATCTTACGGCAAGCCTTGCAATTGCCGCAGGCTATCTGCCGATCACTCAAACAATTACATCCCTTTGCAAAGAAAAATGCCGCTTCTTTTTTTCCTGTATTCTCATTTCCGGAGAAAAGAAGGGCATTTGGAATTTTATTGGTCTGAATGATGTGTGTTAATTCTGTAACGGCTTTGGCTTGGTATTGCAGTTGATCAAAATCAGACATGGTTTGATCAATACTCATTTGTTAATAATCCACCCGCTCCTTTAGCTCTTTTCCGCATTTGAAAAACGGCAGCCGTTTGGGAGGAATGGTGACTTTTTGCCCGGTTTTCGGATTTCTGCCGGTATAGCTTTCATACTCTTTGATATGGAAACTGCACAGGCCTCTTATTTCAACCCTTTCTCCATTTGCAAAGGCATCGGAAAGCGAGTCAAAAAATATTGCAATAACCTCTGCCGCTTCAGATTTTGTAAGGTTTGCTCTTTCTTTTAATGTTGAAATTAATTCAAGTTTATTCATACTTCCTCTTTAATATTATACAGGTACAATTTTATTGTTTTTTAAACGGTTCTAATGAAAATTATATAAAAAGTCAAGGAGTTATGACAATAGGCTAGAGATTTTTTCAATATTCTCTTCTTGGACTTCAACCCCTGCATATTGGCCTAATGCATCGATTTTAATCACCACCCGTCCTTTGCCTTTATATCTTGTAAATTCCCCTTTTACCCCTGCCAGGGGGCCTTCTAAAATCATAACAAGGTCTCCTGTTTTTAAAAGGATATTTGCCCCTGTAACCAGATCCATATTCGTACTGGTCAGGATTCTCAAGGACTCAATCTGTGACACAGGTACAGGTACGGGTCCTGTCTGATTGCCCAATAGTCTGACCGCGCCGGTGGTTTTTAAAATATTCAGCTGGTCTGCTGGTTCAAAGGTTGATTTCACAAAAAGATATCCCGGAAAAAGCGGAACTTCTATCATGAGACTTCTATCTTTGCGTTTGCTTTTACGCTTTATTCTGGGCAGAAAGGCCTCAATTTTTTTATTAACAATACTCGTATGCACTGTTTGCTCAAAGTTGCTTCTTGTCAGAAGCGCAAACCAGTTTAATTGTTCCATCATTTTGTGCCGAACTCTCCGATTCCATGAAGATTTATCAGAAAGGCGATACTCTTTTCGCCCCCTGATTCTGAGAAATAAAGATTGATGCTCCAACAGGATTTTACCAGGGCAAGTCCGGCCTGGTTTTCCACTGTTTTCTTTTCTTTTAGATTTCTTTCAATCGAGTAATATGCTGATAATTCATCGGTCAAACACACATCAATTTTTGAATACAAGGTTTCTGATATATTTTCGGTGTACCGATATTCCGTCCTTAAAGAATCCCCTCTGTTATCTTTCAAAGTGTTTCCAATGTTCATGGTTTGAAAGTTATTGCCATAGGGAGACCAGGAAAGGTCCACATCAAATGAGATAAAGGTATTTGGATTCAGTTCCGTATCAAGGAAAATGCTTGAAAACGGTTTTGGATCATTGTCTCTTTCTTTTTTGATATCATAACTTTGGTAAATTTTAGCATAAGCAAATTCATGATAGGTTAATTTTTCTTCTCCTGTTGGTGTTTTGCCGACTTTCCTTGAAATAAAATAATTCGTAAGAGACCAGGTGACCAGGTTTTGTTCCGCAATTCTATCTATAGAATCAAAGGAAGGCAATTCATCCTGGCTGATATATGGTGTGAAAACATATCCAAGTTCCGGGATGATTTCGTGTTTGATTTTATCTGCAAATGAATTGTCAGGATTAAATATTTGGATCAGTTTTGTGGATAACGTCGCACCGATATCATACATCTCTCTTGTTCGAAAGCTGTCTGAATTGCCGTTAATATCTGTAAAATCATCGGCATACCATATGGTTTCTCTTAAGCCGATTGATGGTTCAAAATTAAAAAATTTGCCAAGTTTTAACGGCAGAAAAACTTTGGGATAGATATCTGCCCGCTGCCCGTTCACAAGCGTTGTTGTTGTATCCTGCCTGTAGAAGGATCGATACTCGGAATCAAGAGCATAATAAAAGCGTGAAGGACCGATTTGATGTTTGGACGCATCAAATTGAATGCTTGGAAGTGTCTGTAAGGTTGTATCATCAATATCCTGGCGACGGGCAGTGATATTATCATACCAAAGAGCATCAACATTAAAGGTGTAAGTAGACCATGATTTGCTGATATTCAGCCAGTTTTTACGGATTGTGTTGTCATATGCATCAAGGCTTCTGCCGAATTCTTTTTCAAAATATTCCTGGGTTGCATTAAATCCTGTAAATCCGTCTTGAAACTCTTGAAGGTAATCTTCATCACTGACCACGTCAATATCCAGCTTGGCTGTAAACTCCTGGGGAAGATCCTGGTTGTGTTTCATCCTGAACCAGAATCGATCCGTGTTGGTTCTTTGAGGCGTTGAAGAAAAACTATAAAGTTTTGTATTGTCAGTTCCATCATCTTTTTTTTCATCTTCAAGATAATCAAACATCATGGAACCCTTTGATTTGTTATCCAGAACATATCTGTATTCAGCGCCTATCTTTGTTCCCCTGTCAGACATGTAATCTGTATAAACCGTTGCATCCGTATTCCTTGAAATTGCAATAAAAAGAGGCTGTTCATATTCAAATCCCTTCCGGTCAGATGAGGTAAGTCTTGGGGCTAAAAGACCGGTCTGTCGTTTGGTTTGAACAGGGAAGACGAGAAATGGGCTGTAAACCACGGGCACCTTTTTTGCCCATAGAACCGGATGGGTTGCAGTTCCGTATCCTTCAATCGTAACTTTGATTTTTCTTCCTGTTATTTTCCAGTCCGGAGATTCTCCTGAACAGGAGGTAATGGACCCTTTGTCAGCACTGTAGGAAAATTTACCCGTCTTTTTGATATTCTCACCATGAATATAGAAATTATTTTTCTGTATGTAAATGGTGCCTTTATTTATAGTGCCGATTTCTGTTGTAAGATTGATATTCATAGCATTGCAGGAGATGGAGTCTTCACCGGAAATCAACAGAACATTGCCTTGCACAAACGCATCTTTTGTTTTATTTGAAAATTCGGCATAGTCGGCTTCAAGGCGGGTTTTACCGCCGGTGATGACCACATTGTCTTCGGCAATATAAAGATTTCTTTTGTTATCATAGGTGATAACCTGGGCAGAGACATGCCAGGGAATCTCTTTGGGATTTTGAGGGAGAACGTCCGCGGTTGCAAACCCCTTGCTTGAAATAAATATGTAAAAAAAAGCAGCAGCCACATAAAGCGGCAGATACTTTTTCTTCAACAAACAGGACATGTTCTTTCCAGTAAAAAAATTGCACATCGTTTAAAATTACTGTATAAAGCCATTTTATAGTTTAAAAGTCAAGTTAAGAATAGGATTTGGATTGTTCACCATGGCAAAGGGCAAAAAAATGACATTTTCAATTATTGATTCCATTGGTAATACCCCTATTATTGAAATAACAAAGATGAATCCTGTAAAGGGAGTTAAAATATTTGCCAAGCTTGAATATATGAACCCCGGCGGTTCTGTTAAAGATCGAGCAGCGCTCTATATGATCAACGAAGCGGAAAAATCCGGCGAATTGACCAAAGATAAAACCGTTATCGAAGCCACCAGCGGGAATACCGGTATCGGTCTTGCCATGATTTGCGCCGTCAAAGGGTATAAGATTGCACTGACCATGGCGGAAAATGCAAGTGAAGAGCGCAAAAGTATCCTGCGTGCAAGGGGTGCCCAGATCATTTTAACCCCCAAACATCTGGGATCTGACGGTGCCATTGAGGAAGCCTACCGGCTTGCCAGAGAAAATCCAGGCAAATATTTTTTAACGGACCAGTATAATAATGAAGCCAATTGGAAAGCCCATTATTACACCACCGGGCCTGAAATCATTGAGCAGACCAAAGGCAAAGTTTCTTCACTGGTCGCAACCATTGGGACGAGCGGAACCCTGATGGGGCTTTCCAGGAGATTAAAAGAACACAACAAGGATATCAGGATTATCTGTGCCGAGCCGTATCTGGGCCATAAAATCCAGGGACTTAAGAATATGAAAGAGTCCTATACCCCTGAGATCATGGATAAGGACCGCCTGGATGAAAAAGTCAACATTGAAGATGACAGAGCCTTTGATATGGCCCGAAAGCTTGCGGTAAAAGAGGGACTTTTTGTGGGAATGAGCAGTGGCGCTGCAATGGCGGCTGCCGTTGATGAAGCCGTAAAGATCAAAACAGGGATTGTTGTGGCCATTTTTCCGGACAGTGGTGAGCGGTATCTGTCCACCAATCTGTTTGCTGTGGATACCCATATTGCCTTGTCCCTGTTTAATACGTTTTCAAAATCAAAAATACGGTTTGAACCCATTGAAAAAGGGAAAGTATCTGTCTATACCTGCGGTCCCACTGTTCATGAAAGACTCAATATCGGTCAGTTCAGAAGATATATGTTTACGGATCTGCTCATCAGATACATTGAATATAACAACATTGCCGTCAATCATGTTGTCAATATAACCGATTATGATGACAAGACCATACAGGGGTCTCAGAAAGCAGGAATGACGCTGCCTGAGTTTACACAAGTTTATTTTGATTTTTTTAAAAATGATCTTGAAAAATTGAATGTCAGGAAAGCCGAAGCCTATCCAAAAGTATCAGACCATTTTGAAGAAATGATTGATATAGTCAGACAGCTTCAATCTAAACAGCATGCCTATGAAAAACTGCATTCTCTTTATTTTGATATTGCCAACCTGCCTGAGTATGGTGAATTTTCCAGTACCAACCTGGATAAGATTAAACTTGGGGCAACCGTGGACCTTGACGAGTATGAAAAACGCAATCCCAAGGATTTTACATTGTTAAAACGGGTTCGTCTTTCAGAGCTTAAAAGAGGGGTGGGCGTTAAAACCCAATGGGGCAATGTGCGGCCTTCTCTTCATTTGCAGTGTGCCGCCATTGCCATGAAGTTTTTAGGGAACACGTTTGATATTCAAACCGGAAGCAGGGAGCTTATTTTCCCCCATCATGAGAACGAGGTTGCCATTGCCAGAGCAGCAAAAGGGGCAACCCTTGCAAAGTACTGGCTGCATTGTGATCCGGTTCATTATGACGGCTCTCTGGGTCCAAAAAATATTGAAGCGTTGACCCTTGAATATTTGTTCAATCAGGGGTGGGAGCCTGAAACGATTCGATTCTGGCTGATTTCCAATCATTATAGAAAAACCCTGCTTTTATCAGAGCAGTCCTTGAAACAGGCGCACTATACGCTCAATAAAATCAACCGATGTATTGATACCTTGTGCGCCATTAAGGTTGGAAAAGATTTTGAAGGAATGGATCAACTATTATATGATATAAAATCAGCATTTCACCAATCAATGGAAGATGATTTAAAGATTTCCGGTGTGGTTTTTTCATTGCTGGCAAATGTCAAAATCATCAATGCGTTGATTAATAAGGGCAAAATCAATCCAGACGGTGCAAAAAGACTTGTGAACTGCTTTAAAGAAATTGATTCGGTTCTCAAGATTTTTAATTTTGATAAAAAAAGGGAATATTCAAGCAAGGCCCAAGATCTTATGAAAAAACGTGAACAGGCACGACATCAAAAAGACTGGGACCTGGCGGATAAAATTCGGGAACAGTTAATCACTTTAGGTGTTAATGTTCATGACAAAAAGGTGGATGCATGACAAATCAATTTATATTTTTCCCCTTCACCCATATTACCCAAAACCAGTTGAGAACTCTTTTGACTTTTTTTCCCTCATTCCAATATATACCGGTCAGCGCTGATCTTAAGGATCATCAAACAGTGGAAAAATTGGCGGAACAAGGCAAAATCGATCCATTATTCCCATCAGCTAAAGCGCTTGTATCGGTTGAACAAACCGTCAAACAATATTTTGAATGGGCTCAAATCCATAGGGGAAACAAAGTAAACCTTAAATTACTTTTAAAGGATAATCCATATTTCACAAGTGACACGAATGTGGCAGCCATTAGATCACAGATCAAAGGGATAAAAGATGAAAAAGCTGCGCCGTTAGATTCCCCCCCTGATTTGCATCACGATTTATTGTTTCTAAAGATGGCGCAATTGTGTGATGAACAAAATGAGCGCATAGATTTGGAACTTAGAGATCTGGAAAAAAATAGAGAAACCCTTATGTCGGCTTTGCGCGGATTAGAAAATCCCTTGAGTGCTGCACAGGGCAGCAAAACCTTTGACACTAAAGATCCTGGAACCATGATGACCCAGGAACGGATCAGGGCATGGTCAGGGTGCCTGGCTCAAAATAAACGGGCAAAACAAGACAGGAACAGCCCATTGTTTATCACTACCAGCCCAGCTGTTTTTGACTATCTTGAGTCTAATTGCAAAGATGCTGTAAATGCCCTTGACATCGATAAGATAAAAGTGCATGAGAATGAATGTGAAAATAAAGATGAATGGCACCATCGGTTTTGTGATGGTCTGATGGGTGCAATTCAAGGAAATGGCAACCGGGAAAATGTTTTGCCACAAGTGAAAGATGGATGTTCGCTTTCCGGGCAAATTAAATTGTATCTTTTTTCCGGAAATACTATTAACAAGCTCTTTAAAATGTCAGACAAACAGATATCTGTATGTCTGATCAAATTAAAGTGACAAAAAACTTGATTTTAATTAATGACATGTTATAAAAGCGTTTTTTATACAGATAATATTTAAAAAATGAATTTGTAATATACTATTGTTAATTTTTTAAGGAGGCTATTAAAATGGCATTTAATCCAATTGTTGATCAATCAAAATGTGTTGGTTGCGAAGAGTGTGTAGACGTGTGTCCAGTAGAAGTTTTTGAAATGGAAGATGACAAATCCGTTCCAGTAAATGCTGAAGAATGCATGGGCTGCGAAAGCTGCGTTGAAGTCTGTGAAGAAGACGCTATTGTAGTTGAGGAAGATTAAGCAAGAAGCAAACGTCTTGCAATAGAATTAAAAAATGCCGGGTATGACATCATATCCGGCATTTTTTTTAAATTCCATCTGTTATTAAAATCTCAGCGACAGGCAGCTTAACCCGCCATCAAGTTTTTGAAACTCAGATACATCCACTTCAAAAACCCTATATCCCGAATCCTGGATCATCTTTTTTGTTTTAAAAAATCCTTTGGGGACCAGCACATTGCCGTTGATCCAGACAGAGTTGGCTGCATAGGCCTCATCTGCATCGACTTTTAAAATATTAAAGCCTTTTAGTTCTGGTTTTGTTAAAAATTCTCCAAAGGCAAGCAACATATTATTTTCCAAATATGAAATTCCGGTTTTTAAATGAAGAACGCTTTCAAGCGTAATGGTTGAGGAGGTGTAGTCATATTTTTTTAAAATTGTTTCTAATTGTGAAGCGCCTTGTGCATTTGTTCGATCCGACAGCCCTGCAAAATAATGATCTTTTACCATCATAATATCTCCTGCATCAAGGGTCCCGGGAGTTTGAATGCTTTCCACAGGCAGGCCAAGTCCTTGGATGGTTTTAGAAAGTCGGAGAGGCTCATCTCTTCTTGAAGCATCACCCGGATTGGTCAGGATGGCACATCGAGGCGTTATCAGGCAGGCATCCTCGATAAAGGTTGAATCAGGAAACATCTCATCCGCATCAAGTACCATCACCTTAAGACCGCATTTTTCCAGCGTATGGATATAGGTTTTGTGCTGTTTTAAGGCAAGATCGTAATCCGGTTTTCCCAAGTTTGCCGTGCTGATGCCATTGATCATATTCCGGCAGGGTGTTTTAACGATGGCGGTGGTAAACAAATTAATTCTCCTTATTTTTTAAATTTACAGTATTGGTTAAGTATACCCCTGCAATAACACAGATTGCTCCGATTATTAAAGAGAGAGTGATCGGTTCTTTTAAGATAAAAAAAGACAGAACAATGGCACTGATGGGAACAAAGTTGATAAAAACCCCGGCTTTCATAGGGCCGATCTGCTTAATGCCTTCGTAATACCAGAAAAAGCCAAGTACGGTTCCAAAAAAGCCAAGATAGAAAAGGCTTGCCCATTCCATGGGAGTGTAGTTCCCCATCTTTACAAATACGCCTTTAAAAAGGGCAGGCAAAAACAGCAGCAAGGTTCCGGCAATGGATGAATAGCAAACACAGGCAATGGGGGATAAATCATTCATGGCTTTTTTCCCCAGGATTGAATAGGCCACCCAGCTTACAACACACCCGAAAATAAGCAATTCACCTTTTCCAAATCCCAGGGTGAATAGTTTAAAAACAGTTCCATTTGAAATAACAATCAAAGCCCCTGTGACGGACAGACAAAGCCCTGTAATTTTTATGAAGTTCAGTTTTTCCTTAAAAAAAATAACAGAACAGAGGCTGATAAAAATAGGGTTGCTGGCAATAATCAAAGACGCCTGATTGGCCTGAATATAATTAAGGCCTGAGAAAAAAAACAGGTTATAGGAAAAAATACCTGTAAACCCCAATAAAAACACAATGAATATTTTATCGGGTGCAAGCTTTGGCAGACGTCCTTCTATCTTTATGGTTAAAAAGACAAGAAAAAACGAAGCGATTAAAAACCTTAAAAAAGCTGCTGAAAAAGGATCAACATTGTGGGAGATGAATTTTCCCGCAATAAAGGTTCCCCCCCAGAAAACAGCCGTCAATAGCAACTTGAAATAGGTCAAAAGCGTTTCCTTTTATTGAAAATAATTTTCGTATTTGCACAGACAAGGGTTTGAATGTCAAGCAAAACTCATGTAAGCTTAAAGGCATCGCTGATAAATAGCTTTCCCAATTGAATGTTTAAGAATATGGTTGCAACCCCCAAGTTATTTTGATAGCCGTTAAAAGTGATCTTGTCACTATCTTTTTAAAGCCACCTTACGGTCACCCGAGGGATTCCAGACAATATTAAAAGGGGATATCATCTTTTTTGAAGAAGGCCCTTTGGGGACGCATCAACTTTACAACCATAGCGATGAGCCGTTTATCTACATTGACCTGCGCACTAAGGCCAATATTGATGTCTGTGAATATCCGGATTCCAGAAAAATCAACATTCTGCCGGCAATGGATATATTTGAGGAGAAATCAAAAGTCCCCTATTACACAGGAGAGCAAAACGTTAGAAATAAATGGCCGGAAAAACTGTTAAAAAAGGACTAAACAGTTAACAGGCTTTTTCAATGTATCATCAAATCCTGATATTAACAGCCGGATCTATGGGTTACATATCCCGCAAGGCTTATACCCTTCTTGAATCGCCTTTTCCCTTGAGGTGAAAACTTCAGTGCAGTGTTTACTTTTCGAAAAATTGCAGTCAGAAGTGTGAAAAACAAGAGAGCCTGTATTACCCAATAAGGTAAGGCTATCATCTGCTGGAGCGGTTATGACAGCTTCTTCAAGCCCGGTTTCAGCCGGCACGGCAGGTGGCATCGTTTCTGAAGCGTCTGTGTTATTCCAACTGTCTGTCTCTTCTTCACCATCTGATTCGTCCTCATGTTTAAGATAAATGGCCAGGCATCCGGCAGTTATCAGTATTAAAGGGATGATGCCGGTCAGAAGGTTAAAAAATGCCTGGGGGAAGATTGAAAAACAAATTAATCCCAGAATAATTGATAGGGCGCCGCCAATAATTTTCTTCATAACTCAATTCCTTTAAAATGAAAATTTCAATATAATTGTGCACAGTGAATAAAAGTTTTTCTTATTGTATGTATTGTTATTTGATGAATATTGTCAAGCACTTGGATTTTGGATGGCAACCAGTTCCATGTATGATGTGCTTGAAAAAGTCCTTTTCAGAATAAGAGATCTGTGCAGAAAAAGGATTTCTTGCATACCTGGTAAAATTTATGTTAAGTTTTTGAAACTATTTCTGATCTGTAATTTTTTAACCTGAATATCAAGGATTGTTTATTAAACCAGCATGATGGATAAAAAACTCATACTGCCTCTGGAATCCGACATTAAACGGGTTTTAAAGCTTGACGTCAAAGCGCTTCCAAGCTTTTCTCCTGTCATGGTAAAACTGCTGGAAATCAGCAGGGATAAGGATGCTTCCATGGAAGACCTTTCCAAGCTTGTGGAAACAGATCCTGGAATTTCCGCCAAAGTGCTGGGCATCGTAAACTCTGCATTGTATGGCCTGAGACAAAAAGTAACAGCTGTTTTGGAGGCTGTGGTCTATCTCGGGTTTGATGAGGTCACAAGGCTTGCGCTGGGGGCCACGGTTTTTGAGAAAATGATTAAATCCAAAAAGCAGAAACTGTTTGACAGGATTTTTTTCTGGCGGCACTGCCTTAGTGTGGCGACCCTGAGTATGGCCATTGCCGAGGAAACCCGGTATCCAAATCCTGGAGAAGCTTATATCAGCGGGCTTTTGCATGATTTCGGGAAAATTTTTTTTGATCTCCAGGGGCGCGTTAATTATGGCGACTTTATTTTCAGTGTGGCAAAATCAACAGGACAGATGATCACAGAGGAGAGAGAACTCATGGGGATGGGGCATGATGATCTGGGCGCCTATTACAGTTCTCTGTGGCATCTGCCCGAGTCTCTTTCTTTGACCATAAAATACCATCATCAGCGATATGAACACCTGGATCTTACCAGGGAAGAGGCACATCTGATCTCCATTGTTTCCCTTGCCAATTTTTTGTCCTGGACCCAGGGAATGGGATCTGTTGATATTGTCCGCCTCCCCATTCTTCAGCCTGAAATTGAAAAAAATATAGACTTAAACACGATTGATTTTATAAAAGTGATCCGCCGCATGGACAGGGAAATGGAAAATACGTCAAAATTTTATAATTTTGTTTTCCCTTCCGCCAATCAGTTCCGGGAGAATCTGTTCCGGGCAAATCTTAAGCTGTGCCATATCAATACGCATTATTATTATCATGAAAACCTTCAGCAGGATAAAACCGTTGTGGTTTCGCCGATAAAAGCAAGTATCACCACCCCTCACCACAGCCTTGATCCTGAGGAGATTATCACCTCCACCCTGAAGGCGATTTATACTGATTTCAAGTTTGACAGGCTTTATATCATGAGGGTGATAAAAAAGCTCAGGGGCCTTAGAGTGGTTGAACTCCTCGATTCTACAGACACGAAAATGGATTTAAAGGCAATTGAAATCCCCCTCAACAGTATGGCAGGCGGATTTGTTCATTGCCTGAGAAATCAAAAGCCGGCACTGATTGCCGGCAGGACTTTGGGTGAAAAAAAGACTTTGGAAAAATTTAACATAACAGAG
>JAHJLN010000221.1 GCA_018821715.1 Pseudomonadota bacterium | reverse complement strand
GAAGAAGAAAAGCTGGATCCTCTTATGACAAGAATCGTCAAAATCGATTATGGGGATTTAACCGCTTTAAGGGATAATCTTGAAAAATATCTTTTAGCCAGCAAAAAAGATATTGATAAGAAAAAAGTGACTGGTAAAGATGAAAAAAAGGCCACAGAAGACACTGAGCTTCGCGGTTCCATTCTAATGGATGCCAGCACCAATTCCTTGATCATCCAGGCCACAAAATCTGATATCCAAAGAATTATGCCCATCATTCAACAGCTTGATCGTCCAAGCCACCAGATTCTGATTGAAGCGCATATTGTTGAGGCAAATTCCGATACTGCCAAGGAACTGGGTATCCAGTGGGGCGGCTTGGGCCTGGCCACATCCGGCAGTAAAAATAACACCTGGCTTGGCGGTCCGCTCGGCACCTTTGACAAGTCATTGCTTGTCAGTTCAGATGATGCCACGGCTACGGTGCCGGCAGGGACTGCAATTACACATCTGCCCAACATTGGAACCGGTGTGAATTTCCCCTCTTCTGAAAATGCCGGGACGACCGGGTGGAAGGGCATGACCATCGGCCTTATGAATCAGAATATAGGGGATTACCTTTTGTATGCACAACTGACGGCATTGGAGGAGGAAGGCAAATTAAATATCCTTTCCAAGCCTTCAATCACCACCATGGATCATCGAAAAGCAACCATTGAAAGCGGCAAGGAAGTTCCCTTTCAGACTGTTGAAGATAATGAGGTTAAGATTGAATTTAAAAAAGCGGTCATTAAACTTGAAGTCACCCCCCATGTTATTAACAATAAGATCATACGGCTTGAAATTCTCACGCACAAGGATGAACTGGACTGGACCCGTACGGTGGCCGGCAACCCCACCATTATCACAAAAAATGCCCAGACAAATGTTAACCTGTATGACGGGCAGACCACTGTAATCGGCGGGTTAAACAAGGAAAAATTACAGGAAAACGAGGCTGGAATTCCATGGCTTAAAGATCTTCCTGGTATCGGCATGCTGTTTAGAAACAACACCAATGCCGCAGAAATGGAAGAATTGTTGATTTTTATCACCCCGCATATACTGAAGGGACAATCTCCCAAACCTGAAAAATAGAATGGATCGATCATATTAATGGATTATTACAAGACATTAAATCTAGAAAAGGAGCCGTTTTCCAATTCACCTGATCCAGGTCTTTTTTTTGATTCCAAACAGCATCTTGAGGCGTTGCAGAAACTTGAAATTTCCATTCGCCTGAAAAGAGGACTCAATGTGATAACAGGGGATGTCGGAACCGGCAAAACAACCCTCAGCCGCCAGTTGATACAAAAAATTTCCTATGACCCGACCCTTAAATACTTTTTGATTCTGGATCCTGGATTCAGCAGCACTGCAGATTTTTTATCCTGTATTTTAACGCATTTTACCGGCAGTCCCCAGGAGAGCAGACCAGGGGTTAAAGATGACACGGCATTAAAGGAACAGATAAAAAAATATCTGTTTTTACAGGGTGTTGACAATAACATCACAACAGTTCTCATGATTGATGAAGGACAGAAACTGCCGATCTTCTGCCTTGAAGTTTTAAGGGAATTGTTAAATTATGAAACCAATGATAATAAACTGTTACAGATTATTATTTTTGCCCAGAAAGAATTTAATGACAGTATTATAACCCTGGATAATTTTAATGACAGAATCAGTTTTCGATATTCTCTTTCACCGTTAGGGTTTTCAGAAACAAAGGACCTGATTGATTTTCGCCTGAAAAAATCTTCTGCCCCTGGAACAACAATACCGGGTTTTTCTTTTTTTGCCTATGTTACCATTTACAGGTATACAAAAGGCTTTCCAAGGAAAATCATCAATCTTTGTCACCATATCATGCTGGGTCTGATCATTAAAAACAAGACATCTGTCTCCTATCTTTTTGTCAAATCCTGTGCAAAACAAGTTTTTCCCTTACAACCTTACCGGCGGTATTCCCTTGTTCCTGCTGTAGTGGTCGCCCTGATTCTCATTGGGGGAACACTCTTTTTTGATAAAAATAAATTTGCAGATTTTATTTTAGCAGCCTTAAAAGGAACACCTGCGCCGGTTGAAATGCCTGTCAAATATGTTGTCAAGGAAATGCCTCAAAAAACTTCTGAAGTTTTACCCCCGGTTGTTATACCCATCGTAAAACCTGCAATCATTGAACCGTCTGAAAAAAAGCAGGAACCGCTCCACAAACTCCCTGAGTTTTACGGCAGCCTCAGGGTCCCGAAAGATGAGACGCTTTTTAACATGATTGAAGCGGTTTACGGGTCATATAAAAAAGAATATCTTGAAAAACTGTTGAGCAGCAATTTAAAAATTAAAAATCCAGATCATATCAATGCCGGTATGCGTGTTGATTTTCCAATTATCAACCCAATGGACACTTTTTGGAAAAATGAAACTGTCTGCATTCATTTTTCAAAGGAAAGTGAGTTTAAAAACGCTTTTTTGGCTGCAAGAAAATATCAGAAAAGGGGGGTAAATGTCAGAATCCTGCCTGGTTGGGACAGCCAAAAAGGTTTTTTGTTTTTAGTTGTTGTGAACCAGCCGTTTGAAAACCTGTCTGAGGCCAATACGTACAAGAAAAAACTCAATGGGATAACCGAAGCGATTTGTGAAAAAATATCTTCCTGCAATGACGGCAGAAAAATATTATAAAGGGATAAAAGATTGAAAAAACGAAAAAAGCTGGGGGAGATGCTGCTGGAAGCAGGGCTTATTGAACCGGCGCAGCTTGAAAAAGCATTGCACGGCTATAAAAAGAGCGGAAAAAAACTTGGGCAGTACATGGTCAGGGAGGGGATGGTCAGTGAGCAGGCCATTGTCAACCTGATATCGGATCAGGTAAAAATAAAACGATACACTCCCAATGATTATGCAGTAAAGTCGTCCCTTGCAAAAATCCTTGATGTTGACACTGCCCGCAAATTTCAAGCCATCCCCATAGACAAGCGCAGCGGTATTATTACGGTTGCCATGACCGACCCTCTTGATATTAAGGCCCTGGATCATATTGAAATCCTCACGGATACGGAAGTGGAATCCGTTATCTGTACGGAGCAGGAATTCAACCTTCTAGTCTCCACGATATATGGAACATATGCCGGCAAAGACGGGGTTATGGAAAATATTCAGGAAATGGAAGAGATGAACGTCGTGGAAGACGACACAAGATTCCAGGAGGAGCAATCCGCCATGTCGCTCCAGGATATGGCGGAAGAAGCGCCCATTATCCGGCTGGTGAATTCAATTTTAACCCAGGCGGTTCAGGAAGGCGCCAGTGACATCCATTTGAGTCCTGAAAAAGATTATATCGAGATACGGTTCCGCGTGGATGGAAAACTTCACCATGTCCCTGCACCGCCAAAGGCAATGTTTTTTTCCATGGCATCACGGCTCAAGATCCTTTCAAACCTTGATATCTCCGTATCCAGGATCCCCCAGGACGGCCGGTTTACCGTTTTTATCAATGACAAAGAGATCAATATCAGGGTATCCACCATCCCCACAGTGTATGGTGAAAATGTTGTTTTAAGGCTTCTTGATACAAGTTCGGGTATCTACAGCCTTGAGAAGCTGGGCGTGCCGCCCCAGGATATTAAAACCATAGAGAAAATGATAAAAATGCCCTATGGCATGATTCTTTGCACCGGCCCCACAGGAAGTGGAAAAAGCACCTCTCTTTTTGCCATGCTCAAGATCATTAATTCTCCTGATACCAATATCATAACACTGGAAGATCCTGTGGAATACCGCATGGAACACATCAGACAGGCCCAGCTCAACAGAAAGGCGGGCATGACCTTTGCCAGCGGCCTGCGCTCCATCCTGCGCCAGGACCCTGACGTGGTCATGATCGGAGAGATAAGAGATTCCGAAACGGCAGGAGTTGCCGTCCAGGCAGCCTTGACAGGCCATATGGTATTAAGCACGGTTCATACCAATGATGCAGCAGGTGCCATTACAAGATTCATTGATATGGGCGTAGAACCGTTTCTTGTCTCATCCGTCATGCTGATCACCATTGCCCAGCGTCTTATCAGAAAAGTCTGCCCCCATTGCAGGGAATCCTATAAGCCGTCGGAAAAGGTGAAAAAGTTCTGGGGCCTTGAAAAAGCCCAGGGCGTTGATTTTGTAAAAGGAAAGGGCTGCTTTCAATGCAAGAATACGGGGTACAGCGGCAGAACAGGGGTGTATGAAGTCCTCCATATCAATGATAGCGTAAGAGAAATGATTCTTACCGGTAAATCAGCCCAGGAGATCACAAGAACCTGTGCCTTGTCCGGCCAGCTGACAACCTTGAAGCAGGATGCGGCACAAAAGGTTGCTAATGGGATTACAACCGTAGAAGAGGCGGCGTCTGCCATAATGATGTAATTATGACTATTTTCAAATACACAGCCATTAATGAAAACGGGAATGATATTTCCGGTGACGTGGAAGCAGACACTGAGGAACTGGCCCTTGAGATACTGTCTTCCAGGGGGCATATTCCAGAGTCAGTAAGAGAAAAGACAGGCGCTGCATCAGGGAATTCAAATTTTTTAACCCGTCTTACTGAAAATATGACCCCTGTAAAACCAAGGGATATCATCCTTTTTACCAAACAGTTCAAGACACTTATCCAGGCAGGGGTCTCCATGATCCAGATCCTTTCCATCATAGAAGCCCAGACGGAAAATAAAAGACTTCAGAAAATTATTATCCAGATTTCAGATGATATAAAAGAAGGGGCCTCTCTTTTTACAGCATTTATAAAGCATGAAAAAATTTTTTCTCCGCTTTACTGCTCCATGATCAAGGCAGGGGAATCCAGTGGAGCCTTGCCCGATGTCCTGGACCGGCTGATCTATATTATCGAGCATGAACACAAGGTAAAATCAGAGATCAAAGCTGCCATGCGGTATCCCATAATCGTTGTCTGCTTTCTCGGGGTTGCCTTTTTTGTGCTGCTTACCTTTGTAATCCCCAAATTTATTACAATTTTTGAAAGGGCGGGTATTGAACTGCCCCTGCCTACGAAAATCTGCATGTCTCTGTATAGCATTATCCACAATTACTGGCTGGTTATGCTGATCAGTATTCTTGTTACCATTATTGCCCTGGTAAAAATTTTTCAAACTCAAAAAGGAAAATATATCAGGGACAGGGCATTGATGAAAATACCCCTGGTGGGCCATCTGATTGTAAAGTCTGCCATGTCACGGTTTGCAAGTATTTTTTCAATCCTGCAAGCCAGCGGTGTAACTGTTTTGGAATCCATGGACATATTGTCTGAAACCATCAGCAATGCAGCCATCACAAGGGAGTTTGCCAAGGTAAGAGAACTGCTCACCGAAGGCCGCGGGATATCACAGCCGTTAAGACAGGCCAAATATTTTACCCCCATGGTCATAAACATGGTTGCCATTGGTGAGGAATCGGGTAATCTTGACGGCATGCTCCAGGAGATTGCCGTTCACTATGATTCAGAGGTGGAATACAGCACCAAGGGACTTTCAGAAGCGGTGGGCCCCATTTTAACCATTGGACTGGCAGCGGTCGTGGGATTCTTTGCTCTGGCAATATTTTTGCCCATGTGGGATTTGACAAAAATGGTCCATTAAACCAACAATATTTGTTATGACTGCCAATTAAAAAAGTGTATTTTGAACATTTATGTGAAATAAAATTCCCAAAAAAAATTATAACTGAATAAAAGTTTGATAAAACACTGGTAGGCACAGATATTGCTATATGTATCGATATACCACCCAATAAAGTTAATTGAAGATATTATTATTAATTATAAAAGGAGAAAGAATAAAATGACCCCCAAACGTATTCAGATTATTAAAAATCAAAAAGGTTTTACATTGATCGAGATTATTGCAGTTTTAATCATCCTGGGCATTCTTGCTGCCGTTGCAGTGCCAAAATACGTATCGCTTCAAGCGGATGCTCGAGACAGTGCGGCCATGCAGGCGGTTGCCGAAGGCGGTACCCGTGTCAACATGGCAGCAGCAGCTTATATCTTGCAGACGAATGGTATTGTTCCAACCACTTTAGCACATTTGCAAGGCACAAGTGCCACCACTCGCCTTCCAGCTACAGGTACCGAGGTAAGTGCAGATTATACATTAACATATACACAAGGAACTCCACTTGCGGATGGCACGCCGACGATTAACGTTGCTGCTGTTGGTACCAATGGCGGCACTAACAACAATGACTTTCCTTTACCACAATAAAAATATTTTCTAACTCTCTGGGGAGTCCCCCTGGCTTTGCCGGGGGGACTCCCCAATGTGTGTTAGCCCTGCTATCTGTGAAATCTGTTTTCCTGAGAAGGTGTGCAATTGATCCATACCATTGTTGATTCCATGGTTTTTTCCACTATTAAATTAAGAAGGGAGTTTGTTGAATCTGCAAAAGATGTAAATTACTAATTTTATATTATTTATCACGTTTTCATGTTACATTTTTCTTGACTTGAAACTCTTATTTCTGAAATAGTGTGTCATAATAAAAAAGTAAAACAAGCAGACACGTAAAAATTTTTTTCTTACCAGTATGTGTGTATTATTATGATTAAAACAAGAAAATCATTATGAGACGAAATCATCACCATGGCTTTTCCAACAATAAGGGATTCACTCTTATTGAGTTGATTTCAGTATTTATTATCCTCGGCATACTAACGGCTGTTGTTGTTAGCAGACTTGGGTTAAACGTAACAGATCTTCCTGCTATAGAAGCATCTTTAAAGACGCATCTGAGATATGCTCAGTCTAAAGCCATGCAAACCCTTAATCCTGTGTGGGGTATCCGAATAGACACAACCACCGATTCATACTGGCTGTTTCAATGTAACATGGCCCTATCCTGCGCTTGGACCGCAAACCAGATACGTCCTCCTGGAACAGATCAAAACCTTTATGCAAATCCTTTTACAGGGGTTTTCACCAACCGTCAGAATGTTCGTATCGGCCCGATCAATATCGGAAACGCCTCCCCAACCTCGTTAACCCTTGTTTTTGACCAGATGGGGGTGCCCTATTGGCAAACTGGGAACCAGGCCATTACGTTTTCAGATCCTGTCTCTGCAACCCCTGGTTTACAAGTGGCCACTGATATATCCATCCGATTAACCGACAACTCAGGTAACACCAGAACCGTAACCCTTGCTTCGGAAACAGGATTTGTCCAATGAATACAAAAGGATTTACCTTGATAGAAGTCATAGTGTCCATTGTCATGATCGGTATGGCAACCGCCATGCTGATCAATTTTTTCAACGCCGGCTTAACGCATAGCTCAGATCCCTTGGATGTACTCAATGATAATTATGCAGCGCTTACGGCAATTGAAACGGTAAATGCGGATTATAGGAGAAGATTAGAACTAAATGCATCTCAAGCCATCAGTATTTATGCAATAGGTGACCTTTCAGCACTTGTAAACGGCCTGGCATCGGGTGTCGCCAGTGGACAAGCAACCAGTTTCAACGTCCCTGATGCCCAGCGAAGGGTAAATGAACTAGCTGCACCCGGTAATTTATATGTTAAAGTCACTGCCACCAGAAACAACAGTACGCTGGTGACGCTTTTGGGGAACTGACATGATTCAAAAAGATAGGAGAAAACTGCATGCCAAAGGATTTACGCTTATAGAACTGGTTCTTACCCTTGTTATTTTAAGCTTTATAGGGTTAGGAGCAAGCGCCTTTCTTGTGTATGGTGTGGAAGGGTTCCTGCTTGCCAGAGCCAATAATGAGGTTTTTCAAAAAGCAAATCTTGCCATGGAAAGGCTTGTTCGTGAAACTAAAAATTTTGATCAGATATCTCAAATCAGTGCCGGATCCATGCTGTATCAAAGAAATGGTATAACTTTTGGCGTCGCCCTGGTAAACGGCAATATCAGAATGATAAGGGGCGGCGCTGCCATCCCCAGTGCAAATAATCCAGGGTCGGTGTTGATTGATAATATCAATGCCTTTACACTTAACTTCTGGGATGTGAATGGAGCTGGTTGGGCAATTCCTGCAGATAACAGTCTTACCGGGCTTGCAAGAATCACCATCAGCATGACGGTCAATGTCTCAAACACGATCAGAGTTTTTACTGTTGACATCAATCCTTTATACAACAATATGGTGAACGGGCCAACCTCATGAAAGGGTTAGATCATTGGATTCAAGGGAGGAGTTAAAAATGGTTGACAAGCTTAAATTAACTGAAACAGGCTCTGTAATGATTACGGTTTTAGCCTTGCTTGTCCTGATTTCCCTTGGTGCCGGCATTGTAATGATGTTCGGCACCTCTACGCTTCAAATGGCAGAGCATAACATAGAATTAAGGGCAACAAATGTTGCAGAAGCAGGCTTTCGATATGCAGCAGGTGAATATCGATCCGCAGGGAATTTGGCTGCCAAATTCAACAGACTCCAGGCACTGGATCAAGAGCAGGTCACTTTGCTGAACAATGAGGGCACTTTTCAATTGTCGGTATTTCCATACTGGTTTGTTACAACCGTTGGGGTAACCAATGCAACAGCCTTGCAGCTTAACGTACCGGGCAGATTTCCCAATGGGTTTAGAGTTGATTTAGAGGCAACAGGCACAGGCAATGTGAATATCAATGATGATTTTTACACATATACAGGCGGTACTGCAACCTTGGGAGCCGGTGTTTTTGATCCGGATCAATTTTCCCTTACCCTTAACCAGCCGGTAACCCTTCCTCAAAATACAAGTGTTCAGATTGCTTTTGTGCCAACCATAAGTCAAACTGTCAACACTGCCGTTGCCAACAGCGTTTTAACCCTTAATACAGGTCTTGGGAACCTCTTTCCCGCCCGGAACGGATTAATCGAAGTTTGGCGGGATTCAAAAGAATCCTTGGGTACCTATAGTTACAGGAATATAACAATAGACAATGTTAATACTACTGTCAGTTTAAATGATATTGCCATGGTGAAGGATGGTCAACTGACATTTGGCGTTACGGCAGCATCCTTTATTGTAATTAAAAAACAGGCAATCATTCAATCTGCGGGCAGTGCAGGCGCTGGGAACGTTGCTTCCAACAAAGAGCTTGCCTTAAGTGTCTTTTTGACAGATGAAGAATTTATTGCAGCAGATACACCGGCACCCCTTGATCTTGGCGGTCCGGGGCTTGGAAAGCATGAAGACTTTAATGATGAAGAAAACGGTCAGACAACATTAAAAAACTGGGAATTTTCCAATCCGGATAATGATCCTGAATCTGATTTAAAGACCGTTACAACCCAGGCCGTTGCAACGGAATTTGGCTCAAGCTGGACCAGCACAAACTATGTGACGTTTCAAAATTTTACTGAAGTGGATCAGGCCAGCGGTTATACAATGGAACTCATTGACAAGGACAGAATTCCCGCTTCAGTCAGGACTAACGATCTCCATGGGATCTGGGGAAATGCGTCTGATAATATCTATTTTGTTGGCAAGTCCGGCACGATACTCCATTTTGACGGTTCGGATTTCACCACCATGACCAGCACGACGACTGAAGACTTGAACGCTATCTGGGGGTTGCCTGCACAAAAAACAAATCCAAATGTATCAGATAATATTTTTGTGGTGGGGAATAACGGAGAGACATTAATCTATGAAGATGATCAAGTCGGCTGGGTTCATGCATCCCATGGCGAGACCGATGATATCTACGCCGCCTGGGGAATCAGCTGGGGACACTTTGACGGGTATGGTGAAGCCGGTACAAACCCCTATAACTGGGATTCTGCCAATACTGCGAATGTGCTTTCAAATTATAACTGGTATATCAACGAATTTGGCAGGAAGGTCAATTTCAGGTGCCTTTGGGCAATTGCACATACCTATCCCTATTTCCCTGACTATGGTGCTTCAGGCTATCAATCCTACCAGAATATCATGGTGGGTGAATTTTCAGGGGATGTCATCAGCGCGGGTGCTGCCAACGGGGACGGCATCATCATGCATGAATTTTATACACCTGCCGTCATTATTCCCGGCACACCCTTAAGGGGAATCTGGGGAAGTTCTTTTTCAGATATCTATGCCGTAGGGGATTCAGGCGCCATTTACCATAATACGAGTGGGAATGCACCAGACTATGAAAACAACTCCTCTCCCTTATTTCCCAATTCCTGGCAGGGGAAATGGATCAAAGTTCCTTCCGGAGATGTGCCCACAAGTGAAAATCTTAACGGCGTCTATGGGAACGATGCAAATGACTTTTATGTGATAGGGGATAACGGCACTGTTCTTTACAATAAAGGAAACGGGTTTGAACTGGTTCCGACAAATGGTGTCACAACCCAGAATCTTAACTCCATATGGGGCAGTGACAGAACCGGTATCTATGCTGTGGGAAATGATGGAACCATTTTGTTTTTAGGCTATCCGACAAATAAAATCGGCGGTCTTATCCTGCCGTTATCAAAAAACACTGAAATTGCAACCAAATGGGGCAATACACAAAAATACCTGAGTTATTCGATCCAGGTAAAAACAGTATGGGGAGATGACCTTGACTATGGTACGTCCGGCATCTGTTTCAGATGGCATCAGCCTGAAGCAGGAAAATACGCTGGATACGGTATTTCCTTTATGCGGTATGATTCAAGTTTAAACAGTTATAACGACATGATACCGGATGACATTAAGCCTGCCTTTAAAGCGACTGTTGAAAAGAATGACAGATTGCTTATCGTCTTATGGGAGCAATATGTCCAGGGCGGGGCCGAACACAGACGATGGATTGCCTATAAGGATATTACCGATGACACCAAGGCCAATAAAGCGTTAAACGGAACTCCCAGAGATCTGTCATCCTTATTTGTCAGGGTACATGAAAAAAGTGTAGAAGGCCAGAAAGTGAATGACATAAATATTTATTATGGGAATGCCTCTGCAGCCAGTCAATCGTCTGATGATGTCTACAACAACACGACCCGAAACCGATATAACCCGACATTTGTAACAGGTTCCAATACAATCAAATGGCCGGTATTTGATCTTGATCAATGGACAGACTGCCCAAACCAGGGAATAACCTGTGAAGAAGCAGACGCTTTTACCCTGGTTGACAATGTTTCTGTAGCAGCAGTACCGTTGCCGGCCAATGGAACAACAAAATACTGGATTGTAAATCCTGCTGCAGATCTTGCGATATTAAAAAATAATTTTACCATCAGGGCCAGAAGATTTACCTCACCGGACGGTTCGGTTTTCGGTTCACAATCCGACAGAAGCGAAATCGGTCTGCATGTTTTTGGGGATATTGGAGATGCAGGGTCTCAAAGCCTTGTCAGTTTTACTGAGTTTGCCGTACAATTGGGTGTGGACGCTGATGCGGTTGATGCAGATAGCAGTTTCGGCGGTCTGCAATAAAGGAGAAGGATGATGATAAAAAAAACCAGTAACATACAGATGTGTTTTGTTATGCTTTTTTTGGTCCTGTTTTTTGCAGGCCAGACTGTTTTTGCCGGGACTTATGTTTATTATAATGAAAAAGGTGAAAGAGTTCTGTATCTACCCAAAAAACCGGATTCAAAAAGTGCTCGGCAAAAAAACAATACCCGGTCCGTAAAAAAAGACAGCCCGGCAGGCATTCCCTATGAACATAAAAACAAGCAGCCGGATATCATAAAATAATATTGTCTGACAAAGTTTTTTGAAACAGACGACCCCTGGGTAAAAGCCAACCTCCCTTCTTTGCCCATCCGCTGCCATTGCAACAGCTATTTTAACCCTCGCCGGAAGACCGGACTTCAGATAAAATATATTCCTTGAATCTTTTATGATTTGAAGGTAAGTTTTAACTATTCGATATATCTGAAATTTAACAACAGGTTTTATCAATTCGCTGGAGACATAATTATGAAAAAGGTCAGTCAAGACCCTTTGTTTAAAAAAGGCGTCTGGATCAAAGAACAGCAAGGAAACTTGACAATCGGTTCTTTGGATAAAAATGACGAAACAGTTATGGTTATCCCGGATCACTTGAGTTTAAAAATTCTGGAATTTGAAAATGATATGATAGAGGCGCTTTATGGTGAAGATAAAGTGCTGTTTAATCCAGCTGTCATTGATATGGAAAAATTATTGAAAAATATTGGGAAATTATTTAAGGAAAACAACCTTCGTATCTCTTTTTCCGGAACAAAAGAGTGTGTTTTTAAAGCAGATTACGATGAAATTTTTAATTTGATCAAGGTATTTGTGTTCAGTTCTCTGCCGGATGTCTCCAAAAATGAAACCGCACCTTTGATCTATATTAATGCGTCTGTTTTACAAAACCATTTATGCATAATTTATCGAGATTCAGAATCCATTTCTAAACCGGCAAAATTAAAAGATGAGATTAATTTTATAAAAACTGTTTTAAAAGGCGAGATCAGCTACAAAGAAACTTCTGGTGATAAGTCTTATTATGATATTATGATTCCATCGAAATAATAAGGTTTCTTACTTCAACCGCTTGATTCGTAATACTTTATAAGATATGGTTTGCTCTCAGAACTATTATTGATTGATGTGAAACGGTATAAATATGAAGTTTTTTCCGATTAAAATTGCCATAATCTGCCTTTTAGTGCCTCCTTTTTTATATAGCATCACACTCATTTCCTGTGAAAAATATTTAAATAACCATTTTTCTTATCAAATTGAAAATATTTTGATTGGTGACTCAAAGCATTTGTTGGACGGGTCCATTCGTCTGGAAGAACAAATAGCAAAGAACATTCAGGAATTTTTAAAATCAGACTGGATGGTCCAAAAAGCAAAAATGGATCTCACTGTCCTTGTAACCTCTGGTCAGGGGAAAATAATTTATCCTGTTTTCCTTGATGTCAATTCTTTGGTTAAAGACATGAATAGCGGTTTTGATACGGAAACGATAAGAAAAAATAATTTTGATTCTTTAAATAAAGGATTGGTTGTTAATATTGAAACAAATTTAAGCCATGGGTCCAGAATCGGCAATTTGTTTTTAGTATTATATTTTGGAATTTCGTCCTCTGTTTTTTTGATTTTCTATAAAATCGGCAGTTCTAAAGCTGCTAAGGAACGTGAAATAAAAATTCAACTGATAACCGATTTAAAAAAAGAGGAAGAAATTCATAAACAGATTTTAAATGATTTAAAAAATGAGCGGCAGGGATTATTTGAAAATATCAAATCACTTAATGCTCGATATCAAGAAGATAAAAATAAAGCAAAAATAAACGAAGAAGAAATGTTTGAGGAAATTCTTTCTTTGGAAGAAAAACTGAATTCATTTATTGAACTTAAGCAACGAAAAGAAAAGGAGATTAATGAGCTTAGAACCCAGATTAAACAATATGAAAGGAGAAAAAGCTCAAAAATCAGACGGAATGAATTTGATTTTGTTACAAAACGGTTCTCAATCCTATATAAAAATATTCTGATGAATAGAAAAGCAGTGTTAGGATTATTAAGCTTGAGCGAAGATCAGCAGATTAAGGCAGAAGAGACCATTCACTTGTTGGATCTGTTTCCAGATAAAGTCACGATAAAAAGAAAGGTTTTTTCCGGCAAAAAACACAGGACTGCTTGCTTTGAGGTGTTATTTGCTTATAATGGACGTTTATATTTCAAAAAAAATGAAAATAATATTAGTGAAGTTTTGGTAATTGGAACTAAAAATACTCAAATTAAAGATATGGAATTTCTCCACAGTGTGTAAACAATATGTATAAATCATTTTATAACTTAACCAAAAAGCCTTTTCAGATAAGCTCTGATCCTGCGTTTCTGTGGTTCGGAGAAAAGCATAAAGAAGCATTGGCAACGCTTAAATATGGTATTCTGGATAATAAGGGATTTTTGCTGTTGACAGGCGATGTCGGCACAGGCAAGACATCACTGATCAACGCACTCATCCAAAGTCTGAGCGATGACATTGTCTGCACATCAGTTCCAGACCCAGGCCTTGAAAAGTTGGATTTTTTTAATTATATTGCGGCTGCCTTTGGAATGGATAAAGAATTTTCTACAAAAGGTACTTTTCTTGCGCATTTTCGAAAATTTTTACTCAAAGCCAATGAAAATAACAAAAAAGTCCTGCTCATTATTGATGAAGCTCAGCTTTTAACACAGGAAATGCTTGAAGAAATCCGTCTGTTATCCAATATAGAAAAAACCGATGCCAAGCTTATAAATATTTTTTTTATCGGACAGAATGAATTTAATGAAATTCTTAACAGAGAACAAAACAGAGCCGTACGACAAAGATTAACCTTAAATTACAATATTGATCCGTTAACGCCGGATGAGACCTGTGAATATATCAAACACCGATTAAATGTTGCAGGGGCTACCGGTTCTATTTTTGATGAATCTGCAATGCGGGAAGTTTTTATATATTCCGGCGGATTTCCCAGAAGGATTAATGTGATTTGTGATCATTCTCTTTTGTCAGGATATGTCAAAGAAAAAAAAATAATAAATGCTGATATTGTAAAAGAATGCGCAAAAGAACTTAAAATACCGTCACATATCAAAAACAGGGATATCAATGGATTTGCAAACTACCAGGAGACGCTGGCTCCTGTTGGAAAGCCTAAAGTATATCAATCTCAGCCCAGAGAAATTGAAAAAAATAAAAAAAAGGGGGGTTTTCAGCTGTTTTTGAGCGTGGTTATCTGTTTGCTGTTAGTTTTACCCGCCTGGTTTTACCTGTTTCCAGACCATTATAAAGATTCGGTCGCTCGGATCAATAAAAACGTTGTAGCCCTTAAATATAATATAGTGCAGATCATTCCTGAACCCTATTCTTCCTTTTTTAAAAATAAATCCGGGTATGAAGAGAAAGTAAAACAAGATACAACAGATGTCCAAAAAAAAGAAAACCAGTTAATCCAAAATAATGAGGATAAAACAAAAGAAAAAAAGACAGACGACGGCAAGACAGGTGATGGAGTGATCTTGATT
Organism: Pseudomonadota bacterium; assembly: GCA_018821715.1. GTDB lineage: Bacteria > Desulfobacterota > Desulfobacteria > Desulfobacterales > Desulfobacteraceae > Desulfobacula. The sequence continues at coordinate 7,276 of JAHJLN010000221.1, read as the reverse complement.
GAAAAAATACAACCCATTCAAGAAGAAATCGTGAAAGAGGATGGGATTAAACACAGAATTCAACCGCAAAGCGAAGTTGACTTAAAAAAAAGAACCAGAAAAGAAGAATCTGGAAAACAGCAGGATGCAGCGGATATTGAAACCGATTTGGTTTCCATGGAAACCTCACAGGACAGCGCATTAGAAGATGTTAAAAATATTGAAACTAAAAAAGAAATCCTCCCATTGCCTGAAGAAAAAATAATTATCAGATTCAAGTACAATACCAATGATTTTACGGACGAGGGCTATAATAATTTGATTAAGTTTGCAGATATCTTAGCCACGCATCCTGAAATTAAAATTTTGATTTCAGGATTTACTGATTCTGAAGGAAATCAAAAATATAACCAGAAATTATCTGAATTCAGAGCCAACATTGTCGGAGGTTTTTTCCTTGGCAAAGGAATTTTACCTCATCAGATACAAATTGAGGGGCTTGGAAGCCAACATCCTGTTGAGAAAAATGATACTGCATGGGGCAGAATGATGAACCGTCGTGTTGAAATCGAAATTCTAAAAGAATCAAACTGATTTCTTTTAATGGAGTGATCACGCTTCTATTTCAATAAAACTGTTTACAACACAAAGGGGTTGAATAAAGAACACAGGGATTTTCACTTGAAAAGCTGAAAACCCTTGTGTTTTTATGGTGGGCGAAGATGCCGCACATGAAAGAAGAACAAAGCCCTCTTTTTCCGATAGAATTTGAGTCAGATTCCGAAGGCGGTGAAACAGGGCCGTGCATACCCATAAAATCACAAATCCTTGAGCTTTCCAGAATGCTGATGGCCCGAAGAGCTCAGTTTCCAGTAGAACCGCCTAAAATGACACTGAAACAGCAGGAATTATCCTTAAGAAGAAGAATAGATAAACACCTTAAAATGTATGCAATAACCCAGGGATATGAATATCCAAAAGTCATGAAAGATGCTCAACAGATTTCAGATGGAAAGCCCAGGGGAGAGCTCACTTTGTCTGAACTTGAGCGATTCTTTGCCGCGGTCCAGCAGCGGTAATCTTGTTGAAAAATATGCTATGTCAACCAGGGAAGCTAAAAAATATCTTTCATCAATCCAGGACCTTCTTGTCCCAATGGGTATGCAGGCAAATGCAGCCGCGAATCTTTCCAATGAAATCGTAAAGTTGTCGGCAGATTTAGGCTCGTTCAATGACCTTCCCACAGAACAAGTTACAACAGTGGAATATTTGCATATTATCGGTTTGATCAAGGAAGGAGAGATTGAAGGATTTTCCGATCAAATCAATGGCCCCTATATCTTAACAATAAATTATACACAGAATTTGGGGTCAGTAATGTCTATTATGAGCTGCTTACTGGCACAACAGCCCCGCAAAACATTTGTGCGACTCTTAATTCAGCAGTCCTCGAGTGGACTGACACCTTGCGATATACCGATTATATTTATGTCAAACTGACATATGACCGGGATAAATTTCAGGGGGATAACCTAGTGTTCTTTTAATATTTACCTGGCCATTGATTTGATCTCCATTTACCATTGCGAGACCAAGGCTTTGGCTATAGATGAAAGATGAAATTCTATACATAAGCTGGAATAGAAAAGGGCAGAACCATTTTTGATCCTGCCCTTAAAAACTGATTTCAATACTGTACTATTTTTTTCTTCTGCTAACTCCTGCAAGGCCGAGAAGACCAATACCGAAAAGGAGAATTGTAGCTGGTTCTGGTACGGGAGCACCAGCTGTATATTCGATGGTTCCATTCCAAACTCGAGGAGAAAAAACATTACCACTAAAAGGATCATTCGTTGCACTTCCAAAAGTCAACGAAAGGTCAGGATTACTGTAAAATTGGTTCGTACCATCGCCGTTTGTGTAGTGATGGCCCCAAACTGCGGACTCAGATTCGATAGCGATACCAAAAACGCCTTGTGAGAGAAAAAAATCTGTGATATCAAACCCCGATGGGTTATCCAAGCCAGCTGAAGATCCGGTACCAGAACTCACCAGTGTCCATCCGGCAGAAGTGCCCTCAAACCCGCTATAAGATCCAGATCGAGTATAGACATTCATTTGTCCTGTCTGGAATGAGTCGTCGGTGTTTGTAAATAATTGCTCAATTGTAATTCCAGCGGGATTCAAGACAGCAATGTCAAAGTAGATGTTTCCTCCTTGGCTACCTTCGTTGTTAGAAGCAAACAATGTTGTAATACTTGTTGCATTAGCTACACAAACCAGACCAAATAATAAAAATCCAATTACAAAACCTGTTAAACATTTCTTTTTCATTTGCAATCCTTTTTTAACATTTAAATAATTTGTTATTACAATACACTACCTAAATTATATGCAAAAATCGTGCTATCTAAAATCAGTAACAATCGCCCAATTATAGCAACAAGAGTTTTTAATTTATGAAAAAAAAGTGTGAAAATGAGAAAAATTTGTAACAACAAGGGGAATTATTTTCACACATTCATGTGTTGGGCGCTTTGCACAGATCGACATGATCTTACTGCCGAACAGATAGCAACCATATATAAACTCAGGTGGACCATCGAGAATTTTTTCAAATGGTGGAAAGAACACCAGAAGGTATATCATCTGATCGCCAGAAGTGAATATGGGTTGATGGTCCAGATACTCGGTGGCTTGATCATATATTTGCTGATGGCCATATACTGCCGGGAACAGTTTAATGAAAAGGTTTCCATCAAAAGGGTTCGAGAATGAAAATGCTTTATTACACTTACTACATACTAAAGGGAAACGGGATCCGCCCATTCCCCTATTTTTTTACCATCCGGATGCTTTGTTCATTAATGCCTGCAGCATTTCAGCGGTTGGGTGCGGATATCTGGTGCTGATGGTCTGGGCGGATGTCCGGTCCCGGATATAGTCTGAATATGCATCCATATGATCAATAAATGTTTTGTCCAGAACGGTGATCCCTTTTTCTTTACAGAAGGGGACCAGTTTCGTTTTCGCGACGCCGGCATAAAGGGTTTTTGTGGTTTCTGCCAGGGCCTGCGTGTTCTGGTTGTTAAAATACTGTTGGATTTGGTTCTCAACTTTTGATACAGTACAAATAGACATGATAGTCCTCCTTCGGTTGGTGGCTTTGTTATTGTCCATGCCCTGGTTAATGTTGACGCATTTTCCGGGGCTATTAAATTAAAGGATATTTTTAATGAAAAATTCCCTGCAAATTGGTTTTAATTTGGCTTAGTTTGGCGAGATCAATAAAAAAGGCTGAGCAGTGAAAAGCGCTGTCAGCCTTCTGTTTTATGGTGGGCCGTCGCGGGATCGAACCGAGGACCTACTGATTAAGAGTCAGTTGCTCTACCAATTGAGCTAACGGCCCATAAAATTAATCCGAAATATTTAACAGTCAATCTTAGAATTGTCAATATGTTTTTGATTTTTAAGTCTTGTGGCATTTAAATTTTATCACCTCGACCCGGCCACTGCATGGAGAGGGGGATTCCGCTAAATCCCAAGCAGTCGTCCTGACTGCTTGAGAAGCGAAAATGGCTGCCCATTTCTGTCCTGAAATTGTCATCCCTTTACGCCGCTGCATCCCCCTCCCCATGCAGTGGCATAGTCCATGTTGTTTTGCAAAAAGCCGTTACGAACTTGCTACACCGTCCAGTGGAAGGATGATTGCCTTACGGGAGCATTAGGGGTCTTTGCTTACAAATTCTTGATTACCGTAGCGGTTAAGCCGCCATGGTGTTTGAGCGAAGAATGAGTGAGTTCATGGCGGTCAGCAAAGGTAATCTTAGAACTTGTTGCCATGTCCATCCAGCACACGTAAGGTGATCACCCTGGAACGGGATATACAAAATTTCTTATGGCAAATATCAGGTCTTTATAAAAAGCGGTTGACCCTTTAATTCCAGGTTTGATATATTCACCTGTTTAGGATAATGAAATTATGAATATTTAAAATAAGGAAATCACCAATGATTACACTTAAATCACAAAAGCTTTTTAAACAAGCCCAACAGTTAATTCCCGGCGGCGTAAATTCTCCGGTAAGAGCCTGTGGCTCTGTGGGAGGCCAGCCCGTATTTATAGAAAAGGGAAACCTGAGCAAAATTTATGATGCTGACGGTAATGAATATATTGATTATGTACTTTCCTGGGGGCCTTTAATTTTAGGACATCGACCGCCCTGTGTGATTGAAGCCTTGAAAAAAGTTCTTGAAACCGGGACCAGTTTTGGCGCACCAACTGAACTTGAAACAAAACTTGCCCGTCTTGTTATTGAGATGGTGCCTTCTGTAGAAATGATCAGAATGGTTAACTCCGGTACAGAAGCGACCATGAGTGCGATTCGCCTTGCCCGGGGATATACCGGCAGGGATATTATCATAAAATTTGATGGCTGTTATCATGGGCATGCAGATACACTGCTTGTTGCAGCAGGCTCAGGCGTTGCAACCCTAGGTATTCCCGGAAGCCCAGGGGTTCCGGAGTCCGTCATTTCAAACACCTTATCTTTGAAGTTCAACGATATTGAGGGGTTTAAAAAAATTATGAAAGAAAAGGGTGACAAGGTTGCCGGTGTCATCCTTGAGCCTGTTGCCGGAAATATGGGAATGGTACCCCCTGTACCGGGTTTTCTTGAAACCTTGCGGGAAGATACCTTAAACTTCGGCTCCATCCTTATATTTGATGAAGTTATGACAGGGTTCCGAGTTGCAAAAGGATCTGCCCAGGGATTGTTTGGCATAACACCGGATCTGTCGTGTTTTGGAAAAGTGATTGGCGGTGGGTTGCCGGTAGGTGCGTACGGTGGCCGAAAAGAAATCATGAATCATATAGCACCTGTTGGAAATGTGTACCAGGCAGGGACCCTTTCGGGCAATCCTCTGGCAATGGCCGCAGGAATTGCCACTTTAACAGAACTTCAAAAAAAGGGTGTGTATGAAGTGCTTGAAAATAAGACCGAGAAACTGATGGCAGGCTTGCAGTCTGCTGCAGACGATGCCGGTATCAGCTTAAAAACAGGCCATGTGGGATCTATGGCAGGATTCTTTTTCAACACCCAAGATGTTCATGATTTTGAAGATGCAAAAAAATGTGACTTGAATCGGTTTGCAAAATTTTACAGATTCATGCTTGAAAAGGGTGTTTATCTGGCACCGTCACAATTTGAAGCCTGCTTTGTATCTTTGGTCCATTCAGATGATGATATCAATCAGACGATTGCTGCTGCAAGACAAGCAATGGCATCTCTTTAACAAACAATGATAAAAAAAATACATTTAATTGCAGCCTGCGGAACCGGAATGGGAACCCTTGCCTGCATCCTCAAAGAGATGGGATATCGGGTATCTGGATCTGATCAGAATGTTTATCCACCCATGAGTGATTTTTTAAATCAAAAGGGGATAAAACTCTTTCAAGGATATGATCCTGCCAATTTAGATCACTCGCCGGATCTTGTGATTATCGGTAATGCAATAACAAAACTCAATGCTGAAGCCCAGGCGGTATTGAAAAAGGGTATCCCATATATATCAATGCCCCAGGCAGTGAACAAATTTATTGCAAAAGGTAAAAAGATCATCCTGGTTACAGGAACACATGGGAAGACAACCACCTCATCCATCATGGCCCATATTCTTTTTACCGCAGGTATGGACCCGTCATTTATGATCGGTGGCATTTTAAAGGATTTTAATTCAAGCTTTAGAATAGGAAACGGTGAGTATATGGTGATAGAAGGAGATGAATATGACACGGCCTTTTTTGATAAAGGACCCAAGTTTATGCATTATGATCCCGATATTACCATCATGACAGGAATTGAATTTGATCATGCAGACATATTTACCAATATTGATCATATAAAAACCATTTTTTCAGCTTTTATTAAAAAAATAGAAAAACACAGTCATATTATTGCTTTTGATAATAATGATAATCTAAAACAGATTCTTGCCGCTTCTGTTGCATCTATTGAAACATATGGAGAAAAAGCGCAATGGTCTTTTTTAAACCATGAACAGAGAAATTCAAAAACCTTTTTTGATGTTCACGGGCCGAATATTGCCGTTTCATTTGAAACCAATCTGGTAGGCCGGCATAACCTTTATAATTGTCTTGCCTGCATTGCTGCGGCCAAGAAAATTGGAATTGGTGAAAAAATCATTGGAAAGGCCTTGAAAACTTTTACAGGTATAAAAAGACGGCAGGAAATTCGGGGCATAAAAAATGGGATCACTGTAATGGATGATTTTGCTCATCACCCGACAGCGGTGAGAGAAACGATAAAAGCGGTAAAGCCTTTTTATAAAGATGGCAGGGTGATTGCTGTTTTTGAACCCAGAACAAATACCAGCATGAGAAATATTTTCCAGGACACATATCCTGATTCATTTCTGGAGGCTGATCTGGTATGTATTTGTGAACCAGGTGTTAAAAAAAATATACTGGAAAAAGATAAGTTTTCCACTAAAAAACTTGTGGCAGACATTGTAAAAAATGGCGTTAAAGCTTATCATTTTGACACCAGTGATGCAGTTATAAATTTTTTAATACCCTGCCTGAGACACAAGGACCTTGTTTTAATAATGTCAAATGGAGGATTTGATAATATCCACGTTAAATTGCTTAAGAGTATTAAATGAATAAAAAGATAATCTTTCGCATTCTTGGGATAGGAATTTTTCATGCTGTTTTATATTTGTACGTTGTTCCTTTTGTCATTTATCCAAGGTTCGGCAACACTGGATTTAAATTTTCTGTTTTTGTTGCCATTATTATTTCTATAGCTGTCTTGGGAACAATATTTTTTGAAAGAATAAATAAAAGGAGATAAAAATGAATGATATTGAGAAAATAGAGTGGGACCCTAAATATAGTGTCGATATAGAAGAAATAGATGCCTATCAGCAAAAGATGTTTGAATTGTTCAACCAGTTGATTGACATGAAGCAATCTCAAATAGATGCCAGAGAATATGTCAATATGATTACTGTTATAAATGATTACAGCAAAGAGTATTTCAGTACTGAAGAAAGATACTTGAAAAGAAAAGGATATCCGGATTTTAATATCCATGCAAAGGCCCATCGTCAATTTACTAAAAGTTCTATCAGTTTGCGACGAGAACTTTCTGAGGATAGTGCACAATTGACAAGTGAGATGATAAAAGAACTAAGAGATTGGATGATAAATCACATACTTACAATTGATTCTCTCTATGTTCCATTTTTAAGAATCAATAAACATATAGAAG
>JAHJLN010000017.1 GCA_018821715.1 Pseudomonadota bacterium | reverse complement strand
TTGTGGATATTGACAGAACCGATTCCTTCTGGAATTACCGCGATATTCACCTTACAGATATTTTAGATACCACTGCAATGATTGTCCGGCATGATCCCCAAAAATTAACCGATATTATCAGAGACATCATCAGTCAAAAAATGATTGGAAAGTTCTAACCGGGCATCCGGCCAGTTTTGAGGAATGCTCCACCCATCCAAGACCATTCTCTAACTTTTAATAAACCATTCAACCGGACGTCTCAGCGTAACCGGATCAGGATATCTATCTAAGTATCCCACCCTGAGCATGAACTGGGGAATCATACCTGTGTCATGATTTTCTTTGATATTTTTCTGACCCTGTTGTTCTTCCAGAGTCTGGGTCATGGGGTGGATGGCTATCATTTTTTCCCGGGCGGTCAATGCCATTCTTTGAAACCTTCTGCCTGTTTCAATAAGGTCTGTCACACTATTACCGGCACTGGTTATAACGAGCCAGCCTGCCCCTTGTTTAACCTGTTTTTCTATTTTTTCAATGCCTTTATCCCTGAATGTTTTGCCCATCACATCCTTATTGTCCATAAAATGACGAACATACCACCCGGCCAGCCCTGTTATTTCCATTCCGTCAGTGGTCAGGCCATCCCGGTATTTTTTAACATCATCCTCTCTCAATCGGGTCCAGTCAGCTGCTTCCGCCATGGCCTTTTCATTGTCAAACTGGATTTTAAAATTCTCCACTGCTTCTTTGGCCATAAGCTCGGCATGATGGGTTCCTGCTGGAAAATAAAACAGATGGTCGTCAACCAATTTTGAAAAATCATTAATATCTGATACTTTAAGCTCTCTGGACAGCATATGGCTTTTCACTGTTCGTCGATCAACCATCCGGTGCAAGGGAATATCCGTGGCCTTTGTTTTTAAGAGCCGCACCGTTACCACTTCGGGATCAAACCTGTCTTTGGCGATCACCGTTGTTTGTGCTGTATATCCAAATACCCTGGCTGCCTGAACAAGATTCTCTACAAAAGCACCTAAAGATAGAAGGACTTCCCGGTTTGACCCATCAACAGTCCGAAGCCATCTGTCTTTATCCGACCCGATAATCCAGTGGGTTTTACTGATGATCCTGACAAACCAGGGCTGGCTGTTGTGCCCGCTGGGGGCTAAAGATGCATAATACAGAATCTTGTACCCTGCCGGATCCAAATCCTTGTGTGTGCCTGATATCTTGTCGATATTCATCAGTTCAGATCTTAAATTCCCTTTACAGGACGATAGTAAAAAACCGGGTCCTGCTATCAATGTTGTTGCTGCTATGCTTTTTTTAAGAAAATCTCTTCTGTTCATCCTCATTTCTCCTAAAAATTTGTCACTTAACGGTGACTTTTTGGGTAAAAAAATAATGCCTGTTATTCAGGCTTTAAAACGCTTTTAATAATCGCATCAATGCCATCCTGCAAACGGCCCCAGCCCTGTTTGGATCCGATATCAATGCCGCCGTAAAGGTCGATATTCTTGGACCGTAACACAAGATAACTGATGGCAGCCCCAACCAGCATGATAATGGCCTGCAGGTCTGTATTGGTTTCGTCTTTCATAAAAAACAATTTAAAAAACTCCATAATACTCTGTTCTCTTACCCGCTCCAGTTCTTCAGTCAACTCATTGGTTTCAATAATTTCCCAAGCCATGATGGCCTGTGTCATCGGCCGTTTTTGAAGGGCACTGATAAAGTTGGCTGCAAATGATGAGAGTCTTTCATCCAGGGGAAGCTTGGAAAATTTGTGCAGGTCCCCGCCAGCCAGTTCCAAGGCAGACGGCCAGAAATCCCCATCTTTTCCAAAAGCCGCAATCAATCCGCCAAGTCCGTCAAAAAAAGGTCTTATGAAACGCTATGACATGTTTTATTTAAAATAGGTTTAAACTTACTTCCGGGACCCTCTTGATTCAACAGTCTTACACAATTCCTTTGGGCATTGGTGGCACTTTTTCGCCGGCAAGTACATACCCGCCGTCAAGCCTTAAGACGCTTCCGGTCATATAGGGTGCATCCTTAATAAGGAACAGGCAGGTTTTGACCACATCCTCTATCCTTCCGGTCCGATTGAGCAGCGTATGGTCAATCAAAGACTGTTTTTCCTCTTGGGTGAGAACTTCTCTCCAACCCCGGGTTTCTCCGGCATGGCGGGAATCAAAAATACCCAGCATAATTTCATTGACCCGGATATTGGGTGCACCCATGCGGGCCCAGGTTTCCGTCAGAATTGAAATGCCCCGATTGGCAGCAGCATACCCGTCATTAAAGACAAGGGCGGCAGGGCCGGATCGCCCGACAATACCGGCAATGGAGGAAATATTGATGACCACTGCTTCTCTTGATTTTTTCAACAAGGGGAAAACAGATGTAAACACCCACTGCTTGGCCTTAAGCGTGGTTTCAATTTCCAGATCCCATTGATCTTCACTATATTTACCGTGAACCGTAGGCCAACCGCCCCGCTCAATGTTATTAATCAGGATATCCAGGCAACCGTATTTTCTTTCAATAACAACCGCAAGTTTTTCAACATCTTCTATGCAACGCAAATCAGCTTCAATGATCATGTGGTCGGCTGTGGCGGATAAAAAATCATTTTCCATGCTAACAAATGCGTCTTCCCAATCATGACGCGTCAATACAAGTTTTGCACCTTCACTGGCAAGTGCCAGTCCGATTCCTTTTCCAATCCCTTTGACAGCGCCTAGAACCAGAACAATTTTCCCTTTAATCTCCATGGAAACTATTCTCCAAATGTCATCTTGTGACCGAACAGCATATGGTTCACCCATTTGATGCCAAACTCCAGCAAGACCGTATCATCGATCTTGATTTTTGTTAAAATATCTTCCGGGATATCCAATCCTTTTAAAAGCTCTTTTTCAACAATCTGTGCCCGAAACTCATCTATATCATACAGGGCAAGGTAAAATTTGTCAGACAAAACGCCTTCAAGCTTGCCCGGCAGTATCCTGTTTTTATGACGGATTACTTCCATGAGCTTATCATTGTGCTCATTGTATTTATTGACGTCCTGGCCCTGGAGCCATTCTTCAACAGTCTGTCCGGTTTCCTTGCCAAACCCCTTGCAATGCGGTTCTTCAATCAGGGCAAAATATTGGGTTATTTCCCCTGTGTCCCTTGATCGTGCAATTGCCCTCGCCAGGGGATACATCCGGCAGGAACCGGGTCTGTCCTCATACACCAGACATCCTTTAAGGGTGACAAAGGGACATGCATATCCTGCCTCTGGATTGGGTTTGAATTCAATGACCGGCAAACCGGATACAGGCCCGTAATGTAAAGACGTATACTGTTTTAAAAAATCCTGTGAAGACATCCCAAGATTATTTTTCAGGCGTAATACATCATAGGGTGTCAGCGCCTGATTCAGATCGCGGCAACAGTCGTTAAAACATTCATTTTGAGAATTGCAATTAAACTTCATACCTTCCTTAAGGCCAATCGGTGTCATTTCTTCTGTCATTTTTGTTTCCTCTTGTCAGCTTGGGTATAAATTTATAATTAATATTAATTATCAGTATTTTCCATAGATTTCCAGTCCCTTTTCAGACAAAGGCGTTCACTACATCTTGTATCTTATCCTGTTAAAAATTAATAGATATTGTTATTCAGTTTAAGAACGAAAACAATTGGAAACTCTGGCAAATCTTTTTTGAAAAATTCTTGACAAAAAGAGTCTGAGAGTGCTATTCCGATAACATTTATGTAAAGCTTGGATCAGCATATAGTTTGACTTTTTGATCCAGAACATGAAGAAGGATTACCAGACCGGGCTGTAAAGATTTCGGTCTATTTGTTTATAACAATTAGTAGCACAACGTATTGTGCAATTTGATTAACTTAAATTATGGAGGTATTTTAAATGCCATCTTTTGTAATTGCAGAAAAATGTGACGGCTGCAAAGGTGGGGACAAGACAGCATGCATGTACATCTGTCCCAATGACCTGATGGTTCTTGAACCTAATGAAATGAAAGCATACAATCAGGAACCCGATCAGTGCTGGGAATGCTATTCATGTGTTAAGATCTGTCCCTCTCAGGCAATTGAAGTAAGAGGTTATTCTGACTTTGTTCCCATGGGGGCTTCTGTTGTTCCGATGATGGGCACAGAAGACGTTATGTGGACATGTAAGTTCAGAAACGGAGTTGTAAAACGCTTCAAGTTCCCGATCAGAACCACTCCCGAAGGTGAAGCAAATGCATATGAAGACCTTAAGGGTAAAGACCTTGACAGTGGGCTTCTTTCTACTCAGGAAGCAGACGGTTATGTACTCGTAGCGCCAACTGAGCTTGCATAATTTTTAACTGTCATCCATTTAGTTTATTACTATATTAATAATTTTGGAGGTATATAATGGCATTACCTAATAAGCCTGTTGGAGAACTTAGAGCTGTAAGAGACCCAGAGGTTGATAAAAGAGACGTTGATGTTCTGATAGTCGGTGGCGGTATGGCTGCCTGTGGAACAGCATTTGAAATTAAAAAATGGGCCAGTGACGACACAAAAATCCTTCTTTGTGACAAGGCAGCCCTTGAAAGATCAGGCGCAGTAGCCCAGGGTCTTTCTGCTATCAACACCTATGTCGGAGAAAACAAACCCGAAGATTACGTCCGCATGGTCAGAAATGACCTTATGGGCATTGTTCGTGAAGACCTGATCTTCGACCTTGGCCGCCATGTTGATGATTCCGTGCATCTTTTCGAAGAATGGGGACTTCCTGTCTGGAAAAAAAGTGACGACGGTAAAACCCTTGACGGCAAAAAAGGCCAGAAACAGGGTACCCTTAAGGGCGGCGCAACTCCTGTCCGTACGGGTAAATGGCAGATCATGATCAACGGTGAGTCTTACAAGAGAATCGTTGCTGAAGCCGGTAAAAAAGCCCTTGGCTCAGACAACATCATTGAAAGATGCTTTATTGTTGAAATTTTGAATGACCAGGCAGATCCCAACAGAGTTGCCGGCGCTGTCGGTTTCTCTTTAAGAGAAAATAAAGTTTACATCATCAAGGCAAAAGTTATCATGGTTGCCTGCGGCGGCGCGGTTAACGTCTACCAGCCCCGTTCAGTCGGCGAAGGTAAAGGCCGCGCATGGTATCCTGTATGGAATGCCGGCTCCACTTACACCATGGCTCTTCGCGCAGGTGCTGAGCTTTCCATGATGGAAAACCGGTTCACCCCGGCTCGTTTTAAAGATGGTTACGGCCCTGTTGGTGCATGGTTCCTTCTTTTTAAAGCACAGACCGTTAATGGTCTTGGTGAAAACTATGCTGCATCTGATGCCGCAAAAGCAGAGCTTGAAAAATATGCTCCCTATGGAACTGCAGCTGTTACACCGACCTGCCTGAGAAACCATCTCATGCTGAATGAGTATAAAGCAGGCCGCGGCCCCATCATCATGAAGACTTCTGCAGCCCTTGCAAAGCTGGCTGAAACCATGGACAAAAAAGAGATGAAGCACCTTGAATCAGAAGCTTGGGAAGATTTCCTTGACATGTCCATTGGTCAGGCCGGTCTCTGGTGCGCAACCAATACCGAACCTGAGAAAAAAGACTCAGAAGTTATGCCCACCGAACCGTACCTGTTAGGTTCTCATTCCGGCTGCTGCGGTATCTGGTGTTCAGGTCCGAACGAAGACTGGGTTCCTGCTGAGTATAAATGGGGTTACAACAGAATGACAACCGTCAGAGGTCTTTTCACATCTGGTGACGGTGTTGGCTGCTCCGGCCATAAATTCTCCTCCGGTTCCCATGCAGAAGGCCGTATTGCTGCCAAATCCATGATTCAATACCTGAGAGATGAGGGAAGCAAAGTGACTGGTTTCAAAGAAACCGATCAGGAACTGGTGGACTTTGTTTACCAACCGGTCAGAAATTATCTTGACCACTGCAACTACACCACTGCCGAGGATGTTAACCCGAACTACTGCAAACCTGCCGGCATGGCATTACGTCTGATGAAGATGACCAATGAATACGGTGGTGGTACAGCCACTTACTATATGACCTCCGGTAAAAACCTTGAGATCCTCATGGACCTGTTTGAAATGTTCCGTGAAGACCTTGAAAAAATTGCCGCCGGTGATCTCCATGAACTGCTGAGAGCATGGGAAATCAACCATCGTCTCTACACAGCTCAAGCTCACACCCGTCATATTCAGTACCGCCAGGAATCAAGATACCCTGGCTTCTACTACAGAGGCGACTTCATGGGCCAGGATGATAAAGAATGGTTCTGCTTTACAAATTCTTCATATAATAAAGCAACCAATGAGTGGAGCTTGAAAAAAGTACCGTATATTAAGATTATTTCCGACTAGTTTTGAAAATAGATCTTAAAGTACGTTCTTAGAATAATAACCTCCAGGTGCTAGTTTTTTAGTATCTGGAGGTTTTTTAAGATTATGAAGGTTTTGGTTTTTCCCCTGTCTCCTCTTTTGTAAGTGTAAAAAGCCGATCTGGTTTTTTGCTTTTACAAAATAGGAGAGAGGATGCCAAACAACTTAAAAAAATCTTAGAATAAGCATGTTTAAGATTTGGCATAAACATAACTATTTAACCAAAGAATAATATATAACCCAAATGCACGGAGGGACAGCATGACAACAGATAATTTGGCCCCGGTTAGTGGAAGCATTATGGTGGTTGGTGGTGGTATCAGCGGCCTTACAACTGCCCTAGAAGCTGCCGAAGTGGGGTATGAGGTCTTCCTTGTGGAAAAGGAAGCATCCCTTGGCGGAAGAGTATCCCAGTTAAAACACTACTTCCCCAAACTTTGCCCGCCTACTTGCGGACTTGAGATCAACTACAAAAGAATCAGGGACAACAAAAATATTAAAGTCTTCACCATGTCAGAAGTACAGAATGTAGAAGGCGTTGCCGGTGACTACACTGTCACTGTAAAAACATCGCCTCGATATGTAAATGAAAATTGTACGGCCTGCGGTGAATGCGCAAAAGTGTGTGACACTGAAATCTCAAATACATTCAACTTTGGCATGGATCGCAGAAAAGCCGCCTACCTTCCGCATAACATGGCATTCCCCATGCGGTATATCATGGATCCTGCCATGAGCACAGACGACCGGGACAAAATCAAAGAAGCCTGTAAATACGATGCTGTTGATTTTGATATGGAAGAAAAATCCATTGATTTAAAAGTCGGTGCTGTTGTATGGAACACCGGGTGGACACCCTATGACGCAACCAAAATTGACAATCTTGGATTCGGAAGATTTCAGAATATCGTGACCAACATGATGCTTGAAAGAATGGCGTCCTTAAACGGTCCTACCCAAGGCAAAATTGTCCGACCATCCGATGACAAAGCACCAGAAACCATAGCTTTTGCGCAGTGTGCAGGTTCAAGGGATGAAAATCATCTGCCCTATTGCTCCTACATCTGCTGCATGGCATCCTTAAAACATGCCACCTATCTAAGGGCACAATACCCTGAAGCTAAGATCTATATTTATTATATTGATTTGAGAACTCCAGGGCTTAAATATGAAAAGTTCTATGCAAAACTTAAAGCAGATGAAAATGTCTTTTTTGTAAAAGGCAAAGTTGCAGAAGTGGGAGAAGAAGCAGGTTCTTCAAACATAAATATAGTTGCCGAAGATACCATCACCGGTGAAAAAGTAAGGCAGACGGTTGACATGCTCGTTCTTGCAACCGGTATGCAGCCGACTTGTGCCATTGACAAACCCAATGCAGATCTGATTTACAACACTGACGGTTTCATTGTGAACGACTTCAAAAAAGGCGGCATGTTTGCTGCGGGTTGTGCCAACAAACCTGCTGATGTTGTAACATCTAACCAGAATGCCACAGGTATGGCCCTTAAAGCCATTCACACCCTTGTAAGGAGGTAGAGGAAAATCATGGATAAAAAAAAATATGGCGTATATATCTGCACAGGCTGTGGAATCGGTGATACCCTCGACATGGAAGCTCTGGTCGGTGTTCCAGACGAAGAGGGTGTAAATTGTACCACTCACCCGTTTCTTTGCAGTAAAGAAGGTGTGGAGCTGATAAAAAAAGACGTTGCTGATGAAAAAGTAAACTGCATGGTAATTGGTGCATGTTCCAGACGCGTCAACTTTGATGTTTTCAAATTCGACGGTTGCATCGTTGAAAGAGTGAATTTAAGAGAAGGCGTTGTATGGCCCCATTCAAGAGAAACTTATCCTATGCTGACAGAAGATCAGAAGGATGACGAAGAACATTTTGATCCCATTCAGATGAAAGCTGAAGATTATATCAAAATGGGGATGATCAGAGTTGAAAAAGTCAAACTGCCGGAGCCGTTCAAGACAGAATCATTTTCAAAAAAGATTCTTGTGCTGGGTGGCGGTGTAACCGGTATGTCAGCTGCCCTTGATGCTGCAAAAGCAGGCTATGAAGTCACCATTGTTGAAAAAACCGATAAACTGGGTGGATATGCTGCCCACATGAGAAGTCAGATGCCGGTTGCAGAACCTTTTGAATCTCTTCGTGAGCCGGTTGTAAAGGAACTGATAGCTGAAGTTGAAAGCTTTTCCAATATCACTGTTAAAACTTCCATTGAGGTTGCCCGTATTGCCGGTCAGCCGGGTGAATTCACGGTAACCTTTAAAACCCCGGGTGAAAAAATTCCCTTTGATGTTCCATTCCCGCTTCCAGAGGAAATGCTGGTGGATGAAAATGGAAAAGAACTGGATGCAGAAGCGGCCCATGCCAAATATCTTCAATACAATGAAGGCAGGGTTGACATCCTTCAGCTGGACCCGGACGGTGAACTTTACGGAGCCGTTGTTCTGGCTGCAGGTTGGCGCCCGGCAAAATTTGAAGGAGAAGCCTTTGCTCATTTAGGAATTGATCTTCCCGATGTTATCACCAATGATGAGTTTGAAAAAATAGCGGCCAAAGGTAAGATTGTCAGACCTTCTGATGGCAAAGAAGCAAAAAATGTTGTTTTCATCCAGTCTCCGGGCAAGGATGAAGATGATGCCGACTTTGAATATGCAGGTTCCGTCACCAGCCAGGTTGCCCTGAAACAGGCCAGATACGTCAGAGAAGATTATTCTGACGGCAAGGCATATATTATTTATCAGCATATGAGAACCCCGGGGCTTCAGGAATATTTTTACAAAAGCATGCAGCAGGATGATGGCGTGTTTATGACAAAAGGTGCTGTTACTGAAGTTGTCCCACAGGGAAACGGACTTGCAGTAACTGCCGTCAACACTCTTTTAGGTGAGAATCTTGCCATTAAAGCAGACCTGGTTGTCGTTGCTGCCGGGATGGTTCCTGTAACCAAAGATGATCCTGTTGTCAACCTTGCCTATAGACAGGGTCCGGGATTCAGGGACAATGATATTTTCGGTCAGTATGCAGACTCCAACTATATCTGCTTCCCCTATGAAACCCAGCGGACGGGTATTTATGCTGCCGGTGCCATCAGGCGTGCCATGACTATTGAAGAGTCCATGGAAGATGCAACAGGTGCCGCCCTAAAAGCCATCCAGTGCATCCAGAGTGCCAACAGAGGCATGGCTGTTCATCCAAGATCAGGGGATATGACATATCCTGAATTCTTCTTCCAGAGATGTACCCAGTGTAAACGCTGTACGGTTGAGTGTCCTTTTGGCGCCCTGGATGATGATGAAAAAGGAACACCAAAAGCCAACCCGACACGATGCAGACGATGCGGTACCTGCATGGGTGCATGTCCTGAAAGGATCATCTCTTTTGCCGACTACACGGTTGATTCTATCGGGTCCCAGGTCAAAGCCGTTGGTGTCCCATCGGAAGATGATTATGATGAGCCGCCCTTCAGATTCCTTGCCTTGATTTGTGAGAATGATGCTTTCCCTGCTCTTGACATGGTGGGGCTGAACAGAATAGATTACTCTCCCAATGTTCGATTTATTCCTGTCAGATGCCTTGGCTCCGTGAACACCATCTGGATTAAAGATGCGCTTGCCCAGGGAATGGACGGTGTTATCCTTATTGGCTGCAAACATGGAGATGATTACCAGTGTCATTTTATGAAAGGTTCAGAGCTTGCAGAAGTCCGAGTCAAAAAAATGGGGGATGCACTTAAAAGTCTTTCACTTGAAGAAGAGCGTGTGGCCTTTGCAGAAGTTGCCATTGATGAATATGACAAACTTCCTGGAATAATCAATGCCTTTGTTGAAGAAGTTGAAGACCTTGGTCCAAACCCATTCAAAGGATTCTAATATTAACTATTTACCTAAATAGTTAGGAGGTATGTAAGTATGACTGAAAAATATCTTGCTCAACCCGATCTTGACTTTATTGCTCAAGTAAGAGGGCTTGGCGGAGAAACTCTAAAAAAATGCTACCAGTGCGCCACTTGTTCGGTTGCATGTCCCATTGCGCCTGAAAACAGCCCCTTTCCAAGAAAGGAAATGATTGCAGCTTCCTGGGGTCTTAAGGACAGGTTGGTAAAAAGTGCTGACATCTGGCTGTGCCATCAGTGCGGTGATTGTACAGACCTTTGCCCAAGGGGTGCCGCCCCAGGGGATGTTCTGTCTGCTGTCCGATCTGCTGCCATTTCTGAGTATGCAAAACCCAAAGCACTGGCAAAAGCAGTTAATGATCCTAAAATGCTGCCGATCCTTATTGGAATACCAGCTGTCTGGTTTGCGATACTTGCCTTTATTACCATGAACGCCGGCGAGACCATGACCAAACTGTTTAATGTGTTTGGTATTGCATGGTCACATGCCCATGAAGGTGCTGAACATGTCATTTCGCACGCGGATTTTTTCTCAACCTGGTTTGTGGATTTAACATTCGTACCGACGGCAACTGCCGTTGCTATCATTTTTGCTCTCAGCCTTAAAAATTTCTTGAATGATATTCATGAGAATGCTGTTCTTGAAGGAAAGACTGACAAGGCAAGCCTGGATTACAAAGAATTTTTCCAGGCGCTTATCAGGGTGATTCCCACAGTTTTAAAGCATGATAAATTCAACGAATGTGAATCCAATAAGGATAGAGCAACACCCCATATGATGGTGCTGTATTCATTTATCGGTCTGTTCGTTGTGACGGCTGTTGCAGGAACGCTACTGTATGTTGGGGGAATACCCGGACCCTATTCCTTTGTTAATCCGATT
Source organism: Pseudomonadota bacterium (assembly GCA_018821715.1). Classification (GTDB taxonomy): domain Bacteria; phylum Desulfobacterota; class Desulfobacteria; order Desulfobacterales; family Desulfobacteraceae; genus Desulfobacula. The sequence continues at coordinate 940 of JAHJLN010000017.1, read as the reverse complement.
AAATGGCTGGCCAATATTGCAGGGCCAGCACTGGTTATCGGCAGTGGATTGATGATCAAAAACAGGCTGGATAAAAAAGACGACCAACTTACATCTTATAAAGACTGGTTTATCCTAGTCGTTGTTTTTACCCTCGGCCTAACGGGTATGCTCACCGAAATGGCCCGTGTTGCCCATCTGGAATATATTGCCTATTTCTTTTACTATCTGCATTTAATTGCTATTTTTGAACTGTTTGCCTTTCTGCCGTTTTCAAAAATGGCGCATCTTGTTTACAGGCTTACAGCAATGGCATATGCCGAGTATGGAAATAGAAAATAACTGAACATACCTGGCTTTTTCAAAAGGGGGACTGATTTTTTTTCAGTCCCCTTTTTTTTCTTGCATTTTTTAAAATGAAGTAATACTCCATAATTACGATGACCCGAAATATTAAGAGGGGTGCTCTGATTGAAAGTTTTTCCAGAGCAAATTTTTCATAGGCATGATGTATGAACACTAAGTCAAGGAGGGGGAAATTTTGGTGCAAGGAACAATCAAATGGTTTAATTCAAAAAAAGGCTTTGGATTTATTGAGCAGGAAACCGGCGATGATGTGTTTGTCCATTATTCAGCCATAGAAATGGCAGGTTTTAAAACACTTTCAGAGGGAGAACGCGTACAGTTTGAAGTAGAAGAAAATGATAAAGGACTATCGGCTAAAAAAGTCCTTAAAGTTTAACACATATCCTCTTCAAGGCAGTTTGTTTATTCCTGTCTTGTTTTAAAAAATCTCCATACTTTTTCTTACCTGAAACACCCGTGGAAGATCAGTCATTTCGGGTATTCTGGCAGGAAGGTTCTTTTTAATTTCAGGTTATCTTTTTTTAATATCAATCCAGTATATATAAACTAATTTTATAAAAGCTTAATAATTTTGTTGCATATTATTATATTTAAT
>JAHJLN010000220.1 GCA_018821715.1 Pseudomonadota bacterium | reverse complement strand
TTTCAAATTCTTTTTCACAATGGTTACATTTATATTCAAAAATTGGCATGTAAATCCTCTTAAAATATAGGGTGTTTATCCTTAAAATATTAACCAGATAATAAGTCTTTTTTTCTTTTTATCAATAGAGGCTTAGAAGAAGATACTTGAAGCGCTGATAATAAATAATAATAGCCCCCCACTTTATTATTTATTAAATTTAATGCGAAAAAGTGGCTTCCGGTAATATTTGTGGTTCATATGTTGGACGCTATGTAAAACAATTGACAAGCTATTAAAAAAAATATATTTTTCGTATGTCTTTTCTCTTGTATTATCACCTTGGAACCTGATTCTGTTTTCCAGAAGTAGAACACTAAAATGTATTTCAAAACAACAGCAGAAGAAAAGCCTCCAAAGTGATGTGCTACGTTTGGGCTTTTACATTTAGAGGGGGATATCATGAATGAAGAACGGGCCAAGCGAAAACTAACAGCAATTTTCAGCGCTGATGTTAAGGGGTATAGCCGTCTTATGGGAGAAGATGAATTGTCAACTGTCCGAACTCTGGAAAACTATCGTGTAGTAATAGCATCCTTTATCGAAAAATTCCGAGGGCGTGTTGTGGATTCCCCTGGCGATAACGTCCTTGCCGAGTTTCTCAGCGTTGTAGATGCGGTTGAAGCTTCGGTCCAAATTCAAAAAACCTTACACGAAAAAAATGTTGAATTGCCAGTGAACCGTAGGATGGAATTTCGAATTGGAATTAATCTTGGTGACGTGATTGAAGGGAATGGCTGTATTTATGGTGACGGTGTCAATATTGCTGCTCGAATTGAAGGATTGGCAGAACCGGGCGGGGTTTGCATATCAAAGACTGCATTTGATCAAGTCAAAAACAAGCTGAAGTTGGGTTATGCATATTTGGGAGATCACCAGGTTAAAAATATCACTGACCCCGTCAAGGCATTTAAGGTGCTAACTGATCCTGATGATATTGGCAAGGTGATCGATGGACATGGCAAACCTTGGAGGCCTTTTTGGGTTGTTCTTGCGGTTTTCATCGCATTGATTATCGGAGCCACGGGTTGGCACTTAAATCATCACCAGCCTACCAAGATAGGACCTACTTTTTCTTCTAAAACAGCTGGAGACATACCTGCTGAGCCGTCCATTGCTGTGCTGCCCTTTAACAATCTCACTGGAGATTCAACACAGGACTTCCTGGGCGATGGAATGTCTGAAGATATCATTAATGCCCTGTCAAAAATTCCCAAGCTCATCGTGATTGCTCGCCAATCTACCTTTTCTTACAAGGGCAAAACCATAACGGCGCAGGGAATAGGTAAAGATCTTGATGTCCGTTATATCCTGGAAGGAAATGTTCGTAAAGCAGATGACAGGATTCGTGTTTCTGCCCAATTGGTTGATGCTGCAACAGGCAAAACCATGTGGGCCGACACCTACGACGGGCAGATTGTAGATTTTTTCACAATGCAGGAAGAAATCACATTCAATATTATAACAGCCCTACAAATAAAACTGACCGAAGGTTTTCAGGCAAAGCTTTGGGCTAAAAAGGCGGGTAACCTGAAAGCCTACGCCAAACTGATGCAAGGTGTTGAACGCCTCCGAAAATTTAATAAAGAAGACAACCGACTTGCTCGGGAACTGGCCCAAGAAGCCTTAACCCTTGACCCGGAGTACGCTGGAGCTTTCCGGGTGATAGGTTGGACCCATTTGCACGACGCTCGCTTTGGCTTTAGTGAATCTTCGGCTTTATCGATGAACACCGCTATGGAAATGGCCCATAAGGCTATTGCCATTGACGATCAAGACCCTGGCATTTTCTATTTGCTTGCAGGGATTCATCTGTTCCGTAAAGAGCATGACCTGGCTGTTATCAATATTCGGAAAGCTTCTGAAATGGACCCAAATGGGGCAGATATCCTTGGTTACAAGGCCCTTTGCCTCAACTACGCCGGAGAGCCCTCCGAGGCCTTAACCAGTATACAAAGAGCCAAGCGCCTCAACCCCCGCTACCCGAGTTGGTATGATACTCAAGAGGGATTATCTTATCACTTGCTGGGCGATCACCAGAAATCTCTTGAGGCATACCTCAAGGCCCGGGAACGAACTCCGGGGACCTATCTTAACCGTGCCATGCTGGTAATCTGTTATGTCTATCTCGGCCGGGAGATCGAAGCAAAGACAGAGGCACAGGAACTGCTGAAAATCAAATCGGATTTTACTATGAAAACCTGGATTGGGGTTCAGCCATATAAAGATAGAATGATACTGGAAAACGAAATGGCAGCATTGCAAAAAGTTGGACTGAAATAAATTGAAATCATGGCAATGAGATTGTCATACAAAGAATATTTGAAAAAAAGGTGTTCCGATTATCAGAAAGTTAACTTTGAAAAGAAAAATTCATTAAAAATAATCCAAATGGACCCGCAGTTTTTTCGAAGTAAAAAAAGGGAACATATTGTTTTGCCAAAAAGTTATCCATATGTTGGGTTAATATAAAATATGCAATTAATTGCTGGAGGGATTTAATAATAAAAAGAGTTATAAAAGCGGCAGCTATTGTCACTTATTTGTTCGTTCTGACCCATCCTGTAACCGTGAAGGCAGCTGAGCTTTATTTTATTGATGCCTGGCCTTTACACGTGCTATTAATTTACTAATGGGCGATACCATCTCGGCGGCAATTGCTTCGTGCCCTTTTATTGACGGGTGTTGATGATCATTTTGCAAAGTGGAAAAAGGTTGTTCAATCGGCAGATACAAAATATCGTATTTTTTTATTATTTTTCGAAATCTTTTCGTGCGGTTTTGCAACTGCTCCTGATTATTTCCACGGATCACAAGAAGAACTTCGATGTTGCGCGCCACCAGCTGGGAAATAATTTTTTCTGAGTTTTCTATCGTTTTCTCTTTTGGAATCCCGGCCCTTTTTTCATTGCCATAAGCGTATTCATAGACAACTATGTCAATGCCTTCAGGCACCGACTTATGGAGTCTGCCTAATAAATTTACGGTCGAATCGCCATCTCTGCCCTGGTTGATGACGCGAACATTTTTTCCTGCAGCCCTCAACATTGCTTCAAGTTTCGCGGGAAACGCGTAACTTTTTCCAACTCCTTTCCCTGCTGTGCAGCTGGTGCCGAGTGATACAATCTTAATTTCATCCGTGCGTGCTTCACAAACGAAAGCAAGCGTACACAATAAAAATATAGTTGATATGTTTATTAAATATCTCATTGAATAATTCATCATAAAAACTCCAAAATTAAAGAATTGATTTTATTGGTACAAGCCCGAAACCTATATAT
>JAHJLN010000219.1 GCA_018821715.1 Pseudomonadota bacterium | reverse complement strand
TTCAAATTTTTTAAGGGTGTCAAGATAGGGATTTTCACCGGTCATGATCTTTAACGCCTCAAAAGGAGTTTTGGATTCCTTATAATGCCGTTTTGACGTCAGTGCATCAAACACATCGGCAATATGACAGATTTTTGCGATCAGGGGAATGTTGTCCTGATTCAATCCGCTTGGATATCCACTGCCGTCTTCATTTTCATGATGATAGAGAATTGCCTGCATTGACTGTTTTGAAAGGCCTGTATCAAAAAGGATGCTAGCTGAATAGGCTGTATGGGATTGAATGACAATATATTCTATATTCTCAAGTTTCCCTTTTTTATTGAGGATATTTTTTGGAATTTTTACCTTGCCGATATCATGAAGCAGACCTGCAACAGCGGCCTGTACCAGTAACTTTTTTAATCCAGGACCGCTTTGAACCTCAAATAAGTCCTTGTTAGCGTTGATAAAGGTTGCCATCAGCCATCCCACCTTTATGGAATGGATATGGGTATCGTAGTCATGGCCGATCAAATTTGCAAGTCCATTCAATGAATTGATATCAGATATAAATCCAATGGCCTGGGAAATAAGCTGCTGAACATTATCCAGGGACTTTTCCCAGTTTTCAGCGGTTGCAAAATGAGTTTCAAAAGTTTCTTTTACGACCTTTGTTGATAAATCAATCAGGGTAGTGGTTTTTTTTGAAATATCAATCTCATCATGGTTAAGGAAGTATGCCAGGTTTTTTTTCAGGTATTCATTATAATTTATGACCTGCTTTTCATGAATATATACTTTTTGCCAGGATCTTAATAATGTCATAAGCTTTTCTTTTGGCATGGAAGAAGCATCCACTAAAAGACATCGAAATTTAAACTGGTGGTCTTGATAGCGTTGTTTTTCATAAATGGAAAAATCAGTCAAATATTCCGGGTTAATGAACAAAGGATCAATCTCATGAAATGCAGTTCCGTCGTTGAAATACTCAATTTGTAGATCCAATTTCACTTACTCCTTTTAAAAAAAGGCATTAAAATCAGGGCGTTCAAAAATGGTTTTCACCATATCAAGACCGAACAAGATAGTAAAGAGAACTTTTGTTAAAAAAATAGGCTTGACAACACAAAAATAATTAATTATCGTTAATAGCCGATAAACGATAATAAAAAAGGAAAAAGCTGGTGATTGTCACTATTGATACCAAAAAATGCCGGTGCAAAGAAACCAAGTTGTGCGCATCCGTCTGCCCCTATGGTTTTATCTGGGATCTGGATGAAAATAATTATCCCCGGGTAAAACAAGCCCTGGAAAATTATTGTATTGCCTGTGGCCATTGTGAGAGCATCTGCCCGACAGATGCCATAAAAGTAGGAACGCTTGCCACGCCTCCTTTTAGATATGATAAAAAAATAAAGATTCCGGCTGAGCACGTTGAACTGCTGCTCAAAACCAGGCGTTCCGTCAGGACCTTTAAAAACACTCCCCTTCCAAGAGTTGAACTGGAAGATCTGCTGGACATTGTCCGGTGGATTCCCACGGCCAGCAATAAGCAGCAGGTAAAATGGATGGTAATTGATTCCAAAGAAAAAGTGCAGCAGATCTCACAACTTACCATTGATTTTATTAAACAATCCAATATGGCCAAAGAAATTGTGGAATACTACGAACTAGGAGATGATATTATACTGAGGAATGCCCCCCATTTAATCATTGCCCTGGGAGAAAAAGAGTATTTCTGGGGGAGTGCTGAAGCTGGAATTGCGTTGACCTATCTTGAGCTTTATGCCCATGCCAAAGGTCTTGGAACCTGCTGGGCAGGTTTTTTCACAAGGGCTGCAACCCTTTATCAGCCCCTGATTGAGTATCTTGATCTGCCCCATAACCATTCTGTCTGCGGCGCAATCATGCTCGGCCATCCTGTCTTCAAACTCCACTCGATTCCGTTCAGAAAAGAGCTTGATGTAATCTGGCGCTAACCTGTAATGATAAAAAGCATATTCAAATGACAACAGAACAACTTGCAAAAATTTTTAAGGCATTGGGGCATCCGACGCGGATGAAAATTGTTGAACATCTTATTGCCATCAATACCTGTGTCTGCGGAGAAATTGTCAATATTTTTCCCTATTCCCAATCCACCATCAGCCAGCATCTGAAACTGCTGAAAGACTCTGGAATTGTCTGTGGTGAAGTCGAAGGTCCAAAAACCTATTTCTGCGTGGATAAAAATGTTTTAAATCAATTCAAGCACTATATCCAAAATTTATAAAACAAGGAGAACCAGATGGATAAAAGTAAAGACTGCGGATGCAATGAACACCCTTCCCCCAAAGGGTTAAACATATCAACCTCCAACGTTAATATCCTGTCTTCCATGGATAAGATAATTTCTCCCTGCTCAACCCAAACCTTCGATGCAACGGCAGGTCATGAAAAACCCGGATTTAAGCTGTGTTCTTATGTTGACAGCTTTATTCAAACCCATGCAGGGGACATCCCCATCATCAAATCCAGGCTTGAAAAAAATGATCTTTTTTCAACATTCTACGTCCGATGCGGCATCAACCGGTATCAATATACTGTCGCGCCGGGGCTTTACGGTATTGGGAATCCGGACAAGAGTTGCGAGGTGCTGGTGACGGCCAACTTTAAATTAACCTTTGATCATTTAAGGAAACAACTTTCCAAGACCAATGCATGGATTCTGGTTCTGGATACAAAGGGCATCAATGTCTGGTGTGCGGCAGGAAAAGGGACGTTTTCAACCGGGGAACTTGTAAAAAGGATTAAAGAAGCCTGCCTTGAAAAAATTGTGGATCACAAGCGGGTCATTGTTCCTCAGTTGGGAGCCACAGGCGTATCGGCAAAAGATGTTAAGAAACAGTCCGGATTCAGGGTGGTATACGGCCCCATCCGAGCCAGTGATATCCCGGCTTTTTTAAAGAACAATAAAAAGGCTGATAAAAAAATGCGACAGGTCACCTTTAATCTGTATGACCGATTCATCCTGACACCTGTGGAGATTCAAATCGTACTCAAACCCGCCCTGATTGCAGCTCTTATTCTATTTATCATTTCAGGTTTCGGACCGGGTATTTTTTCTTTTTCAGGCGCCTGGGAAAGAGGCGTTGTTTCTTTTTGTGCCCTTGTGGCAGGAATTGTTTCAGGAGCTTTCATTACCCCTGTACTGCTTCCCTTTATCCCTTTCCGGGCGTTTGCTCTCAAAGGCATCATAGCCGGAAGTGTTTTGGCCGTACTCAGTTTAGCCGCAATGGCATCTGCTGTTAACGGGGCAGCAGGATTTCTGGCGCTTTTTTTATTCAGTGTGACCATCAGTTCTTTTCTGGCCATGAATTTTACAGGCACAACCCCATTTACCTCACCATCCGGGGTTGAAAAAGAAATGAAACAATACATCCCTGTACAGATCTGCGCCCTGGTTCTTTCGTCAGGGCTTTGGATTTATTCTGCGTTTTAATTTTAGAGGAGTGAGTCATGAAAGAGTTAAGATATTTAGAGGATGTGTCAACGCTGGTGCTGGATGAAGAAAAATGTATCGGCTGTACCCTGTGCACCGAGGTCTGTCCCCAGGCTGTGTTTGAGATGAGACAGGGCAAAGCCTGCATCGTTGATTTCAATGCCTGCATGGAATGTGGTGCCTGTGTTAACAATTGTCCGTCAGAGGCCATTGCCGTCAGTCCGGGTGTAGGCTGAGCCGCCTATATTATCCAGGTCTGGATAAAGGGAAAAGAAAAGGCTTCCTGCGGCGACGGCGGCTGCTGTTGACCGATGTTTTAAAGACTGTGTTAAGTGTTTGGTTTAAAAAAAATGTTTCACAACCCATCTACCGTTTAGCTGATGGGATGTACAGTCAACCCGGTAAATATCGGATATTGGAAAGCATCTTGGCATTACCAAAGGCGCCGTCTCTCAAAGTTTAAAAAAGCTGGAAACAAAAGGGTTTTCAACAAAAAAGACAGACCCTGAAAACCTGTCACGGACCATTGTCATGTTGACATCCAAAGGACAAGCTGCTTACTGGGCCCATAAACACTGGCACGAAACCATGGATGGCGGATTTGCCGAATATATGGACGCTCTTGGAGAAAAGGATCTGGAGATAATTGTCTGTTTTTTAGAAAGAGTTGAGGATTTTTTGAAACGCAGAATCTGTTCTGACGAGTAATATTTTTTTAATTTAAGCGTATAGCAAATAAACACATTTATAGGAGATACCATCATGTACAACAAAGAATACAAAGGCGATGTCTGCAGTCACAGCCATTCTTTTTTTCTGGATAATTTTTTCAGAAGGCTTATTCAAAATCCCAAAAAAATCGTTGGCAACCACATTAATGAAGGCGACATAGTTGTCGATCTTGGATGCGGCCCTGGATATTTTTCAATTGATATGGCAAAAATGGTGGGTCCTTCAGGAAAAGTTTTTGCAGCTGATCTTCAAAAAGAGATGCTTGAAAAAGTAGCTAAAAAAGCAAAAAAGTTTCACCTTGACGACCGGATCATCCTCCACAACTGCCCCCAGGATCAAATCGGACTCAGTCAGGATATTAAGGCTGACTTTATCCTGGCCTTTTATATGGTCCATGAAACACCGGATCATATAAAATTTTTAAAAGAGGTTAAAACCTTGCTGAAAAAGGGAGGGAAATTTCTTCTTGCAGAACCCCGGTTTCATGTCAGTGAAAATCATTTTCAAAAAATAACCCGGGATATTAAAGATATCGGGTTTATCGTTCTTAATACCGATTCTGGAATAGGGAGCCGAAGCTTGCTGCTATCTGTTTAGGTTTTTTTTGACAAACTTTTAACACACTTTACAACCCAAACATCCTGGATCATATGGGATCTTTTGTTATGGAAAGCGGGTCTTCTTGATTTGTTTTAAGCTGTTTCTCAAAGGTCAGTTCAATCCTTGACGGGCTGATATTTACAATATCAATCCTGTCATTGGGAAGAATTAAATTGCCTGTATTAATCGTGTAAAAGAAAGTGCCCTGCTTTGCTGAAAACACATCAACCGAAGACTGGATATTATTTTTATTTAACAGACTGACATCTTTTCTTAACCCCCGGCAGGTAATGGTTATTTTTTGAACAACCGGTTGAGATACCATGAGCCCTGCCGGTATGTTTTTAAGGTTCAATGACAGATCGATTTTCTTTTCAAAATTCTGTTGGCCTGCAAAAATCAGCCACAATATAAAAACCAAACCAAGAACGATTGCCTTTGTTTGATATCGTTTTGTAAACCAGGATTTAATTTTTTCTTTAATTCCCACATCCGGGTCCTTGAACTCAAAGAGGACGTCCTCTATAAGAGTGGACAATTCTTTTTGATCAGTTACCTTTTGAATTTCCTGGTCAACAGCAAATGAAACTTCTCCTCTTTCTTCTGAAACAATCATGACCCAGGCATCACATTGTTCTGTCAGCCCCAGTGCTGCCCTGTGACGTGTGCCCCATTCCTGGGGCAGGTCTTCCCTTGTTGATAACGGCAGGTAGCAGGATGTTTTTAAAATTTTCCCATTGGAAATAAGAATGGCGCCATCATGCAAAGGAGACTGTTTATAAAAAATAGAGTTCAATATTTCCGGTTGCGGATCACATTCCATGGCAATCCCTTTGGTGATTAAATCAAACACCAGATCTGTTCTTTCAAAAACAATGACTGCCCCGATTCTTTTTTTTGCCGCATCAAAGGCCCAGTTGGCAAAAGCCGGAACCCAGCCATTTGCATCTGATCTGTGTTTAAATCCAATGGTTTTCAGGGGATTAAACCGCTCAAGCATCTGCCTGATTTCTTTTTGAAACAGAATAATCAAAAGGATGACAAAAACCTGCCATAAAATCTGGAACACCCAGGTGGTTAAAAAAAGCCCCCAGGATTTGGCCACAATGAAAATACCGCTTAAAACAACGATACCCACCAGGGCTTTGAAGGCTTTTGTTCCCCAGAACCAGATATAAAGCTGGTAGGAAACAATAGAAATAAACAGGATATCAAGAATATCCGGTAACCCGATATTTGATAATATGGCAAACAGATTCATGGGCTATCCTTCTTCGGTTTGATTTTTAAAAGCTTTGGATCACATGGCTTCTCGTCCCATATTAATGCCAATGGATTCAGCACAGCGAATCAGCTGTGAATTTACAGACACGGTCCTTACTTTCCCTGCAAGATCCTTTAAGTTCACAAGTACTATATCAGGCGTCTTCAAGGCCACCATGGTTCCAAATTTCCCCTGAGCCGCCGCATCCACAGCAAAACTTCCCAGGCGGGTGCCCAGAACCCTGTCAAAGGAATTGGGAGATCCCCCTCTCTGGATATGCCCCAGAACAGTTGTGCGCACTTCAAGGTCGATCTGTTTTTCAATTAATTTTGCAAGATAAAAACCTACGCCGCCCAGTTTTTCAACACCCTGGAGCCTGGTTTTGGCCTCCTGAGTTCTGATGGTGCCCCCCCCTTTTTCTTTTGCCCCTTCTGCAATCATGATAATACTGTAAGGGCTGCCGCCTTTTTTGCGAAACTGGATTTTTCTAATGACATTTTCAATTTTATACTCAATCTCAGGGATCAGTATAATATGGGCTCCGCCGGCAATACCGGCCTCAAGGGCAATCCATCCGGCATTCCTGCCCATGACCTCTAAAATCATTACCCGGTGATGGCTCCGGCCCGTGGTCTGCAAACGGTCCATGGCATCACAGGCCACCTGGACAGCTGTCTGAAATCCAAAGGTATAATCTGTTTTTTCAAGATCATTATCAATGGTTTTGGGAATGCCCACAACAGGGATGCCTTTTTTGAAAAATTCATACCCGATTTCAAGGGTTCCTTCACCGCCCACGACAAAGAGGCAGTCCAGGTTTAATGCATTAAAGGTTTCAACTGCTTTATCGGAATAGTCACTGGTTTTGATGCTGCCGTCTTCCTCCATCTCCCGGTATTCAAACGGATTGCCCTTATTGGTTGTTCCAAGGATGGTGCCGCCCAGCGTCAATATATCCTTTGTGCGCCGTACCGTAAGTTCCTGGGTCTGTCCCGAGATGAGGCCTTCAAAACCGCCTTCAATTCCAACGACTTTAGCGCCATACTGAATAATTGCCGCACGGGTAACCGCACGGATTACGGCATTCAGCCCTGAACAGTCCCCGCCCCCGGTTAATATTCCCACTTTCTTAAGTGCCATAAACACCTCTCTTTAAAAGAACATCATTTTTATTGAAAATGGCATATCTGTTGAAATTAACTAGTTTATTTGTAAAACAAAAAACCTGATTTGTATAGCCAAATTCTTTACAGACCTTGTATCATTTCTTATCATCATATGATATTTACTATTCAATATTATCATATGGAATAAACCTATAATAACCTGAGATCAAAATCTTATGGATCAACCCTCAAAAAAAATACGGTTTGAATAAAATATGTACGGGTGGACCGGAAAAATACTGCAGATTGACCTGACAAAAAAAAAGGTTGAAACACAGACACAAAACCTTGATGTCTATAACCGCTGTGTCGGCGGCAAAGGATTTGGCGGCAACTATTTAAGGCAGTGTGCAACCCTGCCCTGGGATCACAGTGACATGGTGATCTGTATCTTTACCGGACCTTTGGTCGGCACCATCTCCCCGACATCAGGGCGGACACATATTGTTTCAAAATCACCGCTGACAGGTCTTGTGGCAGATTCCTCGGTTGGCGGCCGGCTTGCCACCCGACTCAAACGGGCTGGCTGGGACGGCATTGTCATCAAGGGAAAAAGCCGTACACCTGTCGGCATTACCATAAAGGATCGCCAGGTAGAGATTAAAGATGCCGGGACATTATGGGGGCTTGACACAGCTTTGGCCCACAAACAGATCAATCCCGGTAAAGCTGCCTTAGCCGTCATCGGACCTGCGGCTGAAAATGGTGTGAGGTTTGCATCCATTGCTGTGGATCGCCATTTCACTGCTGGCAGAAGCGGGCTTGGGCTATGCCTTGCCCAAAAAAAAATAAAGTATATCCTTGTGGATGGCACAGGTCATTGCAAGGTAAAAGATCCCAAAACACTAAAACAGGCAAGAGAAGACATTTTAAGGCTTACTGCCGCCTCCCCTGCATTGATGGGTCAGTTCGGATTTACCTGTCTTGGCACGGGAGCGGTATATGATCTGATGGACAACCGCCGGATGATGCCCACGGATAATTTTCGCCGCACCCGGTTTGAGCATGCATCACGACTCAATGCTGCCGCCTACACCCAGGCCTATTCCCCAAAAAAACACGGGTGCCTTGGCTGTCACATCCTTTGCAAAAAAATCGGAACAAAAAACGGGCAGCAACTTACCCTGCCTGAATTTGAAACCATGTCCCATTTTACAGCCCTGATCGGCTGCATGGATATTGATCTTGTCATGCAAGCCAATGACCTGTGCAATCGGTACGGCATGGACACCATCTCTGCCGCATCAACTCTGGCATGCCGCAGAGAAATAACCGGCTGTGATTACACGTCGCAAAAGGTCTTGTCACTCCTAAAAGATATGGCTTTTGGAAAAGGTGAAGGAAAAGACTTAGGGCTTGGTGCACAACACTATGCACAAAAAATGGGGGCACCTCAGACTGCCATGGCGGTTAAAGGGATGGAGCTTCCGGCCTACGATCCCCGGGGAGCCTATGGCATGGCCCTGGGATATGCGTTGTCCACCCGGGGCGGATGCCATTTGAGAGCCTATCCCATCAGCCATGAAATATTCAGAAAACCTGTGGCCACTGATCGTTTCAGTTTCAGCGGCAAAGCCAGGATTATAAAGATAGCCGAAGACATGAATTCAATCGTGGATTCACTTACTGCCTGCAAATTTACTTTTTTTGCAGCCAGCCTTGAGGAATATGCAATGGCTTACCAGGCTGTCACAGGGATTGACACCAGCGCCCAGGATCTCTTGAAAAAAGGGGAAAGCATTTATTATAATGAACGGATTATCAATGCATTAAACGGATTTGACGCCAAAGACGATGATCTCCCGGATCGGTTTTTCACAGAACCGGGATCCGGCGGAAATCGTATCCATATCCCTCCTGTTAACAGGGAGGCTTTTTTAAAGGCCAGAAAAAAGTATTATGACATTCGAGGCCTCAGTACAGATGGTCTTCCCAGAGAAGAGACAGCAAAGGCGCTTGGACTTTTATGGAACAACTTGTAAACAAATTTGCCAACAAACTGGTTCAAGCCAGACTGGGGCAATCTTCCGGCCCAGGGCAACCCCTGGTCGGCGGGTTGGATGACACCCTTGTCTGGAATCGCAAGGCAGATGAAACAGTGGTACTCGAAGAGGTGTTTAAAGGACTGAGCATCAACTCTCTGGTTTTTTTAAGGCCTGCGGAACCCTATGGGAGCCTCATTACCTTCTTGGCCCGGAACGCCCTTAACGCCAATGGACTGATTCAACCAAAAGATTGTGAAACAAGAACTTTTCTCCATGATCTTCCCGTGATCAGTGAATTTTGTGCCGACAAGATCATTGCAGTTTTAAAAAAAAGAAAATGTGTAATCATTGCCCCTGGAAAGATCAATGACCCGGCACAAGGCCCTGCAATTATTGCCCATGGTACGGTCAGCCCGGAACAGGGCTTTGTCACCATCAGTTCTGTCTGTTTTGCAAGCTTTATCAAATTTTTCACCGACTATCTGGAAGCACTTGAAAAAGGACTTGCTCCTTTTGCAGCCCACCATCTGTTTGACGCAATCTGGCCCTATGCAACCCCAATAAAAAAGGCATTACCCAAATTTACTCCATACCCTTTTTCAAATGAAGAAACCGTTTATTCCGCCATTATTGAGGCAGGTCTTAAAACAGTTGAATATGGGCTGGTAGACTCTTTTTTCGGCAATGTTTCTTATTGCTGGAACCATACCCTTTACATAAGTCAGACAGGAAGCTCCCTGGATGAACTTTCAGGCTGCATTGATCCTGTTCCCCTGGACAGCTCCACCAGTGCCGGGCTTACCGCCTCAAGCGAACTTTCTGCCCACCTGGAAACCATTTCCTGCACCGGCAGCAAAGCCATCCTTCACGGCCATCCCAAATTTTGTGTCATCTTATCCATGGCGTGTGATCCTGTTGAAAAAGCGGCCTGTCATTTTAAAGAACACTGCCATACCCAATGTCCCAAAAAACGATTTATAGGATTAACTCCCATTGTACCGGGTGAAGTCGGCACAGGCCCTACCGGCCTTTGCAACACCCTGCCCCCGGCGCTTTCTCAGTCCAACAGCGCCATTGTCTATGGTCATGGTCTGTTTACAACCGGAAAAAATAATTTTTTGGACGCTTTTCAAACCATGGTGGAAGTTGAAGATCTTTGCCGGAAAAGATATATTGATAAAGTCTCTGAGTTAAGAAAAAACTTATAGAAACCGATTCAGCAGATGATTCATGCTTGAGTCTCCTTGTCAATGGCGTTTCGGACAGCCATGGCCAGCTCTGCTTTTGCAATCGGCTTTTTACAAATACTGTGAATACCTTTTTTCATCACATCCTTGCCGGACAGGGATTGATGATAGCCTGTGCACAGAATGATCGGAATATCAGGTCTTATTTTTTTCAATGCTTCCGCCAGTATGTCGCCGGTCATATCAGGCATTGTCATATCGGTTACAACAACGTCAAAATCATCCGGCCTTGAACTGAAAAAATTTAAGGCTTCAAGGCTGCTGTTCAATGTTGTCACCTTGTAATTGAGCTTTCCAAGCATTCGCTTGGCAACTTTTGTTATGGAAATTTCATCATCTATAAACAGAATATGCTCTTGCTTTCCCAAAGGCAATTGTTCCTCTTCATCATACCCAAGTTCAGATACCTGATTTTTAACAACGGGTAAATATAAGGTGAACGTTGTGCCGCAGCCCTTCTCGCTTTCTACAAAAATTTCTCCGCCCATGCTTTTTACGGCACCATGAACAACCGCAAGCCCAAGACCTGTCCCCTGCCCGATCTGTTTTGTCGTAAAATAGGGTTCAAAGATCATAGGGATCTGCTCTCTGGCAATACCCACCCCGGTATCTTCTATCGTTACCCTAATATATCGGCCGGGCGCAATTAATTCATGGATTTTTTCCACCTCCTCCTCTATTAGATCCACTTTCAGCTTCCCACCGTCTTTCTCCATTGCCTGGGCGGCATTGGTGAAAAGATTTAGAAAAACCTGATATACCTGGGTCGGATTTGCAAGCACTTTGGATGAACTCTTGATATTCTGCTCAATGGTGATGGTTGATGGAATGGATGACCGTATAAATTTTAATACCTCTTTGGCAATGATGCTCACCTTAATGGCATTCACCTGTTCGTCAGATTGTCTTGCAAATGTAAGGATCTGCTGGACCAGGTCCTTGGCCCTCAGGCTTGCCGTATAGATTTCGGTAAGATCCTCTTCTAAAACACTGCCTTTTTTTGCATCGCTCTGGGCAATCTGTGTAAACCCCATAATGGCGGATAATATATTGTTAAAATCATGGGCAATGCCGC
>JAHJLN010000218.1 GCA_018821715.1 Pseudomonadota bacterium | reverse complement strand
ATTTTATCAAACCTTTTTTCAATGACGACGAAATCAAGACCATCAACAGCTTTAAGGCACTGAAAAAACAGATAGAATGGATCAGCGGCAGATTCCTGATCAAACAGATGATGCATCACTTTTTTTTAACCGATACGCCGCTGGATCAAATCACATTTTCCTATCTTGAACAGGGCGCCCCTTTTCTGACAAAGCACCCTGATATTCCTGTTTCATTGTCCCACAGCAATGACTATACGGCAGCAGCATGTGCTATGGACAAAAAGCAAACCATTGGCATTGATATCGAGAAGATTGCAAAAAAGCCGGATGGTTTTTTTTTAAAAACAGCCTTTACGCAAAACGAAATCATGCGGTTGAAAGATGATGCCAAGGATATTTTCAAACACTGGACCATCAAAGAAGCCTATTTAAAATATATCAAAAAAGGATTCAATGAAAGCCTTCACAAGGTAGAGGTCATTGACAATACCATCCTGCACAACAACAAAAAAGTCATAGTGGAGGTGGTATCAATCTTTATTGATGATTATGTCTTGTCCCTTGTGTCTGATTGATCGGCTTGTTCATTGTTTTTTTCACCAGGATCAAAAATATATCCCACAGACCGCCTGCTGATAAAATAGACCGGGTTTTTCGGATTTTTTTCAAAATATTTTCTAAACCGGACTATAAAATTATCCACTGTCCTTGTGGTGGTACCCCGTGAATATCCCCAGCCCGCCGTCAGCAGCATTTCCCTTGACAACGGCTTTCCTTTATTGACAATAAACAGTTTTAACAAAACAATTTCCTGCTCTGTTAAAATAATTTCACCGGCAGCACACGCAGCTTTGAAAGAGACAAAATCAATATGATTGTCGCCAAAATCGTAATGATCTCCTTCAAACATTTTATACACAGGGTCCCTGCCCTTTTTGTCGCCCTCATACCAGGTCTTTTTTTTGATCAGCCGTTCCACTCTTAATAAAAATTCTTCCAGGTCAAAGGGTTTTGATAAATAATCATCCACGCCGTATCGAAGTCCTTTGACCTTATCCTTTGTATCTCCCCTGGCAGAAAGGATAAGCACGGGTATTTTTTCATCTTCCTGGCGAATGGTTTTCAAAATGGAGAACCCGTCAATCATGGGCAGCATGATATCCAGAATAATTAAATCCGGTTTCCAGGACCGCCATTGCGCCAGGCCCTCAATACCATCAATGGCAACTTTTACCTGATACCCCTGGATCGTAAGATTCAAACGGATGCCGTCTGCAATATGCACCTCATCTTCTATGACCAGGATACGCTTTTTTTCAGCCGTTTCCATATGTTCTTCTCCCTGACATTGGCAAAGCTTGCCCTTGGAATGGTAATCGTAAAGGTTGCGCCCTTTCCTTTTCCGCCACTTTGGACCGATGCTCTCCACCCATGGATAAGGGCAATACTGGAAACAAGATACAATCCAAGCCCTGACCCTGACACATCATTTTTCTGTTCCCGGTCTGCCTGATAAAACTTCCTGAAAATTTTTTTTGCCTCTTTTTTATCCACGCCGATTCCATTGTCTATAAACTCAATGGTCACTTTCTGGATATGGCTTTTAAATCGAATGATCAACTTTGGCGCATCTGATTCATTATATTTTATGGCATTGGAAATAATATTCATTAACAGCATCTCGAACAAAAACAGATTCACGGGATATACCATCTCATTTTGAGATTGACTTTCAATCTCAATATCCATCCCCCGGAAAAGAGAGGCGTTTTTTTCACAAAAATCTTTTATCAAGAAGACCAGGCTCTGTCTTGTCACCTCAGAACCAAAATTCTGACTTTCAATCCTGGCAAGGTTAAGAATACTGTTAATATTTTCCGTGAGCCGGTTAATATCCTCCAGCATGTTTTCACTGTATTTTTTTATATCAGCGGGTTCCAGCGGATACCGGATAAAGGTTTCAAGATAAATCCGCAAAGAGGTCACCGGGGTTTTGAGTTCATGGGTGAAATTATAAATAAAATTATGCTGAAGCCTGAAAAGGTTAAGGGTTTTCTGGTAATAAATAAATGCCAGGAGAATCCCCATCAATACCACTGCAATTAAAGCGCTTAAGATCAGCAGGGTCATCCCGGTCTTTGAGGGGAAAATCGATGTGGGATCAATGTGAAATTTTAAAATAATCACTTCAAGGGCCGAGGTGATTTCCATATACCAATTGACCGTTATAACAAGGAATGTGGCAAGGGCAAAAATAGAGCAGGCAAAAATAAAAACAGGGTGAAGGTACCACCGGGAGGGATTTAAAATCTGCATATCAACTGTCTTCCCAGTGCTCCGGAAATTTCATGGTGAAGATTACACCCTTGCCGGGCGAGCTTTCACACTCAATACTGCCTTTAAGGGTCTGGGTGACAAGGTTAAACACAATGGACATGCCAAGTCCTGTACCGCCTTTGCCCCGCATGGTGGTAAAAAACGGATCAAAGACCTTTTCCTTTTGCTCTTGGGTCATGCCGTTGCCATTGTCTTTATAAACAAACAGGATGGTCTCTGCCTTTCGTGAGAGATCAATTTGAATGATGCCCTTCTCTATTTTTTCAAATCCATGAACCAGTGAATTCATGATCATATTATTCATGATCTGGGAAAATGCGCCCGGAAAAGAATTGAGTTCTATGGTATCGTCACAATTGACCTCTATTATATGACTGGTCTTCTTATACCGTGGCCGAAGGCTCAACAGGATTTCATTGATATATTCTTTAAGATTAAACCTGCGCCTGTTTTCACTGGACTGGTCCACTGCCACCTGTTTAAAACTGGAAATCAGCTCTGCCGCCCTTTCCATATTAATCAGGATTGAATTGGACACCTCTTCAACGATCTGAAGATAATTTTCCAGGTCACTTCTTTTTAACTCTCCGGAAGCGTAAATCTTCTTAAAGTCACTTGTTTTGCCATCCAGAAAAGAAGCAGCTGTAACACCGACCCCTACGGGCGTATTGATTTCATGGGCAACACCTGCCACCAGTTCCCCCAGGGCAGCCATTTTTTCAGACTGCACCAGCTGATCCCTTGTCCTTTCAAGAATTTCAAGGGAAGCTGTTAATTCAATATTTGCTTTTTCAAGATCTTTTTGATACTGATTTTTTTCTTTGATAAATTGCGCCCGCTCAAAGGCCTTGTTCACTGCATGGGATAACACATTCATATCCTGAATGGGTTTTATGATATAATCCCAGGCACCTAACCTTAAGGCTTCAACCGTGTCTGAAATATTGCCTGCACCTGAAACGATGATGATAGGGGTTTTTGATGCTTTCTCCCT
>JAHJLN010000217.1 GCA_018821715.1 Pseudomonadota bacterium | reverse complement strand
CTTATTGGTGAAGAAACCAAAAAAATGGTAGAGGGATTCTGGCCGGTATACAGCCTTGGGCCTGTACGCTTGAAAGGGATAAAAGAGCCTATATCGGTTTTTTCGCTGCTTCGTCTTCCCGACCCAAAATCTTTAGAGGATTAAAACAGGTATTTCCATATTTTCCACCCCGGCGATTGTTCCGTGTTTTGCCATTGGGGATTTTTCATCATATATTCAGGGTTTCTTCGTTTTAATTCATTGATATAGGCTTGTTTTTCCTGTTCCATTTTTTCCCAGGATACTGTTTCCCGTTCAAAGACCATTTTATTGATGGACGCTGCGATTCTGTCTGTTTTGCTGATCAGTTCATCAATGGTTTTGGACTGCTCGAAAAATGTCATCTGCCGTTTGTTTTCAATGTCATAGACCTGGACGTCAATGCTGAAGGAACCGCCTAATCCTGTGATGCTGCCGGCAAGTACAAAATCGCTGCCCGTTTGCCGGGCAATAGTGCTGATCTGTTTGTTCCCCAGGGTGCCTTCCATATCGGCCAGATGCTTTTGAACCGATTTTTTAGGAACAACCCTTACATTTTGGGGCCAGGATAAACGGGAATCAAGCATTCTGAGCATTCCATTCCGAATATAATCAAGATTTTGGGCTGCATTGATTTGAAAGGGAAGAATCGCAATGGTTTTCATCTCTTGTTTGGCGGCAGCAGCCCGGCCTGCCCCTGTAAGTGCCATAACGGCAACAAACAATACAAGTAAAATCAGATAAACTGGGGGTTTCTTTTTCAAGGTTTAAGCTCCCTTTATAGGTTTGATTTCAAAATCAAGGTGACAACTTTTGGATCTGCTTTGCCACGGGTTTCTTTCATGACCTGGCCCATGAAAAAACTGAAAAGCTTAGTTTTCCCTTCCCTGTAAGCCGCCACTTCATTTGGATTTTTATTTATAATTTTTAAAATAATTGTTTCAAGTTCCGCCTGATTCGAGACCTGTTCAAGTCCATTGCTTTTGACAATGGCTTCCGGGTCTTTCAACGTTTCAACCATCTCTTCAAATACTGTTTTTGCAACACCCGCCGTGATTTTTTGGTTCTCGAGCAGAAAAAGAAGCTTTGAAAAGGCCTTTGCTTTAACCGGCGACTCGCTGACGGGTATTCCCTTTGAATTGAGCATGGAAAGAAAGGTGGTCATGGTCCAGTTGGCAGCTTGTTTTTTATCTTTAAGCTGTGTGACTGTTTCTTCGAAAAAATCAGCCAGTTCAATGGATGAGGTTAACACCCGTGCTTCATAATCGGATAAAGAATAGTTTTTCATAAACCTTGAGTGTTTTTCATCGGGCAGCTCGGGCATATTTTTTTTAACATCTTCAATCCATTGGTCATCAACAATCAGCGGCACAAGGTCAGGATCAGGGAAATACCTGTAATCATGCGCTTCTTCTTTTCCGCGCATGGAAAAGGTTTTGTTTTTGACAGGATCCCACAGCCGTGTCTCCTGAATCACAGGTTTGCCTTCTTGTAAAACATAGGTCTGTCGTTCAATTTCATAGAGGATGGCTTTTTCAACATGTTTAAAAGAGTTCAAATTCTTAAGCTCAGCCCTGATACCGAATTCTTTTTGACCCAGAGGCCTTAAGGATATGTTGGCATCACACCTGAAACTTCCCTCTTCCATGTTGCCGTCACACACATCAATATATTTTAATATGGAATGAAGTTTTCTTAAATAGGCTCCGGCTTCTTTTGGCGACCGAATATCCGGTTCACTCACGATCTCTATCAAGGGCACGCCGGTTCTGTTGAGATCCACCATGCTTTTGGCGCGGGCAGGGTCATGGATGAGTTTGCCTGCATCCTCTTCCATGTGAATGCGCGTAATGCCGATTTTTTTTAGGGTTGTTTCATCAATCTCAATCTCAAGATATCCATGTTCTGCTATGGGGAAAGCGTATTGCGAGATCTGATATCCCTTTGGAAGATCCGGGTAAAAATAGTTTTTCCTGTCAAACCGGCTTTCCCGGTTGATGGTGCAATTTGTTGCAAGGGCGCCTTTAATGGCAAAGGTAACAGCAAGTTTATTTAAAACAGGCAGCACTCCCGGCATGCCCGTACAAACAGGACACGTGTTGGCATTGGGGGATTTTCCAAATTGGGTAGAGCAGGAGCAGAAGATTTTTGTTTTTGTTTTTAATTGTGCATGGACTTCAAGACCGATGACAGGTTCATACTGCATAACTATTTTTTTTCCTTAGAGCGTTATTTCTTTATTTTAACAATAGCCTTCTTTTATACCCTTGATATTTTTATTAATCAATATAATTTTTATTGCATAAACATGTCTAAATATATAAAAGTATCACCGATTGTTTAAAAAATTTGCTGGAATTAAAAAAGGACAGAGGTTACATGAAGTTTTTCTTTTGTGTGGTCGGTATGGTCATGATTGTTGAGGGGCTGCCATATTTTGCAATCCCTTCAAAAATGAAAGAAATGGTCTTGATGATCATTTCCCTTGAGGATACACATCTAAGAAAGTTTGGATTTGTTTTAATGCTGGCAGGGCTTTTAATTATATATGTCGCAATGGAAGGCCGCTGATGTTTCAATTATCCGACTATGCCTATGATCTGCCCAAAGAAAAGATCGCGCAAACCCCCTGCAAAAACAGGAGTGATGCAAGGCTCTTAACGCTGAACAGAGCATCTGAAAAAATTTTACACCATCAATTTAAGGATATATCCGAAGTGTTAAGAGCGGATGATCTTTTGGTCATCAACAATACCCGGGTGGTTCCGGCACGTCTTTTGGGCACAAAAGAAACCGGCGGGAAAGTTGAAGTATTGATTATTGATTATACAGCCGGGATGAAAAATTTATCGAAAAACGGATTTTTCCAGTGTGACTGCCTGGTCAAGGCTTCAAAAAGTCCGAAAAAAGGCGCACGGCTTTTGTTGGGAAATAAAGTTGAAGCAAGGGTAGAAGCAGTAAAGGGATCTGT
>JAHJLN010000216.1 GCA_018821715.1 Pseudomonadota bacterium | reverse complement strand
TAGAACCTTCCCCTTCTTTGGTTTCGATATTAATGGCACCATTGTGTTTTTTTGTAATAATATAGTATACCATGGCAAGTCCTAAGCCCTGGCCCTTTTTATCTCCCATTTCTTTGGTTGAAAACATGGGGTCAAATGCCTTTTCCTTTACATCACGCGTCATGCCGCAACCGGTGTCCTGGAAACTAAAATGCAGATAATCCGTATCAAAATCAGAGGGTAGTGGTAATTCATTTTGATTTTTTTTGTGTGCAAAGATCCGTATAAAAGCGTTTGAAGACGTCCCCTTTTTTTCAATCGCCTGGATGGCATTTATCCCCAGGTTCATAAAGACCTGATAAAGTTCATCTTCATATCCTTTAACTAAGAATTGATTTTCCACAAGTTCATTTTTTTTCTCAATTAAAGGATTTGTGGTCTGTTCCAACAGGTTGAAAACATCTGAAGCTATTTTATAAACATCAATGCTTGAAGGGTCACACGGGTTAGGTCTTGTTAATGTTTGCAGCTGTCTTGTGAGCTTTGCAGCCCTCTTGGAAGAAATCAAAGCAGTGGTAATATTGTCCTTTTGACGGTCTGAGAGATTCTCCTGGCCAAGGGTTAAACGTTCCAGATCTCCCAGGATTCCTGAAATCAGGGTGTTGAAATCATGGGCAATGCCACTGGCCAAGGTTTCAATGGAATCCATTTTCTGACGCTGGAGAAGCTGTTCTTCAAGATTTTTTCTATCAGATATGTCACGAATGATTGAAATGACATGTGGGATACCCTCAAGTTCCAGCAATCTTGATGAAACAAGGGTTGAAATACGTTTGTTATTTAAAAAAAGGTTTGCTTCAAGATTTTCATAACAGCCTTTTTCTTTTAGCTTTGAAACAAATACGGAACGCTGCTCATTATTTTTCCAGATGCCGATGTCTTTTCCGGATTTTCCGATAATTTGATTTTTATTCAATCCGGAAAGTTCAATAAATGCTTTGTTTGCATCAAAGATGATGCCGGTTTCAAGTGTTGTTATGATAATTGAATCCGGGCTGGTATCAAAGATCAGGCCAAATCTTTTTTCACTCTCATGCAATGCAGTTTGTGTTTTTGTTTTTTCTGAAATATCCTCACCAATAAAGACGATTTTTTCCATGAATCCGTCTTTATTTCTGATCAAATCAAAGGTCCCTTCAAGACGATGGTAGTGGCCTGTCTTATCCATAATCTGGAAGGCCATGGTAATATGGAAAACACTTCCTGTGATCCCCTTTTCAAGAAAAAGCATGAGCTTTTCGATATCATCGGGATGAATAAGATCAAAAAAAGAGGTGTCATAAAGGTCATTAAAATCATATCCAAGAAGTTTGTGGGCTGGATTCACAAATTCATAAGTACCGTGAGAATCAACGATAATAACAATGGAACTGGTATTGTCCGTGATAAGGCTCAATGTTTTTTCTTTTTTTTCCAAAGCATCGAGAATTTGTTTTCTTTCTATGGCAATGGCAATCTGATCAGAAATTGAGATAAGGATTTCAAGATGTTTATGCGAAAAATAATCAGGATCTGTATAGCTTTGAACGCTGATAACACCAATAACCGTATCTTGAATGATTAAGGGAACCCCAAGCCAGATTTTGGGGATTGTTCCTACGATCCTGTTTTTTTTTGCCCTTTCGCAGAGCATATTTTCTTTTAAAAACAACGGCCGCCTGGCAAGAATGACTTCCCCGGTAAGGCAGTTGGGGTCTTCCAAATTTTCAATTATAGGGAAATCATCATCATATTCATCAACAAAATATTCAAAATTAATGGTTTTATTCTTATTATCATAAAGTGCGATAAAAAAATTTGGCAGCGGCATCAGCTTGTTCAGCGAGTCATAGATGGATTGATATAATTCTTCAAGGTTGTGAGTCGTGTTTACCGCATTGGATATGTCATAAAGCGTATAATTGATTTTCTCAGCGTATTTGAGAGTTTCAATCTGCTTTTCAAGCGCAAGATTTATACTTTGAAAATTTTCATTTGAAGGCGTGCTTTCCATAGTGTCACCTTAAATTAACGCTTGTCAATTTTCCTGGGTCTTTATACTATATGAATGCCTTCATTCTAACGGAAATCTAAAAACAAAAGCAAGCAAGAAAAATATTTCTGACAAATTATCGGTTCTTATGGAAGAATTAAAGGGCCTCGGGGGTAAAGGCCACAACATCATCAATGGAGGGGGTATTGCAAAAAAGCATGACCAGTCGGTCCACGCCCATGGCAATGCCGGCAGCCTCCGGCATGGTTTGAAGGTCCTCAATAAATCTATCCGGCATGGGGATGCTATGTTTATTATGCAACATCCGGATGCGGTTTTCTTTTTGAAATCTTTGGTGTTGTTCTACCGGATTAATAAGTTCCGTAAACCCGTTGGCAAGTTCAATACCGGCCATATAAAATTCAAATCTCTGGGCATATTCAGGATTGTCCGGCTTAAGCTTTGCCAATGATGCAAAGGCTGCCGGGTAATCAACTAAAAAGGCAGGGGTTGTATTGCCAAGATGGGGTTCGATTTGAAAGCTCACAATTTCATCAAAAACATCATCAAGCAGTGCCGTATGGATAGAGGTGTCTGCATACAGGTTAAATGCCTCTTCCAAGGTCAGTCTTTGCCAGGGAGGATCCAAGCTGATCCTTTTCTCCTGGTAGATGATCCTGTTTTCAAGGTTTAGGCGCTGAGCAATAAATAGAATCAGGTTTTCACATTGATCCATTAAATCAAGATAGGTGCTGTCTTTTGCATACCATTCCAGCAGGGTTAATTCCGGCAGGTGATGTGACCCTCTTTCATTTTTTCTGAAGCATTTGCAGATTTGAAATATTTTCTCAAATCCTTTTGATAACATCCGTTTCATGCAAAGCTCAGGAGAGGCCTGAAGGTAATTGCCGTCCGAGGTTACAGGGTCAATCTGGGCTTCTGGAATAATGCAGGGGCACCTGATGGGAGTGTCTATTTCAAGATAGCCGTTGCCGGTAAAAAAATCCCTTATGGCTTGAATCACAAAGGATCTTATTTCAAGGTGCCGGTAGTGTCTTTTCGCGTCGGGAGTCACTTTATGTCATAGGTGTCTTGAGTTCTGTCCTGTAAAAAGACTTTATCAAATTTGTTTTTATCTGCAGCATCAAAAAATTTATATCCGGTTTCAATACAGGCTTTACAGGCATTGATAGGGATGTGGACAGCAAGGATATGGCATCCTGGGATTGCTTTGGAATCTATTTCAAAACAGCCGCCGCAGTCGTGGCAGATGCGTACTTTTTCTTTCTGCTGTTCAAAGATATTGTCAGTATCATAAAATATCTCCCGGTGTCTGATCTGGAAATCGCCCGGGGTTCCGGCTTTCAGTCTTAACTCATCTTTCTGGTTCCAATAGGAATTAACAAGATCAGTGGTTTTTTTGATTTTATCCGTAATACTGACGGATTGTTTTAAACGATCCGGATCATAATCCGGTTCAACAACGCCGGAATAATCAATGCCTGCCATGGCAAGGATAATGCCTAAGTTTACATAGGGCAGGGCGCCCTCAATGGAATATCCGCCTTCTAAAACTGCAATATCGGGTTTAAGAAGAGTGGTCAGCTGTGCATACCCCTGGGCTGAAAAATTCATATTGGTTAATGGATCAGTATAATGATTGTCCTGTCCGGCGGAATTGACAATAAGATCTGGTTTGAATTCATCTAAAACAGGCAGTACACAATTTCGGATGACATACAGATACCCTTCGGTGGAGGTGCCGGGCGGCAACGGGATATTCAGATTTGAGCCCTTGGCATTGGGCCCGCCCAGTTCACCGGGAAAGCCTGTGCCCGGATACATGGTTCTTCCGTCCTGGTGAAGGGAAATAAATAATACATCCGGGTCATGCCAGTATATATCATTGGTGCCGTCCCCGTGATGGCAGTCGGTATCAATAATGGCTATTTTTTTTTTGCCGTAGTGGGATCTGATGTATTCCACCATGATGGCTTCGATATTGATATGGCAAAAGCCCCTGCCGCCATGGGAAACCCGCATGGAATGATGCCCCGGAGGACGAACCAGGGCAAACCCGCTTTTCACCTCTTTTTTTAAGACAGCATCTGCAATGGCTTTGGCACCGCCTGCACTGATCAGATGGGATTGGGTGGTAATGGTTTTTTCATCGGGTACGCAGAAATGTGTCCGCCGGATATCCTGGTAGTTCACCAGATCCGGTTTATATTCAATAATCCCGTTGATATCAAAAACGCCTTCCTCTGTCACCTGATCCTGGGTATACAAAAGTCTTTCTTCCCTTTCAGGATGTGTCGGATCTATGGCCCAGTCAAATGCAGGGAAAAAGACAAGACCTGTTTTATTTAATGCTTTTAA
Source organism: Pseudomonadota bacterium (assembly GCA_018821715.1). Taxonomy (GTDB): domain Bacteria; phylum Desulfobacterota; class Desulfobacteria; order Desulfobacterales; family Desulfobacteraceae; genus Desulfobacula. The sequence goes on along the minus strand of JAHJLN010000216.1, from coordinate 12,473 downwards.
CATTATGACCTCTTTAGCTTATTGCAGAACCTTTTCAAATCCTTTGATCAGACCGGGTTTAAGCTGCATTTTCGTTCTGAATATTTTACCTCTGGGCGAAAAATTCCGTACAATATTGAATTTTTGAAATTCCACCACTTCCACCTCATCCAGATTGTCCGGATCAGCCCCGGAATTCATTGCTTTCTCTTTTAATAGTGTATAGGCGGTTTCCATTAAATCATCGTCGGAAAACGACTTGGAAATGGGTTCAGCAAAATCTTCTTCATGGGCTGTCACAATACCCTGTTCCGTATCTGCATTCACGGAAACTTCGCAGGTGGTTCTGGCCAGGGCCGCACCAATGGCATTGGCCACGGATGATTCAGGTACGGCAACCGTTTTTATATGATAAAGTTCTTCTATCTTTTTTGCAAAATATGGGGCAGGTCCGCCGAGAAGGAGTATTTTGCGGGGGCTTATTTTATATCCTTCAAGAAATTCGTGAACCGTATAAACCGGTTGAGAATTGATCTTATCAATCATTTCAAAGGTTTTTTTGAGAATAATGGTGCAGCATTTTTTAAAGATTTTATCTGCAGCTTCACTATCGGTCAGGCCCAGGTCCAGGGCAATTTTGTGAATCCCTTTTTGTGCCTTTTTTTGATCTCCTTCATCCATCAGACCCAGTACAACCAGAGCATCTGTGGGCGTCGGTTCGGGGCCGCCAAAGGCCATGGCAGGTCCCTTGCGGTCAGGTCCGATGATCAGTTCCTTGTCTTTTACCCGGACAGTGCTGTCCCCGCCAATGCCTTTTGAGTCGGTTCGAAGGGATCGAATAAGGCTTTTGTACTGTCCTCTCTGGATTCCCAAAGGCTCTAAAAGCGGCGCCCGGTCAACCAAGAAGGCAATATCCGTAGTGGTACCGCCGATATCAAGAACAATGGCATCCTGTTTTTTAGGGGCATAGGGAATGGCGCCCATAATGCTTGCGGCAGGCCCGGACAATACTGTCTGGCCCGGAAAGGACATGGAAGATTCAAGGGACATGGTGCCACCGTCTGCTTTAAGGATTTGAATGGGAACAAAAAGTCCTTTTTCCTCAAGGGATTTTTTAACAGCCTCAAAAAATGATTTATGAAGGGGAAATACAGCTGCATTTAAATGGGTTGTGGCAATTCTTCTGGGAAAGTTCAGGTTCCCGGACACATGGTGGCCTAAAAACACTTGTTTGACATATTTGTTTAAAATACGTTTGATCAGTATTTCATGGCTGGGATTTCGAACACAGAATTTGCTGACAACACCGGCGTATTCAATACCGGCTTTTTTTATTTTCTTGGCAATATCTTCAATTTCCATCTCATTTACACGGGCTTTTTCTCTTCCCCGGTGATTGATGGATCCAGAAACACAATAATAGTGTTCCCCGGTTCTATAAAATTGGGGATCTATCCCAGGGCCTGCTGAAACAATCATCCCAACCGGGCTCATGTCCTGCTGGACAATGGCATTGGTCGTCAGTGTTGTTGAGATAACCACCCGTTTGATTTTCTTGGGATCGATATTTTCCAGAAGTTTTGTAAAACAGGAGAGAATCGTATGGAAAAGATCTGCAGCGTCTGTGGATACTTTGATCTTTTTTTGTATACCGGTACTGCTTAAAAGAACAGCATCCGTGTGTGTGCCGCCAACATCTATTCCAATAATCATGGCGTGTTCCTGGTTCTTTATAATTACAGCCCAAAATTAGCTCTTCATACCATAGGGGAGCTTGTCAGAAAAACCAGGGCTTGTCAATTAGATTTTCCTTTGAATTTGTTCCGGTTTAGGGTCTAAAACAGGTTTTAGACTTGAATTGTTTTGATATTTTCTTTATTAATAACATTGTTTACGTTAACGAATCGATATTAATTTACAAGGAAAGATTTATGGCTATCATTGAATGGGAAAAAAAAGGATCCACAGCAATTATCAATATGTGCAATGGCGCCAATAAGCAGAACCTTGCCTTTGTGACAAAAATGAATCAAAGCCTGGATGAAATACAGGAAGATAAAGATATTTTTTCAATTGTTTTGACATCCTCGGATGAAAAGAATTTTTCCCAGGGCATTGATGTTGAATGGCTGGGACAAAAAATGAATGAAAAGGATTTTGGCAGCATAAAATCCTTTATGCACGGGGTTAACAATATTTTTAAGCGGATTTTATTGATGCCTGTCCCTGTGATTGCTGCCATAAACGGCCATGCCTTTGGAAACGGTGCCATGCTCGCCTGTACCTGCGATTTCAGATTTATGAAAAAAGACAAAGGCTTTTTTTGTTTCCCAGAAGTGGATATCAGCATACCGTTTCTTCCTGGCATGATCAAGTTTGTCCGCAAGGCCATTCCTGAATATAAATTCAACGAGATGATCCTTTCAGGAAAGCGTGTCGGGGCCCAGGAACTTCAAGACAGCCATGTGATTGTTAAAGCAAGCGCCAACAGGGAAGAACTCCTTTCGGATACATTGGCATTTGCCGGAACATTCACAAAAAAAAAAGAGGGATTTTCGGTGAACTGAAAAAAAGGATGCACAAGGATATCATCAGGGTCATGGAGAAAGAAGACGTAGTGCTGATTGATGCACTTACACTTTTTGTTGAAGGATAGCCAGGCTTACTGGTATGAACCCTTTATTTTATTTTCAAAAGAGGGCCTTACATGTTATCCGGTTCGTTTATTGCCTGGGGCTCGTTTGTTTGATCAAATATTTTCCTTACTTTGGCGGATAGTTCATTAATTGACACGGGTTTATAAATAAATTCATTGATGTTCAGAGCTTTAGCCGTTTCAGCATCTGCAAGATGACTGTAACCTGTACAAAGCATCACAGGAATGCCCGGTCTTATCTCCCTGATTTTTTTTATTAGGTTGGTTCCTATTATTCCGGGCATGGTCATATCCGTGATGATCAGATCAAACCTGTCCGGATGGGTCTCAAATTCATTTAACGCCTCAACACTGCTGGTTTTACCTGTGACTTCATATCCAAGCCTTTCCAGGCTTTGGGTTACAATTTCTACAATTGCCGTTTCATCATCAACAAATAAAATTTTTTCATTTCCAATTGATTTCACAAACAGCTGACGGATTTGATCTTTCTTTTTAATTCTGTCCGTGATCGGAAAATAGACAGTAAATTCAGTTTTCCCGGGGCGGCTTTTAACCTGTATGCAGCCATTATGTTCTTTTACGATACCGTGGACTACTGACAACCCGATCCCGGAACCTTTCCCGATTTCTTTTGTTGAAAAATATGGGTCAAAAATTTTGTCTAAATGCTCTGCCGGGATACCGGAGCCTGTATCGTGAATATCTATCCTGCAATACCTGCCGGGTGTCATTTCCATGCCTTTATTGATCCTTCCGGCGCCCACCTCAACTTCATTGACCCTAATCGAGAGCAGACCGCCTTCTTCCTCCATGGCATGATAGGCATTCGTGCATAGATTCATGACAATTTCATACAATTGGGTTGGGTCATTCATTATGCAGATGGGTGTTGGGCTGATTTCCTGTCTGATGTCTATATTCTGAGGAATGATCGCCCTTAAAAAACTGATGGCTTCCTTAAAAACACTCTGGACGATGATCGGTTCCGGTGATTTTTGTCTGGGCGCACTGAATGCCAGGATCTGCTGGACCAATTCTGCTGCCCGTTTAGCTCCGGTTAGAATAGCGTTAACATTCTCACGAACAGGGCTATTTTCCGGCAGCTCTTCCAAAGTTAACTCAGAAAACCCCATTATGGGAAACAGAATATTGTTAAAATCATGGGCGATTCCTCCGGCCAGGACACCAATAGCTTCTAATTTGCGAGCTTGCTGAAGTTGTGCTTCAAGACGTTTGGCTGACGTTTCCGCCTTTTTTTGTTCAGTGATGTCAGAAAAGACACAATGGGTCTGCTTAAATTCGCCATTTGGTTTTTTCCCGATTTTTTCATGGAAGGATACGATACTATTTGATCCGTTTTTTTTTGCACATTTCAAACTCAACACCAAGGATTTCGCCCACTACTTTAAATCTTGGAAAATTTTTTTTAAAATGATCTTGCATATCCGGATGAAGAAAATTTCCAAAATTCTGTCCGATCACCTCATCCCTTGCATATCCAAGAATTGAAAGCCAGGCATCATTGACTTCAATAAAATTGCCGTCTTTGTCCAGAGACTGGTAGGCTATGGGTGCATTATGAAAAAGGGATTTAAATCTTTCCTGGCTCTCCTGCAATGCAGTTTCCGCGGCAATTTTCTGAGAAATATCCACGAACACCAGTCGCCATTGAAGCACCTGACCCTTTTCATCACAATCCGCTTCAATCTCCATTTGAATCCATAACGGCAAGCCTGCTTTGTTTCTTAATTTCAGGTCGATACTTTGCGTATTCCCTGTCTGAGCGGCATTTTTTAATGCAGTGTGAAAAAAATCGTCCCAGCCGGGTTCAATAAATTGACCGAAAGTTGAGAGGTTAAGCTTTAGTTCTTTTTCTCCCAAAAAGCTCAGGGCAGCCTTATTGATTCGAGAAATTGTCTGCTTGGCAGTTAATGTGATATAGCCGCATGGCGCAAGCTCATACAGGTCTTCATATTCTCGGCTGATCTTGGCCAAGTCTCTTTGCGACTGCTTTAGTTCTTCATTCTGGATTACCAATTCAGTCTGGTGGACGTTAAGTTCATGAATCAATTCTTTTATGTTGGCCCCTGATTTTGATGAGACAAGTCCGGGTTGCCGGCTAAGCAATTCCAGTGCCTCACGACGAAGCCGTGTAAATTTAGCAGACGATTTGTCATTATCTGGCAGCATAAGTCAAACCTCTTGTGTATTTTTAAAGAGTTTAAAATTCTAGAAGAACAAGCGGCGGGGTATTATCAGCTTCTATGATTTGAGCCCTAACCCATTTGCCTTTACTCTTTTTGCTTGATTCAATGACTTTTTTAGTTTTTATTGCCGTGTCCAATAATTTTTTTAAAACATCCGGTTTAAAACCACTGTTTTTCAGATCAGTCAATTGAAGATTTTCGATGATTTCAGGAGCAGTATTCATCAAAGAAGAGAACCCCTTGTTGGCAATGACGATTTTACCACATTCATCAATTGCCACCAAAGGATTTTTATTGATATCAAAAATTCTTCGTGTAAGCTGCCATGCCTTTTGCATTTCACTGGTTGCTTTTTTTTGTTCAACAATGTTTGAAAAAGTAATGACAGCACCTTCAATTCGATTGTCAGTGGTCCTGTAGGGCCTGATACGCATATTATACCATTCTCCTTGTTTGGTCATAACCTCAAGGTTCTTGGGCACCAGATGGCGAATCACATTCTCAATATCGGTTATCATGTCATCATAAGTTAAATTTGTTGCCACATGGCTCAGGGGCCGACCGATATCGGTCGGTATAAGATTAATGATCATCGTGATTTCCTGGGTAAACCGCTTGACATGGATATTATTGTCCACAAAAAGGGTGGCGATCTCTGTGCTGTTCAATAAATTTCGCATGTCATCTTGTGCAGTGGACAATTCGTCGAGCTTGCTTTGCAACTCTTCATTCACGGTTTGCAGTTCTTCATTCAAAGATTGAAGTTCTTCCTTGGAAGATTCCAGTTCTTCATTGGTGGATTGCAGCTCTTCATTGGAAGACTGCAGCTCTTCATTGGTGGATTTGAGTTCTTCATTGGAAGACTCCAGCTCCTCAATAGTGATTTGATGGGATTCCCGTATATTTTGCAATTCTTTTTCCAGATCGGAAAACCGTGTTCTCATCCCACCTGCAATCCTTCTTTCCTCCCCGGTTTTAATATCTGTCCTTTCCGGCACAATATCCATCTCTTCAAAGATCACCAACAGGTTTCCGGCAAGTTCTTTGGGGGTTTGAATTTTTTTAATTTTCAAATTAATGGGTTGATAATCACCATTGGTTTTTACCATTATTTTTTTGCGCACCACTACATTGTTAGAGGAGGAGGCTTCCCTCAATGCTGATGACAATTCAATGCGCAATCCCTGTCTGGCCAAATCCAGGACATTTTGAGAGGGTGTCCCACTAGGGGTTTCAAGGTACTTGCCGGTTCGACCCTGAACATAGAGAAGAAATCCCTTGGAATCTACAAGAAGTGCGGTGGAAGAAAGCTGTTCAAGGATGAGTTGCCCAGTTAATTGACCGAAATTAACCGGAGTGTCTTTTGGTAATGTTGCGGTTTCTTTTAGGTGCATATAATAGGGTGTCATTTCGCTGGGGAAATGGACCTGTTGCCGCAAAGACAGGGGGACTTCCCGTCTCTGAAAGAGTTTCCATTTACTATCAATGGTTGAAAAAAGATTGGAAAATGAGCCGATGGTTTCAGACGATCCAAGCATAAGGGCACCCTCAGGGATCAGAATATAGTGGAACAAGGGTAGAATCTTCTTTTGTGCCGTACTGTTCAAATAAATAAGAAGATTGCGGCAGCACACAAGGTTCAGCCGTGAAAACGGCGGGTCTTTTATCACATCCTGGAGTGAAAACACGGCACAGTTCCGGATTTCTTTTCTGATCCTGTAAAAATCGCCTTCCTTTAGAAAAAACCGCTTTAATCTTTTAGCACTCATTTCTTGTTTGATCGTACAGGGGTATAATCCTTCCCTGGCTTTTTCAACAGCATATTTATCTATATCTGTTCCAAACAATTGCAGATTGATCCGGGTTGGGATCGTATCAAGGCATTCTTTGAAAAGCATTGCCATTGAGTAGACTTCTTCCCCGGTTGAGCATCCGGGTATCCAGACCCTGAAGGTATCGTTATCTTTCATCTGTGAAAAGGCCTTCATCAGAACCTTTTTTTTAAGCAGATCAAATGATTTAGGGTCTCTAAAAAAAAAAAACTGGTTACGCCGATTAACAGTTCACCAAACAGATCATCAGCTTCTTTGGGTGATTCTTGAAGAAGTTTTAGGTATGCACCCGGATTGTCCACCAGGTTAAGTTCCATTCTTCGTGTAACACGCCGTAACAATGTATTTGTTTTGTAATTTGAAAAGTCATGACCGATCTTAGCTCTAAGGATATTAAAAATTTTATTCAACCAGTTCGGATCTTCTTTGGATAATCCCTTTTTCTCATCAGGTTTAATCTTATTGACAAGAAAATACTGAACCAGCCATTCATACATTTTTTCCGGCGGCAGAATAACATCTGTGACACCCGTTTTAACAGCACTCCTGGGCATACCATTGTATTTAGATGACGTTTCTGACTGTACCATGACAAGTCCGTTGTGAGTTTTAATATCTTTTATGCCAAGACTGCCGTCTGTACCCGTTCCAGACAGGACAATCCCTGCTGCATTTTCTTTCTGGTCAATGGCCAGGGAGCTGAAAAACGAATTGATTGGAAGAAAGGGTTGTTTATTTGCCATGGGCAGCAGCACAATTTGCCCCTTGAAAATATTCAATTCCTTATTCGGCGGAATAATATAAACATGATCCGGCTTAACAATTTGGCCGTCCGTTGCTTGTAAAACAGGTATGGATGCTATTTTTTGCAGCAGTTCCGGCATTAAACTGGGTTGTTTGGCCATCATATGAACCACTACAATATAGGCCATTCCACTTTTTTCGGATACAGTAGAGAAAAATGGCTGCAATGCTTCCAATCCACCGGCAGATGCACCAATCCCGATAACAGGGAATTGATTGGGGGGTGTCTCTTTGTTTTGATCTGCCTTAACCGATGGTTTTACCCTGGATCTTTTGGTAGTTTCTTTTTTGGGCATAACTGAATCCTGCTGCGAATTTTAAACTAATGATATTTAAACGAAATATAAATAATTCAGGTTATCATACCTGACTTGGAAAAGTAAATATATTAATGATGAGCATGAATTGTCTGTACCCGGCACAGGGCTATTCATGTGATACTGAAGAAACAAGGGCTTTAATATCTGCACTGGTGAGGCAGCGATTCAGTTGGGCGCTTTTTGACTTAATCTTCATGGTGAGCCGATCCAGCAGGTCTGCCGGGCAGTCAATGGCGTGGCTGTCCAGATATTTTTTTACCAGGGATTTGCCGCATAGGATATTTAAAAAAAATCGTTCTTCCGAGGCCATCCCATATTCGCCACCGGCATGGGTGCCGGCCACATGGGTTTTAACCGCATCGCCAAAAAAAGGGGTGTTGACAGTGAGCAGGTGGTCGTGCTTTTGCTCATATACAATGGAATCAACATATTCATAATAGGCTTTGAACGTATGGATATCATCGATGTTCAGATTCATTTGGATGCCCTGGCTCTGAAGCATTTTTGCTGTTGTATAAAGGTCGGCGAGTCCGTTTCTTTCACCAATTCCCAGTGCGGAAGCCTCAAGAACCTGGCCGCCGGCCAGAATTCCCATCACTGAATTGGCTGAGGCCATTCCCATATCATTGTGGCAGTGGATGGAAATTTTTGTGTCACAGGATTTGGGAGAAAACAAACTGATTTTTTCAAACACCTGGTTGGGAGACATCATGCCCGAGGTATCCGGTAAAGACAGAATGTCTATTTTTTGGTCTGCAAAAAAAGAAATGCAGTGCTCTAAAATACGATTTTCCGACCTGCCTATGTCCAACATGGCAATGGACAGGACAGCTTCGGGTTGTTGTTTTTTTACAAACTCAATGGTGTTTAACAGGTCATGAAGAATGACATCCAGTTGATCCTTTTGTGTATGGTTTTTGATATGCAGATGGAAGTGCAGATCCTTTACCCGGGTGGATAACAAAATTCTTGCATCATGGATAGTGGCCCTTCCCATGGCTGCAATGCGGATGGCATAGTTGTTTTTTTTGGCATGATCAAGAAGGGTGGTGACGGCATGTGCTTCAGATTCATGGGCAGGAGGGTACCCGGCCTGGCAGATGTCCACCTTGAGTTTTTCCTGGAATTCAAGAATCTTTAACCGCTGCTCCGGTGAAAACATTAATCCCCTGTACTGCATGCCTTCCCTGAGGGTTTCATCCATAATGATAATTTTTTTATTTTTCATGGTGTTCCTTTGGCGGATTAAAATAGCCGTGAATCAATTTGGGGAAGCATTCAGACAGTTCTTTGATCATAACCGCCATGCCCAAAGCCCTGCCGCTGTCTTCAATTTGAGACATGAGGCTGCAGTATTTTTTGGGATCAAAGTTCAGGTTTCGCCACTGGATCATGTTGATTTTGTAAGTATCAATAAATTTCTTTAACGCGGCAACTTCTTTTTGAGAATCTGTAAATCCAGGGCAGTTAAGATAATTAAGGGAGATAAATTTCCCCTGGTGTTTTGCCGCAACAATACTTTCAATCACATCTGAAAATTGATAAGACCTGGGTCTGAAATAGGCGTGGTACAAATTTTTCCGGACTGAATTTATACTGACCCTCATGGAATCAAGTCCGGCCCTGCATAAGCTTTCAACATGCCGGGGCAGGCTTGCATTGGTGTTCAGATTTATGGTGCCCTTGTCTGTTTTTCCCCTGATAAGTCTTATGGCAGGTTCAATGGCGTTGAATGCGGTTAAGGGATCTCCTTCACATCCCTGGCCAAAACTGACAACCGCCTTTTTGACATGTAAAATGTGTTCAAGGGACACCTGGGCGATTTCTTCTGGTTTCGGGGTGAAACCGATGCGTTCCTGGCAGGCACACAGGTTGTTTTCCGTTTGAAGGGAAATACACCCAAGGCAATTGGCATTGCAGACCGTTGAGGTGGGAAGGGGGGCTTCATACCGCCGGAGGAAAAAATTTTTTCCGGCCGGGCAGCCGTATTGCAGGGCACAGGTTTCAAGATGCCGTATCAAACGGTTGTCCGGATACTTTTTCTGCATCCGGCCGACCCCTTTCACAATGCCCTTGTGCGGCATTTTTCTTAAATCCTGGCGGGGTTCTTTATCCACAAGCAGGGCGGCAGACCTGAAATTATTTTTTCCAAACCCTACGGCACCATAGGAAAACAATGGCAAAACATCTTTTATGGTGTCATCATCATAAGCACAAAAATGACGGTTCACATATCCCGGGGAGTTAAACACGGCAACAGGAAATATTTTTTCATCCGGCTGAAACGGATTGCGCTCAATGATTATAAATTGATCTGTTGCAATATCATAGACAATGGGCCGTCTTTTGGGCAGCATCATCAGCTCACTGCCATGGGGCATGGGAATTGTGTGCTCTTTTTTTAATACAACCTGTTTGTTTCCCGACATTCCGACCGCGCCATAGCCTTCCAGCTCAAAAATTTCTCCGTTTTCTGCGGCCACGACAGCTGTCAGAATATGTTTATTGATGTATCCGATACCAGAGCTCCTGTTAAAATAGGTGGTTAAAAAAAATTAAAGTCAAAGGGATTCCATGGGTTTTTTTGTTTCACAACCAATAATAAAAACCAGCAGAGACGGGATCACAAAGAGCGTAAATACCGTTGACATGGCAAGCCCCCCCAGGAGAATCGATCCTAAGCCCCGATACAGCTCGCTGCCTGAACCGGTTGACAATACCATGGGCAGCATTGCCAGAAGGCTGGTGATGGCGCTCATGAAAATAGGCCTGATTCTGGTCTTGACGGCATCTGTCACAGCGTCTTTCCCAGAAAGGCCGTTATAGCGGACATTATTTAAGGATTGATGGACAATGAGAATGGCATTGTTGACAACCGTACCGATTAAAATGATAAACCCCAGCATGCTTAAGACATCAAAACCCTGGGGAGCAATAAAGGTATTGACGGCAAACAGCCCGACAAGACCCCCTGCCGCAGCCAGGGGGATGGTGAAAAGAATGATAAAGGGATATAAAAAATTTTCAAATAAAGCGGCCATTAAAAGATAGGTAATGACCAGGGCCAGAACAAGGTTCCACTGGAGGGCCTGACGGGTCTCCACCAGTTTGTCTGCATTGCCGCCCACAGCTACCGTGACGTTTTTAAGCGTACCCGTTGTTTCCAAAGAAGGGATAATCTGATTTTGGATCATCTCCATGGCGCTCTGCAGTGCCAGATCTTCAGGCGGTGTCACCTGCAGGGTAATGGTGCGGTGCCGTTCCAGGTGATTGATCTGGGGCATGCCCTCACCATATGAGATGTCTGCCACGTCTTTGACCCGGATCAGGTCTCCAAAGTTGTTGACAATGGTGGAGTTCAAAATATCTTCCGGAGACCTGCCAGATGCATCCCGGCCTTTGAGGATCAGATCCACCTGCTTGATACCCTCAGGACGGTATTCCTCGATTTTGCGGCCATCCATCAGGATATCGACATACACCCCCAGGTCTTCTGCCGTAAGACCGTTGGCGGCAAGTTTTTCCTTGTTGGGAATGATTTTAACTTCAGGATAACTGGCTTCAAGGGATGGTACAGGCCTGACCTGGGTACGTTCCATTTTTGCCTTGATGGTCCCGAACAGGGCATATGCTGCCTGGATAATATCATCGATATTTTCTCCTGAAATATTGACATCCACGGTTCTGCCTTTTCCAATACCAGACTCGAAAATACCCGCCTGAATGCTGACACCAAAAACCCCCGGAAGGGTTCCCATTACCCGGTTGAAAAGGGGAATCAGCTCACGGGCGCGGGTTTCATGGGTGCTGGTGCCGCCAAAAAGTGTGATACGGTCCGCCCCTACAAAAAACATATGGTGAATCATGGGAAATCCGTCTTTGCCGTCTTCCTCGAAATAGGGTTTGGTTTCCTTGTATATATAGCGGCCCATGCTTTTGAGTTTGGAGACAGAATAGCCCGGTGGCGGGATGAGAATATTCAGAATAAGGTTTCTGTTTCCCTGGGGCAGATATTCCGCACTCGGCAAAAGCCAGAAGGTTAAACCAATGGACAGACTTGTAAACAAAATCACTGTTGACAGCCGGGTAACGGTATTTTTCATGCAAAGGGTGCTCAGTTTTAATATGCCGGTCGATAGAAGCGGGCCGACAACACTTTTTTGCAATCTTCCGGGTTTGCTGGTGTTGTTTTTCCTGTAAAAAAGGTGAAACAGGGTTGGGATCACGGAAATGGAAACCATGAGGCTTAGGAAAATGGAAGACGTAATGGCAATGGCAATGTCACGGAACAATTGCCCTGCTTCCTCCTGGATAAAGATAACCGGCAAAAACACGGCCACAGTGGTTGCAGTGGAAGCAAGGACCGCGCCCCACACTTCTTTTGTTCCCTGGTAAGCTGCGTCAAAAGCGCTTTTACCAAGCTTGCGGTGCCGGTCAATATTCTCAAGAATCACAATGGAGTTATCCACCAGCATGCCCACGGCAAATGAAATCCCGGCCATACTTACAACATTCAGGTTTCTTCCCAAAAGCCAGAGAAAGACAAAACAGCCAATGGCTGAAATAGGAATGGCAATGCCGGTGATCACTGTCGCCCTTACACTTCTTAGAAACAGCAGAAGCACACCGATTGCTAAAAAACTGCCGATGATGATATTGCGCTTGACCAGCC
>JAHJLN010000215.1 GCA_018821715.1 Pseudomonadota bacterium | reverse complement strand
CGGATTTTTTGGTGTTTGTTGTAATTGCTGTATCTATATTCATATTTTTACCCACAGGCGTGTTAAAATTAATTGCTGTAAACTGCTTGATCATTTTAATGTTTGCATATTTTTTCCAGGGAATTGCGGTAGCATCATTTTTTTTTCAAAAAAGGAGTGCCCCTTTTGCATTAAGATTTTTTTTTTACCTCTTAATTGCAATTCAACCCCTTTTTATGTTCCTTGTCATCGGATTCGGATTGTTTGATACTTGGATTAATTTTAGAAAACTTAATACCGCTGCATGATAAATAAATTAAAAATCAGCCCCAGTAAAAAAAGAGGCTGAACCTTTTTGGAGGTTTAAATGAGAGTTATATTAAAAGAAACCATTGACACTATCGGCATTGCAGGGACAGAATGGAATGTTGCGCCCGGTTATGGCCGCAATTATCTTCTGCCTCAGGGGAAAGCTATTATTGCGACACCCCAGAATAGAAAAGTCATGGAACAGACAAAAGTAAAGCTTGAACTTCAGATTGCCAAAGAAAGAAAAATTGCTGAAGAAATGGCTGATAAAATCAAAAAAGTTGTGTGCATCATTAAGGCCAAAGTTCATGAAGACACCCGTCTTTATGGATCAGTAACTACCCATGACATTAAAGAGTCCCTAAACAGCCAGGACATCTTAGTGGAACGAAGGTCCATCCTTCTTGCCGAACCTATAAAAGAAATCGGTGAGTACAAAGTGGCCATCCGCCTTTACAAAGATGTCGAGCCTGAAATTACGGTAAATATCATTGCTGAAGATGCAAAAGAAAAATAATATGTTAATTTCATCCGGGAATTTTTTTTCTAATTTTCCCGGATGTAATTCTTTAGAATTTTATTGTGCCCAGAAAAAATAAAATAGACACAGACCCACTTTTAAGCAAAACACCTCCCCAGGATATTGATGCGGAAGAATCAATATTAAGTGCAATATTTATCAATAATGACAGCCTTCTTGATATTATCGACATTTTATCTCCCGACGACTTCTACAAAGGCGCCCATAAAAAAATATTCAGGGTAATTATTGAACTTGCCCTTAAAGAAGAGCCGGCAGATCTTGTTACAGTTGCCAATCGGCTTAAAGAAAAAGAAGAGCTTGAAAGCATTGGCGGAATTGCCTATCTTGCTGCTATTTCCGATGCTGCACCCGTTGCTGTAAATGCGGTTCATTATGCAAAAATCATCAAGGGCAAGGCATCTTTAAGGCAATTGATAACCGCTTCTTCAAGTATTATTGAAAGATGTTTGAAAGACAAAGGCGATTTTGAAGATATCGTTGATTTTGCCGAAACTTCTATTTTTAATATTTCTGAAAAAAAATCAAATAGTTCCTTTAAAAGCCTGGGAGAGTTGATCAATTTAAACATTGATAAACTTGAAGAGCAGCAGGGAAAAGAAGGCGGACTTTCTGGACTTTCCACCGGTTATGTAAGGTTAAACAATATTACATCCGGGTTGCAGAAATCCGACCTGATTATTCTTGCAGCAAGACCCAGTATGGGAAAGACCGCCTTTGCTTTAAACATAGCCAGAAATGTTGCACTTGAGGAACGAAAGCCTGTTGCCGTATTCTCCCTTGAAATGTCCAACGAACAACTTTCCATGAGACTTTTAACTTCTGAGGCACGCATAGATTCAAACAGACTTCGAACCGGTTTTATCAGTCAGGAAGACTGGCAGAATGCAACAGATGCGGCAGGTGTCTTAAATGAAATGCCTATTTTTATTGACGACACGCCCAATATTACGGTTATGGAAATACGGGCAAAGGCAAGAAAACTATATCAAAAACACAATGAAATAGGCTTGATTATTGTTGATTATCTTCAATTGATGAAACCCCCGTATAAATCCGATCGAAGAGACCTTGAAATTGCAGAAATTTCAAGGTCTTTAAAGGCCCTTGCAAAAGAGCTTGAGGTCCCAGTTATTGCATTATCCCAGCTGAACCGAATGCTTGAAACTCGCAGTGACAAGCGTCCCATGCTGTCTGACCTTCGAGAATCCGGTGCTCTGGAACAAGATGCCGATATTGTAGCATTTATTTACCGGGATGAGGTCTACAATAAAGAACCGGACAATCCTAAAAAAGGTACGGCTGAAATCATTGTTGCTAAAAACAGAAATGGGGCTACAGGCACTGCTTTTATGCATTTTCACGGTCAATATACGCGGTTTGAAGATCTTGCACCCGATTCATACCAGGAATTTGAATGAATAAAAATTTGTATGGCAACACTTCCGGTCTTAAGAATACCCAGATCAAAAGAATCGAGACCCTTTATACCTTTAACACCCCGCCTGAGTACATTATCGATCCTGAACCTGCACGAATTTTGGTTGAACTATCCTATGATATCAGACGGCAGATAGGTCTGCTCATTGACCGGAATGGGAAAATCATCTATGTAATTGTAGGAGAGCCCAATAGAATTGTCATTCCGGTTACGTTGGGATATATGGCCATTCCCGGTAGACTCAAAGGCCTTCGCCTGGTTCATACTCATTTAAAAGACGAACCCCTGACAAGGGATGATTTAACTGACCTTGCTTTGTTGCGCCTGGACTATATCTCAGCTTTTTGCATTACATCTGACGGTAACCCTGGAACCGTTTATTCGGGACATATCCTGCCGGATGAGGATTCAGACCCATACCAGGTCCTTGAACCCAGCTCCATTTACGACCTTAACATTGATTGCCTGGCTCAAATACTGGCACTTGAATCTGAACTGACAAGAAAAAATTCTTTATACAGACCGGACTCCGGGACAGAAACCGCATTTTTAATTAATGCAACCACGTTTGATCCAAAAGAAGCCTATGATTCCATTGAAGAACTTAAAGAGCTTTGTAAAACAAGTCGTATTAATGTAATTGGCACAGCCGTTCAAAAAAGAAAAAATATTGATCCAAAATTTGTCGTGGGTAAAGGAAAACTTTCAAGCCTGATTATCCAGGCAATTCAAAAGTATGCAACCATGCTTGTATTTGACAGGGAATTGTCGGCATCCCAGATTCGTTCCATTACTGATTTTGTAGAAATGAAGGTGATTGATCGAACCCAGCTGATCCTTGATATTTTTGCCAAACAGGCAAAGTCACGGGAAGGCAAATATCAGGTAGAACTTGCCCAGATGGAATATCTCCTACCGCGACTGATCACTAAAAACACTGCTATGTCGCGGTTAACGGGTGGAATTGGCGGCAGAGGACCTGGGGAGACGAAACTTGAAATAAACCGGCGACGGGTCAATGAAAAAATAAACCAGTTAAAGAAAGAAATTTTAAAAATCCGCAAACAACGCCATCAACAAAAATCCAGGCGTAAAAGAAAAGATTTGCCCATTATTTCCATTGTTGGGTATACAAATGCCGGCAAATCCACTTTGCTGAATACTTTGACACAAAGCAATATTATTACCGCCAATCGATTGTTTGCAACCCTTGATCCCTCCAGCCGACGATTGAGATTTCCCAGGGACACAGAAGTCATTATTACAGATACGGTGGGATTTATTAAAAATCTTCCAAAAGAGTTAATGGAAGCATTCCATGCTACTTTGGATGAACTGTCTGATGCAGATATTATTCTGCATGTGATAGACATCAGCAACCCGCGTTATAGGCAGCAAAAAGAATCTGTAGAAAAAATTCTTAAAGATTTAAAATTAGATACCATCCCTACCCTCTTTGTATTTAATAAAATTGACAGAATTGATCTTAAGTCTTTTGAGGACAACTGGTTACTGAACCAGGGCGTTCTTGTTTCTGCAACTCAAAAGCAAACCCTTATACCATTAGTGGAAAAACTGGAATCAATGGTATCAATATAAAAAAATTAGATGTTGACCTATAACAATTTTTACACTAAGTAAGAAAAAAATAACCTGATATTGGAATGAATATGGAAATCAAGCAACTGGACCAGATAATTATCAACACTTCATTGAAACAAGACTCCATAGACATCCCGGATTGTTTTGGGGATTTTAATAAAAAACATAAACTTTGCTCAACATATTGTTCAATTTCCATAAAATGCTGTATCTTGCGTAATAAAAATCCAAAAATTGATATTTTGGAAAAATTATTAATCCACAATCATTATGCAATAAAACTTCACTAAACTCTTTTTTTTAAAATATCCGGTCTTAGAAAAGCTGGCCCCGATAACATGCATGCCTATTGTCAATGAAAAATCTTTCCTGGATTCAGTATATTCTGAGGATCAAATACGTTTTTAATCCCTTTCATGAGTTTAATCTGTGTTGCACCGATTTCAAGGGGCAGGTATTTTAATTTCGTTATTCCAACACCATGCTCGCCTGTAATGGTTCCGCCCAGGCTTAAGGTTGCCTTGAAAAGCTCATCAACAGCCTTTTCTGCCCTTTTAGACTCATTTTCATCTTTTTTGTTATACATGATATTACAATGGATATTTCCGTCACCCGCATGGCCAAAACTGACCACCTTTAAACCATATGTCTTTTGTATATTTTGAGTAATCTGAACCATATCCGGAATTTTATCAATGGGAACAACAATATCTTCGTTTATCTTATTGGTTGCAATTTTATACAGCACAGGAGATAGCGCCTTCCTTGCATTCCACAATTTTTGTGCTTCTATTTCATCTTTTGCAACCATTACCTCAAGAGCATCATAGGACAAACACAATTCTTTTATCTTTTTTGCATCTTTTTCAACACGATCGATATTTCCATCCAATTCAATAATCAACAACGCTTTAATGCTTTCAGGTATTTCAAAACTTAAGTGGTCTTTTACAAGATCAAGACAGGCTTTATCCAAATATTCAACACATCTTGGGACAACTGCTTCCCTCATGATGCCGGGTACTGTTTTAGCAGCCTTTTGCATACTGTCGAAAAATACTGCCATTGTTTTAATGGCTTGAGGCTTTGGCAAAAGCTTCAATGTAATTTCAGTGACGACTGCCAATGTGCCTTCCGACCCTACAATCAGGCGTGTAAGGTCATACCCTGCAACACCTTTTGCTGTGGCAACGCCTGTTTGAATCACCTCACCACAAGGCAATACTGCTCGCAACCCTAACACATAATCCCGTGTTACCCCGTATTTAACTGCTCTTGGTCCCCCGGCACATTCACCAATATTCCCCCCGATAGTGCAAACTGAAGAACTTGCAGGATCAGGCGGATAAAACAACCCTTTTTCTTCCACACGTGTGTGGATATCTGAGACAATGACACCCGGCTGAACTTTTGTGAAAAAATTATTTTCATCAATTATAAGGATACGGTTCATACGGCTTGTGACCATCACAAGTCCACCTTTTACCGGCACTGCACCACCTGTCATCCCGGAACCGGCGCCGCGGGGAACCACGATCAATTTTTCCTTTGATGCCAGTTTCAAAATCCGGATAACTTCCTCTTCTGATCCCGGGAACACAACGGCATCCGGGAGATATGAGTTTCCAGTGGCATCATAGGAGTAACACAGCAATTCTTCTTTTTCTCTGGTGACGTTTGGCTTTCCTGATATCTTTTGAAGAGATCTGAAAATCGAACCGGACAGTTCCATTTATAGCTTACCTGTTTCGATTTTCTTTGAAAGATAATTCAGTTGTTCAAAAAGAATCCCTTTTTGCTTTAGCTCTCTTTCAACTGCATTAATGGAATATATGGCTGTTGCATGGTATCTGTTAAAACTGTTGCCGATTTTTTTTATGGGTTGATCTGTATATTTTTTGGAAAGGAATATGGCCATTTGTCGAGGTTTTACAATTCTTCTTTTTCTGGAAGTTGATACAATATCTTTTTCAGAAATTGAAAACTCATTGCAAACCAATTTTTTAATTGCTTCAATTGTAATTCTTTTTTTGGCATTTGTAAGGTTGGCTAAAACACTTTTTGCCAGTTCAATATCAATATTATACCCCATTAACTGTCCCTTTGCAGCCACTCCGCACAAACCGCTTTCAAGCTGGCGGACATCGTCACACAGTTCCTGAGCTATATACTCGGTCACGATATTAGGTATTTCATACCCAAACTTTTTTGATTTCTTTTTTAATATTCTGACCCGGGTTTCATAATCCGGCGCATTTATTTCGGTGACAAGCCCAAGAGTTAACCTTGATCTTAACTGATCATTGAGTTTTGGAATGTCATCAGGGAGTTCACACCCTGAAAAAATAATTTTTTTATCTGCCTCCAGAAGATAATCCAATGTTATGGCAAGCTCTTTTTGTGTTGCATCCTTGCCGGACAGGAAATGTACATCTTCTAAAATCAGAACATCGCATTTTTTTCTGTATTTTTCTTTGAACTGTGAAATAGTATTGCTTTTCAAAGAATATATCATTTCATTGGTAAAATCTTCTGCTGTCACATAATAAACCTTTTTTGACAGACTATTGGTAATGATATGGTGTCCGACAGCCTGGGACAGATGACTTTTTCCAAGGCCGGTTTTTGCTAAAAGGTAGAGAATGCTCGTACCGTTTATTCTTCCCTGGGCAAGTGACAGTGAGGCAGAATAAGCAAAATTTGAATTGTCTCCTACAACAAAATCATCAAATGTAAATCCTTTTTTAAGCAGTCGTCCGTTATTAAATCTTACATTGAGACCTGGAAGATTCATTTGCTTTGAACGTTTTGGTATCAATTGAACAGCTGGATATGCCCCAGAAGTTTTATCTTTTTCTTTTAAATCTGATTGTTTTTTGGAGGACACTTTAAATTCAATCTGGATATCACTCACCCCTAGTTTTGAAAACTCTTCTTTAAATATCGGAACATAATTATCTTTTAATCGTTTGATAAAATAAACGTTCGGGCTGGATAGTTTAACATGGTGCTTATCATACTCAAGAAGCTCTACAGGATCTATCCACATCCTGTAGCTATGATCGGGTAATGTTTTTTTGATTTGGCATTTTACTTCTTCCCAGAACGATTCTATGTTTTTCAAAAAAGACCTCTTTCTACCAACTATGAATTGAAACACTGGTTTTTAAGCAAATTTACAAATACTGACGGATAAAACTGACATTTACAAAAAGTATGTATTTTTTTATTGCAATCTCTTTTATTGGTCAAATCTAATAGCAAGTGTTAGCTTAATATTAGAATTTTGTTTGGCATAATTTTTTAATTATTTGATTTTATTAGTTTTTTTCTGTGAAACAAAAATTTTTCTAAAAAAACCAACCACTTCGACAACTAGTTCTTTTTCCACGATATTTTAACATTTTAAATAATATTTGCTTATTCTAAAAAATATATTTACTCCTATTCTCTCTAATTTTCTTTTAATTACTCCGAATTTAATAAATATTTCACCTTTTTTTAAAACCTGATTTTAACAGTAGTTTCACAATTTTATATCACAAATTATATTTACACTTTCATTTTCCAATAGTATATTGCACTGTATTTTACATCATTTAACCTTAATGTTATAAATAGTTTAATGAAACATTCACACACTCTTCCGGTTATCGGCATTACCATGGGAGATCCTGTCGGGATCGGCCCTGAGATACTTATAAAAGCGTTAAACAATTCAAAGCTTTATGACGTATGCAAGCCTTTGATTATTGGAGATTCGTCTATTATAAAACAGGCCTTAAAACTGTTAGCCGTCCGCAATCCTATCAATATCATAAATGATCCAGAACAAGGTAAATATGTATTTAATACCCTGGATATTATGGACATCTCTATCTTAAATCTTGATTGTTCCAATCTTTTGATCCCAACCGTTGAAACCGGTACTGCCATGCAGGACTATATCAATAAAGGAATTGATCTTGCCATGAACAATCGCATTTCCGGCCTTGTGACCTGTCCCATTACAAAAACAGCACTAAAACTTGCAGGCTCTCAATTTCACGGTCACACGGAAATGCTGGCCCACAGGACAAATACCCAGGAATATGCAATGATGCTGGCAGGAAAAAAACTTAAGGTTGTGCTTGTCACTATTCATATTCCTATATCCCAGGTGTCTGCCAGTCTTACCACCGAAAATATTATCGAAAAAATTAGGCTCACCCATTTCTCCTTAAAAAACCGATTTAATATTAAGGCCCCAAAAATTGCTGTTGCAGGACTAAATCCCCATTCAGGAGAAGCGTCCATGTTTGGACACGAGGAAGAAGATATCATTGCACCTGCTGTCAGGCTTGCAAAAAAAGAAGGACTTGACATCCACGGTCCCCTGCCGCCGGATACTGTTTTTTTTCAAGCGGTTAACGCAAAATATGATGCAGTGGTCTGCATGTATCATGATCAGGGTCTTATTCCGTTTAAACTCATCCATTTTAAGGATGGGGTAAATACAACCCTGGGCCTTCCCATCATCAGAACCTCTGTGGATCATGGCACAGCATATGACATAGCCTGGCATGGAATTGCAGATCCGTCCAGTCTTACAGAGGCGATCAAAATGGCTGCCTTCCAGGCCCGGAATATAAAATAAGAATAAATGGATACAAATAAAATCATTATTGAAGGTGCCCGGGAACATAACCTTAAGAATATTAA
The DNA here is from genome assembly GCA_018821715.1 of Pseudomonadota bacterium. Lineage (GTDB taxonomy): Bacteria > Desulfobacterota > Desulfobacteria > Desulfobacterales > Desulfobacteraceae > Desulfobacula. The sequence continues at coordinate 3,591 of JAHJLN010000215.1, read as the reverse complement.
TGTTGAAATACCCAGAAACAGCTTAACAGTTATTACAGGTCTTTCCGGATCAGGAAAATCCACCCTGGCCTTTGACACACTATATGCCGAGGGCCAGAGAAGATATGTAGAATCCCTTTCTACTTATGCCAGACAATTTTTAGGGCAGATGGACAAACCCGATGTGGATGCCATTATCGGGCTTAGCCCGGCCATTTCCATTGAACAGAAAACAGCCAGCCACAATCCCAGATCAACGGTTGGAACAGTAACTGAAATTTATGACTATCTTCGATTATTATTTGCCAGAATCGGCAAGCCATACTGTTACAAATGCGGTCTGCCCATTTCTTCCATGTCCATTGATCAAATTTGTGACAAGGTTATGACCCTTGATGAAAATTCAAAAATAATCATTTTAGCGCCCTTAATAAACAGTCAGAAAGGCTCCCATGAAAAGTTGTTTGCAAAAATTAAAAAAGATGGTTTTGCCAGGGTCAGGGTTGACCGTCAAATTTTTTTAATTGATGATCTTAAACAATTGGATAAAAATAAAAAGCATACCATTGATGCGGTTATAGATCGCCTTATGATAAAACATGGAATTGAAAAACGCCTGTCAGACTCTTTAGAACTTGCTCTTTCGCTATCAGAAGGCCTTGTCATCATACTTGATTTAACCGGTCGCACAGAAACCCTTTTCAGTGAAAAAGCGTCCTGTGTTAAGTGCGGGATCAGCTATCCTGAATTTACACCTGCGTCTTTCTCATTTAACTCTCCCCAGGGGGCCTGCACAAAATGTGATGGCTTAGGTTCAGTTACCCAGTTTGATCCGGATTTAATTGTTCCGGATCAAAGGCTTTCGTTACGGCAAGGCGCTATACTGCCTTGGGAGAACAGGGATTCAGTTCAATTTATGGAATTTCTTGATGCTCTGGTTACCCATTATAAAGAAGATATTTATAAACCCTTTAAAGATCTTTCCCCCAATTTTCAACAGGTTCTGCTGTTTGGATCAAACAAAGAAGAAATACCCTTTTATATTGAACGAATGGATAAAAAAATCGTTTATAAAAAAACATTTGAGGGTGTGATTCCCAACTTGAAAAGACGGTATATAGAAACCGACTCCACCTACATGAGAGAAGAAATAAAAAAGTTTATGAATTTTAAAACCTGTTCTTTTTGTAATGGATCAAGACTCAACAAAGCTTCCGAGGCTGTTAAGGTCGGGGATAAAACCATCTGGGAGATCACCTCTCTTTCTATCCAGCACTCAGCCCGCTATATTTCATCGTTAAACCTCAAGGATAAAGACAAAATAATTGCCGAAAGAATTATCAAGGAACTTTTCGAACGTCTGGGTTTTTTGCAAAATGTTGGGCTTGAATACTTAACTCTTGATCGCTCTGCTGCAACTCTTTCCGGTGGAGAAAGTCAGAGGATCCGGTTAGCCACCCAGATCGGATCAAAATTAACCGGTGTTCTTTATGTATTGGATGAACCCAGTATCGGCCTTCACCAAAAGGACAATGCCAGATTATTGACTACCTTGATGAATCTGAGGGATCTTGGCAATACTGTACTGGTTGTGGAACATGACGAAGAGACCATTCTTTGCAGTGACCATGTGATTGATATCGGTCCTGGCGCAGGGGTAAACGGTGGTGAAGTTGTTTTTTCAGGTACACCTGAGGCACTTATCAACTGTGAAACGTCTTTAACCGGTCTTTATCTATCCGGTAAAAAGTCCATTAAAATTCCTGAAAAACGAAGAAAAGGTATTGGAAAATCGTTAACCATTTATCAGGCAAATTCAAACAATCTAAAAAATATTGATGTTTCTTTTCCCCTGGGATGTTTTACATGCGTAACAGGTGTTTCCGGATCTGGAAAATCAACGCTTGTTATCTCAACACTTTATCGGATTCTTGCAAACCGAATTAACCGTTCCAGGAAAACTGCCGGCAGTTACAAAGAAATTACAGGATTATCCCATCTTGATAAAGTTGTCCATATTGATCAATCCCCCATTGGAAAGACACCCAGAAGCAACCCCGGTACCTATACCCAGGTATTTAACCCTATCAGAGAATTGTTCTCCAAAACCCGGGAATCAAAAGCAAGGGGATATAAACCTGGCCGGTTCAGTTTTAATGTTAAAGGAGGAAGGTGTGAAGCTTGCACAGGTGACGGTATTATTAAGATCGAGATGCATTTTTTGCCTGATGTCTATGTAATCTGTGATGTCTGCAAAGGGAAACGGTATAACCGGGAAACCCTGGATATCAAATATAAAGATAAAAATATTGCCCAGGTTCTGGATATGACCATTAATCAATCGGTTCGATTTTTTGAGAATATCTCATCAATTAGAAGCAAACTTGAAACCCTCATAGATGTCGGACTTGGGTATATAAAACTGGGCCAGGCTGCCACGACTTTATCAGGTGGTGAAGCGCAACGAATAAAATTAGCAAAGGAATTATCAAAAAAAGGGACCGGGAAAACCATATACATCCTTGATGAACCCACCACAGGACTCCATTTAGATGATATAAATAAATTGTTGTTTGTTTTGAATCGGCTGGTCGATTCAAAGAATACGGTTGTTGTAATAGAGCATAATCTTGATGTGATCAAATGTGCGGATCATATCATTGATCTTGGCCCTGAAGGTGGGGATAAGGGTGGAGAAATCGTTGCTATGGGCATACCTGAAGAAATTGCTAAAAACAAAAGATCATACACAGGCTTTTATCTTAATAAGGTTCTTAATAAAAATTAGACTCTGTTGAGTTAATGCTTAAAAATCTGAAGATAATTATTCTATTATACAGACATCTGAATCGCAGGGACATGCGCCATCCACTTCACAGGCATATGCAATTCTTGATGCCTGATCGAACATGATATTTTCAATCGGTTTAAATAAAAAAGATGCCATATTTTTTTCAATATCTTCTTTATACGGCAGTTTTTCAAGCCCTGTTGCCATAACCTTTCCTGAATTTCCATCAAGAATCTCAGCATCCTCTCCATTTGTTATAACAACAATCGGGATCTGGTAAGGTTTAAGTATTCTAGATAGGGCAATAGTAGAAAGTCTTCTGGTTACCAGAGATCCTGGTGCATATTTTATCAACACAACGGTTTTTCCCTGAAATGTGATGATAAAATCAACTTTAAGTGTGGCCTTTCTTTTGCCTGCAGCAACCTCAATCGTTATATTGCTTAAAATATCTGTTTTTTTAAACTTACAATTTTGTACAAGTTTTTTTGCAATCTTTTGCCGGTATCTTTCATCATGAGTGTCGGATAAAACACAACCTGTCAAAAAATCACTTAATTTCCCAAGAACCAGATGATGAGGATTTGATTGGTTTTCCATATATATTAGCACTTTCCAAATTAAGATTAGAACCTTTTTTGTAAAAACAATATATATTCAACATTATTATTGCTGTGTCAAAAATAAGGATATAAAAAAAGTTTACAAGTTTGAATTGATCAAAAAATAAAAAAAGGCCCAAAGGTTATATCAACCAATTGGGCCTTTTTTAAGAAATGAACCGGCAACGTTCTACTCTCCCACACAGTCTCCCATGCAGT
>JAHJLN010000214.1 GCA_018821715.1 Pseudomonadota bacterium | reverse complement strand
TTAAAAGTGAGTTTCGAAAGTATATCATAAATTAAATGTTCTCCCCTTAATGGTTTTTTTGGCTAATGTTAATTATATGTTTTAAGGTAATCAAGGGCACCTTCTTTATACATAACTCCTTCAAGCAAATCATTCATAAGGGCAGAGAAAGTATTAAGATATCGGTGGCTAAAATGGAATCGTTTTTTTGTATGAGATATGGAATCAAAAATTATAACATTCAATATGCTTGCGTCCAACTGTGCTCTTTGAATCCATAGATCCCCATAGATAAATATACTATCCCCAAAATGACCCTGCATAAAGCTGGTACATTCTTTATCATTAAAGCAAACCGGTTTAAACACATTTCCAATTTTCTGCTCTGTCACATAATGGGGTGTGGTATCAGGGAAAATCCTTTTTATTTCTACATATAAAGCATATGATATAGTATTTTGAAAATAGTTTCTCGATTTTTCGTTCCAAGGGCTTGGATGGTCACATTTTTCTATAAAAGGCAGAATCACTATTTTTCGACCTGTTTTATTTACAATTTTTTTCGATTCATACATAATTTTTTTTGACATGGCTAATACATTGTCAATATAAAAATTAGCTGTCAATTCGCCCGGGTTCAGCCGGTCTTTCAGCTCACTTTCCAATGGAACAGTGCAGTAGGTGTACATATTAGGATGACTGGTGAAATTTTCCCTTATTTTTGAGAATAAAATATCATCTTGGCTGTCCACAATATCCCATTTTAAAATGTGATTTTCAGATGTTTTTACTTTTTTCCAAGAGATCAACAATACTATTTCTTCATCTGACTCAAAAACAGTTTTCATCTGTAAATAAGAAGGCACTTCTGTGTACTCCATTGGTACAAAAGGTAAAATTGAAAAGTCTTTAGGAGAATTACTTGATGAGACACACCCAATAGTGAACAACGCTAAAAAAAATGCAATAAAAACCACCAGGTTTTTCTTTATTAAACTGTACAAATGAGATTTGAGTATGAACATGGTTTCTTCCTTTTCAAATATCATGGACTATTTTAAAATGTAACTAGCCCCCTTGGCGGGGGCCTGCTAAATTTTCTTCAGTTATTTTTCTTTCTGTTTTTTCTTTCCAAAAATATCCTGTTTATAAATTGTTGGTTCGGTTGATTTCAGGGGCCACCGACTACAGGAAGGGCACTGGGGTAAAAAGCAGCCCAAAATCAGGCCAAAAAGATAATTTTGTTGTTTTTTGGGCGGGATAGACCTTAAGGAAATATCCGCGTTTTATAGCTGATAGGATGAGCCAAGCACCAAGAGGAAATAGTGGTACTGCGAATGCGAAAATTCCAAAATGTCCATAACCACATCAGTGGGAGATTATCTCGTGTTTTTCAACCCAAGACGAAAAACACGATTTGCAATACAAACCACCACATCCTTCACAAATATTGAGATTGTCAGTGCCCACACATTTGCCGCACTTTATACAACCCGCATATTTTTTCAAACAGTCATCGAGATCGGCTTGTGCCTGTGCCAGATCTGCCTCGAGCTGAGTGATGTCTTTTTCCACATATGAAATGAGCCCCTCCCACAATTCCTCCAGCGCCTTTGAGGCACCCCAAGCCGCCACTGCTCCGACAAACAATGCGGCCATGGCCTTTGCTATTACAAGAGCTGCCGCTTTGACCGCGGCCAGCGATCGGGCTTCCTGCAATCCTATGGAGGCAGTCCACATCGCCTTGTACGCTTCTCGAAGGTCCGGTAGAAGATTGAGTCGCTGTGGATCGCCGAAGGGAATAGATGACCATTGGGTAAAGAGTTGGTTATAATTGTTTCGCGCGGTTGCATAAGCAGTTTCAAGAGCCTTGATCGCTTCATAAGCTGCATCGGCAGCGATTCCGATGGCAGCGACTGTGGCACCCGCCATCCCGGTGATCTTTTCGGACAACTGCTGACTGACGTACTGCTGGGCAGATAGCTGGAATTGCAACCGATTGAGACGGGCGCGCTCCACGTCCAACTCCTGCTCGATATTGGTGATACCGGTACTAAATAGAAAACAACACATGGACATAACTCACCTCCCCGGACGAACGCGTTGATGCATTCGAAAAATTGCTTGTGCCTCTGGTAACGACGGAACCACCTGGATCTCCACTCCACTGGGATAAAGTGGGAACACGTGGCTGACACGGCTGGCCATCAATTCTAGCCAATTTGAAGGATCTTTTTGGTGCACGTCCGCTTCAACACGACCGTCTTTTGCGCCATCAAGATTCACCACAAGAGCCACAGCCGACGGTCCGTCAGCGAACTGGAGCAGGTACACTGGTTCGGGCAGGGCTACGTCCAACATCTGTTGGCGATTAGAAAAATCCACCAAGCGGATGGTTTTGTCATATCTTTTCCTCCTTTAAAAAAATGAAACGTACTATCCAGATTTGTAAAGCATTGGTCCTAATAAATCTTTTTTTATCTTGTCAGGCCAAACTAACTGCTCATTTTCACGGGTTTGCCAAATATATTTCATGAGATAAGTCGATTTTCCCTTTTATGGAATTGATATATGAGTCGTTTAACCCACTAATCGGCTCAATTGTTGTTTCGTTTTTCTCAAAGTCCAGGGAATCTTGTAGCTGATGTTAAAATAAGCCATGTCTAAATCACCGGCTTGGCGCGAACATTTTTTGGTTGGGACACAAAATTTGCAACAAGCAGATATTTTTGTTTGCCTTGATTTCCAGATAGAAGTTTAACTAAATATCCACAAAATAGGAGGCGGTCCGCATCAAGGCTTTAACTGCCCACTAACTGTAAGCACACTAAGGAGAAAGTTGACGTTTGCTGTCGTTACTATTAGGCTTCCATCTATAGCCACATGCTGGCCATAGATATCTGTGCCAGTCGAACTGATATTCCTCCAGTCTTCCCAGATAACAAGATAACTACCGTCAGGGCCAGCATGAGCAACGGAGCTTCTGCTCTTTGCATCTTTTTGAAGGCTTATCGCAAAATTGCTTCCCAATAAAGCACCCGAGACACTGACACGCTGGGCGTAAATATCGCCTCCGGTGGTAGATAAGTTTCTGGTGTCATCAAAAGTGACCAGAAAGCTTTGTGTCTCCGTTGCGATGGAAAGACGCCCACCTTGATACGCAGATGCAGTGCTGATGGCAAAATTGCTGCCGTCCAGGGCGCCGGTATTTTTTATTCGTTGGCCATAAATATCGGGGTCGGTTATGCTTGAACTACGAAGGTCCTGCCAGACGACAAGGTACATCTTATTAGAAGCGTTGTATGCAATTTCAGGACGAATTTGGTCTTTTAGGGCAGTCGAAATCGCAATCTCGCTCCCCAATAGATTCCCGGCCGAACTAATTCTCTGGCCATAGATATTGTTATTTCCAACCGTCTTTGAACGGTCGTCTTCCCAGACTATTAAAAATTCGTCATCAGTGGAATTGTAGGCCACGGAAACCTCATAACTATTGGCCGTATACTTCGTGATAACAAAATTACTGCCGATGAGCTTGCCATCATGGCTAACCCATTGGCCATAAATATCTGTAAGTGTCGTTCCAGCATTGCGATAGTCCTGCCAAACAACAAGGTATTGATTCATTTTCTTACCGTAAGCGAGTGCAGCATTAATTTGGTCATCAATGGCCATTGAAATGACAAAATTTATTCCTATTAAACTACCATCATATTTAACGCGTTGACCGTAGATATCCCGGAAACTACCGTTCCTCTGATCCTGCCAAACAACTAAAAATTCCTTGTCTTTCGTATTCGCAGCAACCACTGGTTCAGACTGACTTGCAGGAGCTGCCGTTAATGGAAAATTTGTTTTGACAGTCGTTTCACGGGGATTTATCATTGCCCCAACGATGTCGTTGTTGCCATTCCGCTGATCCGTCCATGACGCAAGATAAATGCCCTTGTTTCCAGAACTCATGTCAAGATAGGCTATCTTGGGATTATTCTGATCCGAGGAGGCGGGTGAACCTATAAGATAAAAATAAAGTACAATTCCAAGAGCTGCAGCAAGCATAAAAATCGTACTGGGTAACAACCACTTTCTGTAATCATCCATATCAATACCTCCTAAAATATTTCATTTGATGAATTAGAGAGCCAAATCGGCTACTCAAAACTTCTTGTAGTGGAATCCGATATCTACAATACCTGTATCAAAGGAAAAGTCTGTCCTGGTTGTCCTCGCGCTTAAACGAGCATCTTTTGCCAAACCTTTGCCTCTGTCAATTGCAGGACTCTTCTGAGTTCCAGTTTGCTTCAGGAAAAATATGTGAGGGCCATCTTTATTGATTTTTCCCATCCAGGGGAATTCGCCAGTAGCAAACTGAGGATTCCCAACGAGATTGCCGAAGCCGCTGTAGAACACCACTTTGTTATTGATGATTGGCTGGTTGAGTCCTGCCTGGGTGTTGATGATGTTTCCGGTTTCATTATCTGCATAATGCCCTTTTGTATTTTGGAAGAAGAGATTATTGCTCATTTCCACCGCCGAAGTGAAGCTTGTAAACTCCTGATAACCATACCCTTGATTGCCACTGATAATGTTGTTGATGACATCTGATTGAGCTGATCCCATACCATCCGGTCCAGGATCGGCACTTGCAGTAATGCCATGTGCTATATTGTTTGCTATGGTGTTATTAAATACAGTTACACCGGCTGACCCGAGGTTTTCGCCATGGAGACGTATGCCGTTCTTTCCTCCAAAAATCAGATTGCTGCCGACAATGCCGGTGAAAAGCGCCCGAACAAAACCACCTGGATTTGGTCCCTGACCTATCGCTTCAAGTTGAACCCCTGCAAAGAATGATCCCTGAATAATATTTTCCTCAATCCTGACTGAAATCTGGAGTTCTCCGGTTTTGGGACCATTCAGTTCTACATGAATACCATCTCCTGTTAGATTGCGAATCCAGTTATGATCGATAGCTAAATAGATCGACTTGCGTTGATTTTTAGCGAAAGCAAGATCCTTGGATGTCTTGACCTCTATTGCTCTGTGGGTCTCATATATTTCACAGTCTTGAATCAAGACCGAAATTTTGTCTTTGCTCGAAAGTATACCCCCAAGTGCCACCTTGATGCCAGCGTCACCACCTCTGATCACGAAGCCAATGATTGCGTTGTCCCCCTTGGCAAGGATCGTTGGTGACCCTGAGAATCCGGCGATCTTTGGTGTTCCCTTCCAAGGTTCTAAGTCCACACCTTCCTTCAACGTAATATTTTCGAAATAGGCATTATCCATCACTAATACACGTTCACCGGAATTTGCTGCGTTAATTCCATCCTGAATGGTCTTATATGGATGAGTCTCTGTACCATCCCAAGGCCCAGCCAGATTTAGCATGTTTACATAAATGCTCTTCGTCGTACATCCTAAGATAAGAGATAGGCCAATATAAAAGGCCAAGAGGACGAGTGACCTCTTCACTACAAAAATTTCTTTTTCCATATCAATCACCTCCATATATTATTAGGGATATGTAATCTGCAACTCAAAATGTTTCAGTCCCTCGCTTTAATCGCGGTGCTGACCGGCGCCGAGAATCGCTGCAGATCAGCAACGAGCAGTGTATCAAGCCTGTCTTGCATATGCGGTTTGTCCAGCAGTATGTTTTTGTTAACGTATTGTTTCTTTCATCTGATTGAATTTTTATTGTTTTGCAAATAATTAGTTGATATTTCATAAAAGCGGAGCAGCCACAGTCCTTTTCAATACTTTTTATTGATTTACTCCTTGTTGGCAATTGTCGAACAGTGACAGTTGCAACAGCTTAAGCTTTTTCGGTGGAAGCTGTTTTTTCTTGAGTCGTTTTCGGAGTTGCTTCTTCCGGTGAGATCTCTCCAAGGTATTTAGGAAGTTCTATCCCGGCCATGCCAGCCACCTCGTGAAGTGGTGGTAAACTTTTTATCAACCCGGAAAGAAAGTTTGAGGTCGCTGTGCCGTCTTTACTACTACCGGCAGAATCCCAAACCGTGACTTTATCAATTTTGATGTTACGAATAGCCTCAACTTGAAGTCGTACAATTTGTTCAATTTTTTCAGTCATAAGCAGAGTGGCTGCCGCTTTTGCATCGCCATTACATCCCTTGACCAAACTAAGATAGCCGGCAGCCTTGCTTTCAAGAACCTTACGCACGCCCTCAGCCTCAGCCTCATATTTAAAAAGAATGGCATCGGCCTCACCTCTTGCCTCACGGCGGGTTTTTTCAGCCTCAGCTTCAGCAGCAATCTCAACTTTTCGCTTATCAATTTCCTGGCGTACCACTTCTTCAGCGTTGAGCCTTTCCTGTTCAGCCTTGTATTGAGCCTTCTGGATCTCAACCTCTGCCTCGCGCCTGGCCACCTCTCCTCGTTGCAGTGCAGATGCCTGTTTCACTGCGAGTTCAGCGTTGGCATCAGCCATATCAGCCTTTGCTCGGTTTTCGCCGTCCACAGCTTGTGCTTCTTGTTGTTGAACAACAATACGTCGATCAGCCTCGGCTTTTTTTTGACCTTTTGCCGACTCAGCCACATTCTCAGCGACTTTAATCTCTTTGTCACGGTTGGCAACAGCCTCACCGATTGTTGCTTCTGCCTCCTGTTGCTGAACAAAAATGCGTTGGTCAGCCTCGGCCTTTTTCTTACCCTTTTCTGACTCAGCCACATTTTCAGCCACTCGAATTTCTTTCACCTTTGTTGCTTCAGCCTCGCCAATGGCACCAAGTTTTTCCTGTTCAGCAACATCGACCTTGGCCTGGTTAATCGCTTCGGAGGCCGCTTTTTTCCCGATAGAATCAATATATCCGGACTCATCGGTTATATCGGTTATATTAACATTAATCAGGAAAAGGCCGATTTTATTCAGTTCCGGAGAAACATTCTTGCGGATCGATTCCAGAAAACTCTCGCGGTCCTGATTGATCTGCTCGATAGTCAACGAAGCTACAGTAAGTCTCAACTGACCAAATATGATTTCCTTGGCCATCTCCTCAATGTCTGTTTGCGTTAGATGGAGCAACCGTTCGGCAGCAGATGTCATAACCCCAGGCTCTGTACTGATCCCGACTGTAAAAGTAGATGGTACATTAATTCTTATGTTCTGTAATGAAAGAGCTTTCTGAAGGGGGATACTAATGGTCATCGGTGTCAAGCTGATGTATGCGTAATCCTGGATTAACGGCCAGATGAGTGCCCCTCCTCCATGGATACAGTTGGCCGATTGTCCCGCACCTACCTTACCGTAGACAACCAGTATCTTGTCTGACGGGCATCGTTTATACCGAGAAGCAAGAAAGGTAATGGTTGATACAATAAGAATAAGAAACGCGGCTATGGGAAGAATCCAAAAATCGAACATAATAACTCCTTTTTTTTTTAATTTATAATTTCCACTACAAGAACATTCGCCTTTACTTGAACAACACGTACCGGAATACCGGTGGGAACTTGCGACCCATTTTTTTCAGTGGCATCAAATTCCCGGAGACGGTTTTGGAAATTAAGACTGACCTGTCCTATTCCTCCTTCCGGGATAGTGAGGTACACAGTTCCTGAGCTGCCCACTGCATCAGCGGTTTTGAGCGTGCCGCTGGACTGTAAGTTCACTGCACCCTGGAACAGCTTGCCGATGATCCACACCGACACCATTCCTGCAGCCACGGCCCCAATAATAGCGATGAACGTCCCCATATGGCTCTGTCGATAAAGTGCGAGCCCTACTAAGCCGAACATCATAAAAAACGCGGAAAGCCCATGCAGGGATAGTAAACGGAAACCAATATCAGAATCCGCGTGTGAAGAATCGATATCGATGTTGCTATCCACACCGACATGAGTGTCTGTATCACCACCAGCAAATTGCATAATGAGTTTCACAAAAACGAAGAAACCCCCAATGATAGCACATGCAAGGAAGAACATCTCCAAGCCGTTAAAATCTGAAAAAGCTTTTACCACATCGAATCTCCTTTATATATCGATTATAATTGTCAATTATACTGGTTTTTTTAATGCGGTGCTGATCGGCGTGCGGTGTCCGGTCCAGCACTGCATTCCAGTCAGCGCAGCCGTCTGGAACGAAGGTTGAGCGGTCTTCTTGCCTGAGTCTGCCGACTCCTTTGTTACTTCTCCGAGTGTACATAGGCTAAACATCAGCACCACTATAACCATCACGGGTGATCAGGGTAATGATGCCTTTGCAAAGGCCCGTATAACAATAAACTTGGCAAAAATTCAAACCGCCCGACCCTGCTAATCCCTGTGCATGGTGCTGTTATAGGTTTTCATTTTCTTTCGTGATGTTTACACCTTTTAACAAAAGCCAAAAAGCGAGTGATAATTCCGCAATAGCATCAACCGCGAAACCAGGGTAAGTTATCACTTTGTAGGTCGGAAAAATAAAAAACTGAAAAACTTCTATAAGATAGCCAAAACATCCAATTATTAACAAGATGCCCAAAATTTTAGGAAGGAAACCCGACTTGAAAACTAAAAACCCAAGAGGTAATAGCCAAAGGCCCCAGAAAATCTCAGCGATAATAATTCCGTGTTCGTGCAAATCAAGGAATAGGTTTATCAACGATTGCGACTGATCTGCAGTCAATACTGTTATGTTGTCAGTACTGCTTGATAGTAATAGGACAGCAGAATAATTAAGCTCATTGAGCATAGCAATAGGGACACCGATTAGAACGAATATAAGCATAAGTAAAGCCTGTTTTTCGTTAACAGGCTTGAATAATCTATATAAAAACAGAACCAATAAGACAAAAATTACTTGGTTGATTAATCCGCCTACAATTCCGAGACGAAAGAGCGACTCAGCATTCGTGATATTGTTGACAGTTTTTGCAACATCTCCAGACACAATAAAAGCTGAGGGGATAAATACAAGGCTGAAGACAGAAAATATGATCATAAGAAGATACAAAAATCCTGCGGCTCTTGCGGTCTTTTTGATTGAATTCATTTTCCTATATATTTTCCTATAAAATCACCGGTGAAATCCGGTGCATTTTTAAGTTGGGATTTCCAGATGTGCCTGAGATATTTAGATCTGGGAACTATTCAATCTGGCGATTCCATCTTGAATCTTGGACCTTACTTCCCATAGAAACGGTTTTAATTTTAGGTCATCTAAATCCATAATTAGAAAGGTACCAAAATTGGGGCGTTTGTCAAATATTTTTTCCGTTGAGTATACTTGCAAGCATTTTGACAACCTTTTCTAATGAATCTGTACTATCTGAAAAATTTTTAAGCAGCCTCTTTCCACACATAACGATGGTGAAGCCCTCCAACTCTGGGAAAGGCGACCAGTAAACCATTCTCCGGCTCGAACTGAACCTGACGTTCGAATGGAGTCTCTTTTGAAAAGCCAAGATGAGTTCTATCATGATGATAATACTTGAAATAATTTAACAAAATGCCTGTTAAATGTTTTTCGTTAAGCACAATTATATGGTTTAAGAAATCACGCCGGACGCTGCCGATAACCCTTTCACAGTATGGATTTTGCCAGGGACTTTGAGGAGCTGTCTTTACTTCTTCAACCCCCATATTTCTTATACGCTTTTGGAAAACTTTACCATAAATCCCATCACGATCAATTGTTCAGTCCTGAGATAATGCCCCCAGACTCCATAACGGTAATGCCTATTGCTCAACCGAATAGGGGTTTAGGAACTGCCGTCTCCAAAGAAGTTTTTTATCTACCTCATTCAGCTCAGCTTCTTTACAGACAGAGTCCCAATTTTGTTTGATTGCGGCAGTCAGGGTAGCGAACGTTTCGTGGGCTTCTTCCTCAGAAAGAAGGAAGTTGTGCGCTGTCTCAAGGCACGTTCTGAGTTGGCTCAGATTATTATCGCCAGATATGAGCATGGCCTGGGAAGCCACATTGCCGGTGCGGCCTTGTGGACAAATGTCATAAGCAGGTGTCAGGGTCAGTGCTTTACCGTCCCAAAACGCCGCATGGTTTCTCGCATGATCGTCGGTATTGCCGCACAGAATATTAAAAACGAGCCGAGAAAAAAGCTCTTTCAGTGTAACTTTTGGATTGGTAAAACGGTGGCGGATAATCTGGGATAACCTTTCGTAGCTGGCATACCGCGCCATCATGTCATCCAGACAAAACAGCGTCAGAGCTGAGACCATAACCTTTCGTGTCCACTTGCCACCTTTTGGCTCACGATCAAAGCGCTCAATCAAAAGTACGTCTTTGTTTGCTGCTTTTTTCATTCTGACTGGTGCAACATCTAATCCGGCCAATTCAGCCAGACGCATGGCAATAAATTCAGCTTTAACTACGCTGTACAGATCAGTACTGGATGAAAATTTGGCCACATATTTTTTACCGTGATCTTGAATCAAAGCTTTAGGACGGGCGCCGCCAATAGAGCTGCCATGAAACAACGCCTGATCCAACTCAGGTGTAAGGGGGACGCCTTTTTCGACCCGTTCTGCAGATTCAATCAACTCTTCCATGCTGACATTATTTGCAATGCGCGGCACAAATTCTGTAGGAGACCGCTGAAAATCGAGTGCACCGATCCGGTCCGAACCAGATTCCAGAAGGTAGGTCAATTCGTCCAGGTCGGCTGTATCAGTGCCAGCGCCTTTGAATCCTGACATTTTGTTGATAATTACACGCCGGCCCCACGCATCAGGCGCAGCATCCCTGATACAGCCAGGCATGGTCAAACCTTCCGGTAAGGGAAGTACCCCAGCCATTAGCGGCAATTCGGGTTCGTAAATTGCAATCGCAGGTTTGCTGCTATCGATACGGTCCAGGTAGCTTTTACCATAGTTGAACAGAATGTTGCCGTTATCAGCTTCAAGCCGTCCGGCTACAACAGGCACGGTTTCGCCCGGCAGCCAGATCCAGACAAAGGCTTCTTTCTTAGTCTTAGAAGTCATCACGCACCGTTTTTAATTTCTTTCGAACAGACTTTGGCAGGAGTGCCAACTTCTCCTCTGTTTGACGCAGGTATTTCGTCAAAGCGCTTTCATCGACCTCAAATAGCTTGATGCCGACAATGGCTGCCACTTCGAACACAACTCCGATTTCACATTTCAGATTGCCTTTTTCAATACGTTGCAGCAGTCCCCTGGAAATACCAGCACGATCAGCCAATTCCTGGGCAGTAAATTTGCGCTCATTCCGCGCTTCGCGGATTAACGCACCGAGCAAAGCAGCCGCATCTCGGCTGTAACGTGAATAGGTGCGTGTGATGGATTTCGGCATTATTTTTCCTTTGATTCGTATATAGACCATAAGATAGCTTAGGGGTCTTTTTATGAACCATAGATAAAGTATTTTAAATAATTTGTCAAATGAATTTTGATTCGTATATAGAGCATATTGTTGCTATAAGATCCATATATTCAAAAAAAACCAGTTGAGCGGCTTCCAAACAGCCAAAAAAATGCCTCCACATGACCGTTCGAACTTATTGTTACATTAACCGGGTAACTGCCACCCCGGTATTCCCTTGGGTAAAAGTACAAATTTGCCTTGCCTTGTTTTTGAGATTTGAATATCAAAATCATGATAAAAAATGTGGAAATTATTGTTTCCATAATGCTTGAGGGCTCTATCAATCACTACCGGAATTGTCAATGATTTCAGTTAAGACGAATTAATTCAAACAGGAATGCCCGTTTCAGATGCCCCTGATCAACGACAATTATTTTTACCATTAAACAAAAAAAATACTTCACCCTATCGCCTGCACTATTAAATCATATGCGTAATCGAAATTATTGTTCGTAACTTGAATAGGTTCACCAAATTTTATTTCTATGGTGGAGAATGGGTACGCCAGTTTCTTTCGATCCCAAGTTCCAAGTTCCAAGAACTTTGACACCTTAAATTGCATCGCTATGATTGGAACATGACTTTGCAGGGACATATGGAGAATGCCTTTCTTCAGTGTAAACGCAGGACCCTGCGGTCCATCAGGATTAAGAACTGTCGAATACCCTGTCCGCAAGTGCTCGATGAGTTGTTCAGCCGCCTTGCGGCCTGAGTGTCCTGTAGAGCCCATGATTAATTTTTTGACGCCCATCAAGCGAAGCAAAACGTGTATTGGTTTCATGTACCAGTTAGGATGCTGCATCCAAACCTGAGGGAGACCATCAAGGACGATGGGGATGAGAGGCGTTGCACTTATCAGCGCCAAAGGAACGAAGCTATGCCACAAGCAAAAGATATGATTTGAATTTTTCCTGAGCTTTTCATGGCCCGAAATTTTTACTTTGATGGTTACTCTTAAGATAAAGAGGATAATAAGTAATAAAGCACCCACCCCATATCCATAAAAGTAAAAAATTGGCTGGAGAATGAACGGAACATTATCGACTCGATATCGAGAGAGGATCGGCTTATTCATTATATTTCCTTGCACCTAAAAAAAACTAAAAATGAACCGGTCACACCCGGTTCATTTTTTTGTTGTAAATTTAATCAAATTGTTTAAGCGTTCTATCCGATCTTTTTTTTATAGCTGGTATGATATCTTCTAATAGGCTGTTCCTTTGATATCTTTTTATGAAGTCTGTATAGGCACTGTCAATTTTATTGGTCACTTTAAGACAAAAATCCAATAATCGTTTCTGGAGAACAGCATTGTTTATTTTTATTTCCTCTGCAAATCGTTTCCAGTGTCTTTCCATAATCCATTCTGGTCTGTTTTCTCCTCCTATTTTCATAGCAAGCTTTTGTGACAGGTCTTCATATATTTCTGTACACATCATGTCATAAAAAGGTGCTAATCGGATCTGCTTGGCCTGGTATATAAAAGACAAATTTTTTGCATGCCCATCCATATTCCCGATTAAGTAATTAAAAAACACCCATTGCATCAATTGTTGAAAATCTTTAATCGGATTTACAGAATATGCACGGACGAGATCAAAGCATTCTTTCAGCCCAGTACCACCATCAGCCTGATACTTCAGTTCATGGGAAAGCCCCATCGCCTGACAAAAATCTTCCTGATGAAGACGCATGGGAACATCATTATCCAAAATTCTGTCATACCTTTTGATCAATAGAACCTTTTGGGTCTCTTTTGGGGTAATTATAACAGGCGGAACATTCAAATCAATAGCATTGGCAAGCATCATACAAAAGCATTCATTTTCAATGGAAGACTGGAAATGGGCCATACCCGGTTTTAAAATATAGTTGCTTGGAGCACCATTTATGGGGATATAGAAAGTAGGATCTTTGTAGAAAAGTGCCAGTTTTTCTTGTGCCCCTGCTAACGATATTCGGATTCCTTCCTGGCCTGCAAGCAAAGGGTGCCTGGGGATATGCTTTATTAGATCTACTAATTGTTTGTCTGATAAAGAACGATATGTGTATTGATCCGGTGACTCAGGTATTTCTGACTCAGGCAGAATTGTTATTGCCCCTGCACACTCTCCTCCAATACGTTTGAGAAGCATAAAATCATTTTTATCTGAAATCCCGAGTCGTTTCGCGATTAATTCTCTAACGGCTGATTCAGGTAGCAGATTGGAAAAAAATGATCTTACTTTATCATGTGAAAAAATACCTTCTTGCATCGGCAAAGAAATAGATATTTGAAAAGCATCAGGTGAAGTCAGCCATTTCTTGGAATATTGAAATGAAAATAGTCTCCTACCATCAATACTTAGGGAACCGACTTTGATTTGTCCAAAAAAAACATTCAAGGTTTCCAAAATCAACTATCTCCACGTTTAATAAGATGGAGTTCAAGACCAAGGCTGTTCAACAATTCAAATACTTTCCCAAGCTGAGCGGTTGCTTTACCTTTTTCAAGCTCTATAATAAATTTTCTACCAACATCAGAAAACTCAGAGATCTCTTTTTGAGTTAGCTTGAGGCTTTTACGCTCTTTAAGTAGATGCTGCCCTAATTCTTTAGGATTATTAATTTTTGTTGAAGATTTCAATTTGTCACCTGTATAAAAGTTTCTGATCGGATACTTTTAGCAGCTTTGCAAGCAAAATGCAATAAAAAGTTCCCGTTCAGGGACTTTTTGTCAATTTTGATGGAATTTATTTAAAAAGTAAGCGATCGGAAACTTTAAGAATTAACACAGCACAGCCTGTGGTTTGCCAATATAGTATCCTGCCACAACATCAGTGCATTACAGGTTTTTCAAAATTTATTGTCAATGCCAAATGAACCGGATATTCAGTTGGGCTTCTTACTGAAATTTTTAATTAAGGAGCATAAAGATAATGTATCGGGTGTTAATCTGTCACATGTTCGTAACATCTGTTGACAATACCTTTTAGAGAGTTTATTAAAATCTATTATTTTATAGATGTTTCGCTCGTCTATTCTCCTCTCTGTTTGTCTTCTCTTATTTTTTCGGTATCTTCATAAAATGCTTATTCGGGACAAGGATTGTCAATTTCTTATCCTTGAGTTTTGATGCAGTTTAATCCGTTCTGCTCTGTACATTGGTTTTTTAGACACACTCCAACTCCATTTCAAGAATATAGGCAGATCCGTCTGGTATTAAGCCATTATTTTTAAAGCCAAGCCTCTCATAATAGGAAAGTGCATTTAGAGTGCTCTCTAACATTAATTTGTTAATGTTCAATTGCATTGCTTTTACTTTGATACGTTTAAAAAGCTGAGTGCCTACCGAGTTACCTTCATAACCTGGCAAAATATAGAGATGGCTTATGGTTCCGGTTTGTTTGTTCACTTTGAGTTGAATGAAGCCGATGATCCTTTCTCCAGATTTTGCAAGGATCGTATGATTGTTTGGGTTTTCTAGAGTCTGCTTGATATAATCAGTTGTTTTTTCAACATAAAATTTATCAAACGTATCTACCACTTCCTTATGATACGATTTTCTCGATATTTCGCGGGCAGATGTTTCCATGACAGTGTGAATTTCTTTGTAGTCTGATAATTTTGCTTTTTCGAATTCAATATTCATAAATATAGTTTTGCACATTAATTCTAAAAAAAGAAAATAACCAGCGAAGTCTGGTTCATTTTTTTTGTTTTACAGCCGCCCTTTCTTTAAATA
>JAHJLN010000213.1 GCA_018821715.1 Pseudomonadota bacterium | reverse complement strand
ATGGGTGAAATGATTGTTCTGGGACCCTTTTTTTTGCGGGGTAAATCTTGTTCCTTCCACAAAATTCATAATGGTGACAGGCGTGTGCTTGAATTTTTCACAGGCTTTTTTTGTATTTTCAAGATCTTTTCCCTTTAAATAGGGTTTTCTTTTTAATTGGTGCTTTGAGTACCGTTTCATAAACGGAAAATCCAATGCCCACCAGGCAAGCCCTAAAAACGGAATCCAGATCAGTTCTTTTTTTATGAAAAATTTCAGCATGGGGATTTTTCTGTTCAACGTTGTCTGCAACGCCAGGATGTCCACCCAGGATTGGTGATTGGAAAGAACAAGGTACCATTCATTTGGTTCTAATTTTTCAAGCCCCCGGATATCCCATTCTATTTTGCAAAACAGTTTTGAATTGAATGAATTGATCCCTATCCAGAGGTTTGCAATGGATATCAGAATTTTGTCAAGGACAACGACAAACCCATGAGCCGGGGCAATAAACTTGAAAAAAGACAGGGCAATCAGCGGAGTGGTCATAAAGATGGTGTTCACCGTGTAAAATAACAGTGATAAAATGCCTTTTAGCGGGGAGGGTAAAAAATAAAGCATAAGGGTTTTAATCTCTTTTAAAATTCATGATATGTTTTTTTACGGTTCTTCTATCCAGTCCTGTCTGTTTTGCAACCCGTTCATAGGTCCCCAGTTTGTCATACAAGAGCCTGCAATACCCTGACACCAGAGAGGGTACCAGGATGTCTTGGTCCTTTATTCCCTGAATAAGTTCCTGGGCAAGGGACACGGTTTTATCTTCATCTTTTTGCTTGCCTTTATAGTCCCGTCTTAACAGGACGCTTCTGACACATTGCTCCAGCTCCCGGACATTTCCTGGCCATTGATAATTCTTTCCAAGCTCCCGGTCAATAATTCTTTTGACTTTAAGGATTAATTTTTCAGAATGGGTGCCGGTCATTTTCTGAATGGTAAAGGCAAGGAGATCATCCAATTCCGATGGTTTTTCCTTGATTCTGGTGCTGAGAGGCGGAACTTCAATAATATCCGAACATAGCCGGTAATAAAAATCATCCCTGAATACCTTACCGTTGAGAATATCTTTTTTGGGCCGGTTGGTTGCGGCGATGACCCTTCCGTTGAACCGTGATATTTCATGGGTTCCTACAGGGGAAAAACTCCTTTCCTGAAGCACTCTTAACAGTTTGATCTGGACATGGTTGGGAATTTCACCGATTTCATCCAGGAGAATGGAGCCATGGGGACTGCAACGGTCAAACACTCCCTGGTAATCATCTACAGCACCTGTGAAAGCACCTTTTGTGTGGCCGAAAAGCTCTGACTCCAGAAGGGTTTCAGGGTACTGGGAAAGGTTTAAAGATGAAAAAGCCTGGGTAAAACTTTGGGTAAAACTATGTTTTTTAATATCAAAAGGGATATATCCGCTGCTGCCAATGGCCTTGGCAGCAGTGCCTTTTCCTGTGCCGGTTTCCCCTAAAAGCAGGGTGGAAAAATCTTCCATTTTGTTCCATAAAAATTTGTCGTAAAGATCAATATTATAAGTGAAAACATTATACCATAAATGTTTTTTTAGTTTTTTCATGCACGGGCTGCTGCCCACAAGCAGGTTGGAAATAAAGTAAAAGGCCCTTCTGAGTTGATAAGAAAGGGCAAAGTAATGGGAAACGCTTTTTTCATCAAATCCTTTAGTATGGAGCATGTGCATGGCTTTTTTGGCAAAGGGAACCGTGACCGGCGTATCTCCGGCTTTTAGTTGATTTTCGATAAGCCGGTCAAAATCATCCCTGAATTTGTGAAAGATATCAAACAGGAATACAATGGTAATAATGTCCTTGTCTGGACCATGAAACGCATTGATATCGGCACGACCCTGGTTTTCAAGTTTTTTTATCTGACGGGCCACTTCTTTTATGCACAGGTCTTTGCCTTCCCGCCTGGAGGCTGAAGGGAACAACCCTGCTATTTTGATATCAAGTTTTTCTCTTAAATCACTGAACGGGTTTGCAAAAGCTGCATTATAGACTGTTTTGAAAAAGTGATGTTCTTTGGAAGTAAGTACGGCTTTTTTCAATTTTTTGTTCTCCATCATATAATTGGGGTGTAATGTACAATTTTGTATACGGCACATGCATAAAATGCAAGAGTAAAGGTAAAACTCAGTGTCTAATAAAAATAGTTGTGACTAAAAATCCTTTTATTCTAGCGGGTTGTAGATTTAACAGCTCTTGGCACAATACTTGAAGTATATGATTAGGCTAAAAGATAATGTGAATGATTACGATCGTACTGTGAAAATCAAAATTAAACTTATGGAGAACTACTTATGATTAGAAGAATACTGAATTCAAGACTGCCTTTAATGGTGTATAACCCGGTAAAGGTGTTTGATGTTAAGTATTTTAACAAGATTTTTACTGCCGGTGCGCTTCCGGTGTTTGATACGGAATTTTTATCCTCTGAAGACATCCTTCAAAATGTCTTGCTGCTTTCCAGAGAAAAATTGAGTTTCGGTATACGGCTGTGCACACATGATGCAGCCCTGATAATCAAACTCAAACAACTGCAGATAAAAAATCTTGATCTGATAATATCTCCTTTTTCAAAAGAGGATGTGCCTGGGGATTTTACCCATTTTGCAGATACGAAAATTGTTCTTGAAATCAAGGATATCAATATAAACGACAAGATAAAACAGGTGTCCCCCCATGCCTTGATTCTGAAAGGAAACGAAGCAGGAGGAAAGGTTTCAAGATACTCTTCTTTTATTTTAATGCAATGGTATTTAAAAAACAGTGACCTGCCCGTGTTTATCCATGGCGGTGTTGGAAAGTACACGGCTGCCGGTATGTTTTCAGCCGGTGTTTCAGGACTGGTTATGGACAATCAGTTTCTCATGGCAGATGAGGCGCCGGTATCGGAAAATTTTAAAAAACTTCTGGGCATGGTGGATGAAAGTGATTCCACTGAGATTACATATGATGGCAAAGATATTTACCGTGTGTTTGCTAAATTGGGGACTAAAATTGTCAAAGACCTGAAACTTGCGGCAGTTGAACTTGGAGATGATCCTCTGGGAAGACAAAAAGTGTATCAGTCCATTGCAGATCATATGGTTGCCCTTGATAATGAGGATGTCCAGTTTATCCAATCTTTGTTTTACCTGGGCCAGGATGGGGTGTTTGCAAAGGATTTTATCAAAGAATCCACCTGTCTTAATGATATTATTTCAAGTTTTTTTAAAACCA
Organism: Pseudomonadota bacterium; assembly: GCA_018821715.1. Taxonomy (GTDB): domain Bacteria; phylum Desulfobacterota; class Desulfobacteria; order Desulfobacterales; family Desulfobacteraceae; genus Desulfobacula. Next base: position 16,978 of record JAHJLN010000213.1, on the reverse strand, counting down.
TTGGCGAGCATATCAATTTTATTGATGAATTTGACCCTGTTCAGCCGGACTCACCATTTGCCAAAGATCAGGGAACCAAATTACCGTTAATCCAGGGACCCATGGCAAATATTTCTGATAACGCTGATTTTGCAAATATGGTTCTTGAACAAGGGGCGTTGCCGTTTTTTGCAGTGGGAAGCCTTCCCGAACAGCTGGCCGATGCCATGCTCAAAGAGGGTGCAAAAAAAGTGGCCAATTTCGGTGCAGGACTTGTGGGGATTGAAGCCTTTAATCCCATGGTTAAAAAACATCTTGATATCGTTAAAAAATATAAAGTTCCCTATGCGCTTTTTGCCGGCGGAATGCCCTCCCAGGCAGCAGAACTTGAAAAGGCCGGAACCAAAACCTATCTGCATACCCCATCGGTATCCATGATGGAAAATGCTCTGAAAAGCGGATGCAAGCGGTTCATCTTTGAAGGCGGGGAAGCCGGCGGCCATGTGGGCACCCTTTCAAGCATGGTGCTGTGGGAAGATGCTATTGCCACCCTGATCAACAAACAATATGACCTTACAGATGTATACCTGGTGTTTGCCGGTGGTATTTCCACCTGTTTTGCGTCTTTTTTTATTTCAGGGCTGACCTCTTTTCTTGCAGCCCGGGGGGCAAAAATTGGTATCCAGGTGGGAACCGCCTATCTTTTTGCCGATGAAATCGTGGCTTCCAAATGTATTAAGCCTCAATACAGAGACATCATTATCCGGGAAAACGAGACTGTTGTGATTGGTAAAAGTTTGGGCTTGTGGTCCAGAACAGCCCCAACCCAGTTTGCCAGGATGATGCTGGATAGTGAGGTTGAGATGTTGAAAAACAAGGAAAGCCTTGAAAAAAGAAAGAGAGCCTTTGAAAAGAAAAATATCGGTTCATTACTTATCGGCGCAAAAGGGTTTCTGCCGGATTTCAAGAATCCAGGACCTGAAAATTACACCTGGTTTGAAGATGAGGAACATAAAGAAAAAGGCAATTTTTTAGTGGGAGACAGTCTGGCCTTTTTTAACGGGTCTGTCACGATTAAAGAGATCCATGATAAATATTTTAACGCCAAATCAACCCTGTATAAAAACATTAATTTTCTTGAAATATTTTCAAGCCCGAAAAACAAAATCAATGATGAAATTGCCGTGGTGGGTATAGGGTGTACGCTGCCGGATGCGGATGATCCGGATAGGTTGTGGGAAAATATTTTAAGTAAAAAATATTCCATCAGCCAGATGCCGAAATCCAGATTTAACCATGACCTTTATTATGATCCGGACAGGAATGCGGAAGATAAGACCTATACTACTCTTGCAGGGCATGTGGATCATTTTGAATTTGACTGGGAGCGGTTCGGATATGCAGAAGGCAAGGAGAAAAAACTTTCCCGCAGTCAGAAAATGGTATTGCAGACAGCATACAAAGCTGTTGAAAATGCAGGACTCTTGGACGAAAATAATCGCTTTGTCTGCAATGATCCTGAAAGAACCGCCGTTATTATTGCCACCTGTCTTTCCAATGAGCTGGGAAATGAGCTTCAGCTCAAGTACTGGTATCCACAGATCGCTGCCATGATGGAAAAAACAGATGAATACCAGACCTTGAGCGATGAAGAAAAAAAGACGGTCAATCAGGCGTTAATGAAAGGCATAGAAGGTGAGAATCCCGGATATGACCCTGTTCATGGTATTTTGTTGAACATAGAGGCCTCAAGGATTGCAAGTCACCTGGGCATTCGGGGTGCAAATTATATTGTGGATGCCGCCTGCGCATCTTCTGTTACGGCCCTTGATGCTGCTGCCGGCGAGCTGTTATCCGGTGAACATGACCAGGTTATTGTGGGAGGCGTTAATACCCATGTGGCGCCGGAGTCTTTTATTGGATTCGCAAAAATGGGAACCTTGTCCCAGGTTGGATCATATCCTTTTGATGAGCGTGCTGACGGGTTTATCCTGGGAGAGGGCTCGGTTATTTTCGTGTTAAAAAGAATGAAAGATGCCATCCGGGACAAGAACCGGATTATTGGGGTCATCAATTCCATCGGGTCAAGTTCTGACGGCAAGGGCAAGGCTATTGCCGCACCAAATCCGACAGGGCAGGTGTTAAGCGTCCGGCGCTGTTTTGAAAATATTAGGCCCGGCATTTTGCCGGAAGATATTGGATTTATTGAAGCCCATGGTACGTCCACCATTATTGGCGATCAGGCAGAACTTGAGACCTTGAATTCAATTTATAAAAATGCCGTTGCCGGTATCAGTTCTATAAAATCACAGATCGGTCATCTTTTAGGATGTGCAGGATCTGCAGGGCTTTTAAAGGCACTATTAACCGTTAACAAAGGCATACTGCCTCCCAACGGCCAGTTTGAAACCCTTTCCAAAAATCATGATTTAAAAGACTCTTCCCTGTTTATTATAAAAGACGCACAGGAATGGAAGCCTGTAGGGTCTGCCTCCAGGAAAGCAGCTGTTTCTTCCTATGGGTTTGGCGGTATTAATTATCATATTGTGGTTGAACAGATGACCCCTTATTATCAGCCGGTCTCCCGGGATATTTTTACGGATTCATCTTATGATTTCAATGATGACCGGATAGTGGTTGCGGGTTTAGGGGTTTTCCTTCCCGGTGCAAAAAATACACAGGAGTTCTGGGAAAAACTTGAATCAGGAAAAAAACAATTGTCTGATATCCCGGCCGATCACTTTGATAATGACGCCTATGCAAATCTTGATAAAATGTCCTTTTACCGGCTTCCCAAAGTAAAGGTGGGAGTGGTTAAAGAATATAAGTTCAACAATTTGAAATACAGAATGCCCCCCATGATGGTCAAATCCATTGAAAGAGGCCAGATTTTCGGACTTGAGGCTGCCAGTGAAGCACTTGAAAGTTCAGGCTTATTGGGACAATTGAGCGCTGCCAATAAGGTGGGGGTTATCCTTGGTACCATTGCAGGAGAGCGGCAGAGCAAAAATATTATCAGGGTTCGAAAACATGTGATCGGCAATGCCGTTAAAAACTGTTTGGATATTGATGCCGGAAAGGGTGCAAGGCTTTCAGAACAGCTGGTAGAAGCGATCCGGAATGCGATTCCAGAGAATAACGAAGACACAACACCCGGGCTTTTGTCCAATATTATCTCCGGTCGAATTGCCAATTATTTCGGGCTGAATGGTGCCAATTACGTGATTGACGCTTCCTGTGCCTCTGCCTTTATCGCCATGCGAAATGCCGCCATGAACTTAAAACACAAAGACCTTGATTTTGTGCTGGCCGGCGGGGTTGACTGCAACCTGTATCCGGCAGTCCTTATGGCCTTTAAGCGCCTGGGGCTTCTGTCCGAAGGCGATTGCAACTTTTTTGATTCAAGGGCTGACGGGTATGTCATGGGAGAGGGTGCAGCCATCCATCTGATGACCACCTATAAGAAAGCAAAAGAATATAATCTGGAAATCTTGGGTGAAATCAACGAATGCGCCGTTCGTTCAAGCGTACCGGATCATCTTCTGGCCCCTTCGGAACAGACCTTTGTTACGACCATAAATGAAGCCTATTATAAATCCGGGATCAGAAAGCAGGATATTAATCACCTGGACCTGTTTGCGTTTTCCAATATTTTTGGTGATATTGTTGAAAAGCAGGTGGTTGAACATTGTTTTGACCACCAGATGCATTGCGGAAATATCAAACCCCAGTTCGGATATTTTAAAGCTGCCAACCCGGCCGTTGCCATGGCAAAGCTGATGCTCATGAACCAGAAGGGAAAAATTCTGCCTGACTTTAATTATGATCCTGAGCATTCTGTTTTAAATGAGTGTAAAATTTTAAAACCAGCAGGACAGATGGTGTTAAAACAAAAAGGGCAACCCTTCCGGTTTGCCGCCAATGTCAACGGAATTGGCGGAAATCATTGCCATATGATTATGAGCACGCTGCCGGCAGTGCTGGACAGTCATCAAGAGATTGTGGAAGCTGAGTTTAAGGCAGTGTCAGGAGAGGACATAGTACTGATCGATCATGCATATTCTGCGGATGACAGGGGTAAAAAATTGAGAATGGTGGCACTTCTTTCCGGCCAGGGAGCCCAGAGAAGCCGCATGATGAAGGAGCTTTTCCAAAAAGATGCTCACATCAGAAAAGTTATGGAAAAAGGCGAGCAGATTTTTGTTGAACAAAGAGGCTATTCACTTTTGGACATGATGTTTGGTACCGATGATGCCATTAATTCAACCCAGAATACTCAACCGGCTGTATTCCTTTCTTCTGCCGCTATTTACAGCCGGCTGGCACAGGAAGGATTTTCTCCGGATTATTTCATCGGCCACAGTGTGGGAGAATACACAGCTCTTTTTTGCAGCGGCATGCTTAGTTTTGATGATGCCATGCGGTTGATCATCAAGCGGTCTGATCTCATGCATGAAGCCACCTTAAAGGTTCCGGGTAAAATCATGGTGGTATTTAAAAATGAAAAAGAAACAGAGCATTTGATCCGAAAATCTTTTATCTCCAATGTTTATATTACCAATAAAAACAGTGAAAAACAGACTGCTGTCTCTGGAAAGGCCGAGGATATAGATAAATTCTGTACCTTTTTGACCCAGCAGGAGGTTTTTTACAAAAAACTGAATCTTACCGGGGCCTTTCATACCCCTCTTTTAAAAGAAGCATCTGCAAAATTAAGGGACTATCTGAATACAATTGTGTTTAATGATACCCGGTTTGGAAGAATCATTTCCAATACCCATGCAAGATCATACCCTGAAAGGCAGGAGGATGTAAAAGACCTGCTGGCAAAACAGATTATATCACCGGTTGAATTTATTAAATCAATTGAACAGGTATATGTGTCCGGCCGAACCCATTTTATAGAGATCGGTCCGTCAAGATTGCTGGTGAATCTTTTGAAAAATATCAATATCGGAGAGTATGGCATTGCCGTATCCGTGGATGCAAAATCAGGAGAGGTGAGGTCCTTTGAAGACTGCAGGAAATACCTTTCCGACTGCAACAGTATCTTTGAGGTAAAACCTGTTCCGGTTATTGAAACAACCCTTATCCCGGACAATAAAGACGTGTTACCCAAAATACAGATGTCTGAAGATTTTGAATCCTTTAAGCAGAATAACCAGAAACTGGTTGATCAGATTCTTTACAAGGAATACCAGCGCCAGCAGCGTGAATCTGCCATTGATGCTATTGAAAGATATCATTTCAATACCAACAAAATATTGATTTCAGGTGTTTCCGTGGGTCTTCCGGGTAAAGCCCGTCGGGTGTTTGCAACAGATAATTTTGATGCCATTCTGAATGGTGAAAACTTTATCGATCCCTTGAGTATTGAAGATCAGGGCAGATTTACAGATAAGAATATCACCAAACTTTACAAGCAGCCCGATGGAAATGCCAGGTTTATCCAGATTACCAAAACCGAAGATGTGATCCATCTGGCCGGCCAGCTGGGATATTTCGACCTGACAGATGAATACGGCATTAAAGAACAATATGATATCACAATGGCTATGGGGATTGCCGCTGGAATAGAAGCATTAAAAGATGCAAATATCCCTCTGGTCATGCAGTATAAAAACGTGAAAGACGGGAAAACCATGATTCCTGACGGGTTTGCCCTGCCTGAAGAGATGCAGGAGGAAACAGGGGTGATCATTACCTCTCTGTGGCCCAATGGCGAAACCCTGATTACGGAACTGGAAAAATATTTTTACGAGAAAATGTTTCTCAAACCCTATGAAGAGTTTGAAAATATCTACTATTATCTCATGGAGAAGATAAAAGACCTTCCCATTAAAGAACAGCTGACAGAATGGTTTTTTAAGGCAAAATCAAGAAAACGGCCGGATTTTGAAACCTACAAGTTTGACAGGGATTTTCTAGCCAATGCCTGTCCTTTGGGATCTGCCCATCTGGCCCAGATCATCAAGGCCAAGGGTCCCAATACCCTGGTCAGTTCCGCCTGTGCTTCCACTACCCTTGCCATTGGAATTGCCGAAGACTGGATCAGGGTGGGACGATGCAAGAGAGTGCTGGTGGTTGGCGGTGAGAATGCAACATCTCCCAGTCAGAACCAGTGGGTGGGGTCCGGCTTTTTAGCCTTGGGTGCCGCCACCATTAAAAAACGGGTATCAGAAGCTGCCAAACCATTTGATGAAGACCGTAACGGAACCATCCTGGGATCCGGTGCCGTGGGTCTGGTCATTGAAAGCGAAAGCTGTGCAAGAAAAAGAGGCATGAACGGCCAGTGCCAGATCCTTGGTACCCATATTGCCAACTCTGCCTACCACACCTATAACATTGATGTGCCCCACATGTCCCGGGAGATGAAAAAATTCATCTCAAAAGTAGAAAAACAGAATGGCCTTAAAAAAGAAATGTATGCCGACAAGCTCCTTTTCATGTCCCATGAAACCTATACTCCTGCAAGGGGAGGCAGTGCCGATGCTGAGGTAACCGCGCTTGAAACCGCTTTTGCCGGTCACTTGAACAGCATCTGCATCTCCAATACCAAGGGGTTTACAGGCCATACCCTGGGAGCTGCCATAGAAGATGTTGTACTGGTTAAAGCGCTTCAAAAAAGAAAAGCACCGCCCATTGCAAACTTGAAAAAAATACCTGAACATTTTAAGAAACTTAATTTTTCAGGCCAGGAGAAGATTAATTCTGAATATGGTCTCCATCTGGCTGCCGGGTTCGGGTCCCATTTTGCATTCATGTTTGTCAAACGGATAGAGGAAAATCAGGTTGAGGGCAACCTGCAATATCAGGCCTGGTTAAAACAAATCACCGGGTCTGAAAATCCTGAGCTTAAAATTATAGACAATACCCTTTGTGCCGTAGCCGGCGGGGAAGCCCTGCCGCCTTTAACAAGGAAAACAAGAAAGGTTGAAGAACCTTTAATCAAGACCATTCCTGCCATGCCGGCAGTCCCGGCACCAATTGCTGTTGTCAGGGAAATGGCAATACAACCTGAACCAGCCCTGCCTGACATGCAGGTTCAGTCATCCGCAGGTATCTCTGCCCTTCAAACCATTAAAACAATTATTGCCGAGCAGACCGGGTATGCGGCCGATATGCTGGCAGATGATCTGGATCTTGAGGCAGACCTTGGCATTGATACAGTGAAACAGGTGGAGATTTTTGGAAATATTGCCGCATTTTTCGGCTTTTCAGTACCGGATGATCTCAAACTTCGGGACCTGAATACCATTGCCAGACTGGGCGATTATGTTGCAACAAAAATTGACAGCCCGGTTTCAGGAATATCAGCGCCGGCACCTGCTGCAGTGCAGCCGGTCATGCAAGCATTGCCAGGGGCAAAAGCTGTTTCCAACGCTGTTGCCAGAATCAAGGATATTATCGCCGAGCAGACCGGGTATGCGGCCGATATGCTGGCAGATGACCTGGATCTTGAAGCAGATCTTGGGATTGATACGGTGAAACAGGTTGAAATATTTGGTAAGATTGCTGCTACATTCGGCTTTTCCGTACCCGATGATCTCAAGCTCAGAGATCTGAACACCATTGCAAGGCTTGGAGATTACATCCATTCAAGGCTTGGAACCGAGGTGATTGAACAAGAAGAAGCAGAGATCAAATCGCCTGATGTTCAAGTTGTTTCCAATGCTGTTGACACGGTCAAGGACGTCATTGCCGAGCAGACCGGGTATGCGGCCGATATGCTGGCAGATGACCTGGATCTTGAAGCAGACCTTGGAATCGATACGGTGAAACAGGTTGAAATATTTGCAAAGATAGCCGCCACATTCGGTTTCCCTGTCCCCGATGATCTCAAACTCAGAGATCTGAATACCATTGCCAAGCTGGGTGAGTATATTCAATCGGCAACCGGTGGAGTGATTGAGAATGAAAAACCGGAACAGCCAGAGACTTTAGCCCCTGTACCCGCCACAGCATCCGTGCAGGGTGAGGATGCAACAGCCATGGTTAAAGAGGTGATCGCTGCCCAGACCGGTTACACAGCCGATATGCTGGAAGACGGTCTGGATCTTGAAGCAGACCTTGGGATTGATACCGTGAAACAGGTGGAGATTTTTGCCAAGATTGCGGCCCATTTCGGTTTTCCTGTTCCCGATGATTTAAAACTCCGGGATCTGAACACCATTGCCAGGTTGTCCGACTATATCACAACCCGGACCGATGCCCAACAGGCAGCCCTGACAGAATCAACCCCTGGCGATTCAAAAGATGAAAACCTTCAGGCAGAGGTGGCAACCGTTTCTTTGAGCAAAGAAAATGAATTTCCTGACCCTGCATCCCCTATTAAACGGTTGATCGTCAGAACCAGGGAGTCTGAAATTCCGGAACTGTCCAAAAAGGATTTTAAAGGCAAAAAAATTATTGTTTCCCTTGACAGCAAGGGGTTTGCCAAGGAAGTGATCAAGAAAATAAAACAAAAAAAGGGTGAGGTGATTACCATTGGCAGCAGCGGCGCTGATTTCACCTTTGATCTGACCGATGTCACTGCCACCCAAAAACAGGTGGAAGAATTTAAGCTGGCCTATCCGGAGGTCCACGGGTTTATCCATCTTGCCCCCCTTGACGTTTATTTTGACCCGGAAGGCTTGAAGGGTGATTCAGACAAGGCGTTGAATACAACCATAAAATCCTTTTTTGTCATCATTAAGCATCTGTTTGAAACCCTGGCCAAGAAAGAGACCCTCCTTGGCACCATCACCTTTGATTCGGTTGTCTTTCCGTACATGGAAGATTGCGGTGATATCCATCCCCTGTTTGCAGGGCTTTCCGGCCTTATGAAGACGGCGAACAAGGAATTGCCGGATACAATGGTTAAAGTGGTGGATTTTTCCTATAAACACCCCCAAAAGAATATCGCTAAAATTATTGATCTTTTCTTAAATGAACTGTTGTCTGATGATACCAGGGTAGAGGTGGGATACAAGAATAAAAAACGATATGTCATCTCCATGAAACCGTCCATTGCAGATAAAACCCAACCCATTATATCTGCCAGTGATACCCTGCTGGTAACAGGAGGGGCCGGCGGCATAACCTATGAAATCATTAAGAAAGTGGTTCAAAAGTATAAGGTCAACCTGATTATTCTGGATATCAATGACATTTACAGCACGGATCCAAAATACCTGGAAAAAGCATCCAGCCAGGCAGACCTCATGGCACTTCTCCGAGGGGACATGCCGGGGGTGAAACCTGTTGAAATTAAACGGGCCCTTGATCGCTTGCTCCGGGTTCGGCAGTCTGTCGATAACATTGAATATCTTCAGTCTCTGGGAATCAGTGTGGACTACAATTGTGTGGATGTCACAGATGCAAAAGCCGTAAAGGCGGCTGTGGATAAGTATGATAAAATAGATGGGGTCTTTCATGCCGCAGGTATGGAGATGAGCCAGTTTATTGCTAAAAAAGAACTCTGGTCCTTTGAACTGGTAGTGGATGTCAAGGTCAAAGGCATGCAAAATCTGCTGGCAGCCTTTGAAAACAGAGAATATAAATACTTTTTTACATTTTCATCCGTCACCGCCCGGTTTGGAAACGAAGGGCAGGCAGATTATACAGCTGCCAATGATTTTCTAGGAAAAACCTTGTTCCATCAAAAACAGCTGCATCCTGAAAGAACTTATAAGGTCTATGCATGGACAGCCTGGGGCGGTGTTGGTATGGCCACTAACCCGACAGTGAAACGGGTGTTGGAGGAAAGGGGGATCCAGTTTCTTCCCATGGAGCAGGGGGTCAAATTCTTTATGGCAGATCTTCTGGATAAGACGGAATCTGAAATGGTATTTTCCGGGCTTGATTATTCCTTTGACAAGGACGGTCTTCTGGGAGATCCGGGAGATCAAGAATTTCCGTTCCTGGATGTCCCGGTGGAAAAAACCCCTTCCGGCATAACCTATTCACGGGTACTGGATATTGAAAGGGATGTTTTCCTCCATGACCATACCATGGAAGATGTGCCGCTTTTCCTTGGCTCCACAGGGATTGAAACCATGGCGGAAGTTGCAAAATCACTGTCCAGCGACACGCCTTGTTTTGTTGAATTGACCCAGTTTCAGATTCCTTACGGGATTAAGCTTTTAAAGGGACGTCCAAAAGAACTTCTGATTTCAGGAGACAAGGATCAGGATGGCCTTTTTAACTGTCGGATAACCTCTGTTTTCAAGAATCCCAAAGGGGTTGTCATGGGGGATCCAAAACTTCACTATGAAGGTAAATACAGGTTCCAAGAAAAACCTTTAAAGGCAAAAAAGATCAAACTGCCGGAATTCAGCCCGGTCTCCTTTGAAGGAGATCTTGAAACCCTGGTATATAATCCCAAGCGATTGTTCATGTTCGGTCTTTTTAACACCATCACAAATATAAACTCCTTTGATGGTAAAACCTTGATTACAACAGTTCAGGACAAAAGCCGGAAAGTTTTTTTCAAAGGGGTGAAAGATCCTGCCTTTGTGGCGGCCCCAATTCTCGTGGATGCCATGTTCCAGACCGGCGGCCTGCTTGAGTTTTTTACCAGTTCAAGGACAGTGTTGCCGTATAAGATCAAGTCCTTGAAATTTTACAGGGATGTTCAAAAAAACACCCAATATTTTTGCATCACTCAAAAAAAGGCCTCGGGCAAGGAAACCAATACCTATGATCTGAAACTGGTTGATAAAGACGGTATGGTTTTTATTGAAGTAGACAGTTTTGAAATGGTGAAGCTTAACCGTCTTGACCCTGAAGACCAGATCAATGATCTGGTGAAGTTTACCTATTCAGGTAAAAAACAGGCATCAACCGTCGGCTAAATTAAAAAACGACCACCTCTGTCCCAGATACCGGTCAGAGGTGGATGTATCCTGCAAGAAATGATTTTTATAATCAGACATTTTATGTCTGATTATAAAAAGACAATAGGACTTATCAGACACATTATGTCTTTTTTTATTTCTTGAACTTTTTTTTATCCAGCCCATATCGATTTAATAACCGGTTCATCTGGCGGGTGGTAATTCCTGCCTTTTGGGCGGAAAGGTTGATTTTTCCATGGGTGAGTTCTAAAAGAGAAATAAGATAGGATCGCTCAAAGACCTCAATGGCAATCTGTCTTGCCTGGGCAAGAGAAGAAGTATTTTTGCCTGACAGGGTTTCATCCTTTGTGTGCAAGACCATTTCAGGGGGGAAATTTTCGGGTGTCAGAACACAAGAGCGTTCAAGTATATAAGCTCTTTCAAGGATGTTTTCAAGTTCACGAATATTCCCGGGCCAGTCATACTGTTTGAACCCCGCAGCCACGGAAGGATGGAGGTCGTGAATGCCTTTGCCGTATTTTGCATTCAAATTTTTTAAAAACATATCAGTCAGGTTCGACAGGTCTTCAAGCCGGTCTCTGAGCAGCGGAATTTCGATGGGAAAAATGTTGAGCCGGTAAAACAGGTCTTTACGGAAGGTGTTTTTTTTCACCAGTTCAGCCAGATCTGCATTGGTGGCCGCAATGATCCTTGTGTCTGCCTTTAACAGTGAATTACCCCCGATTCGGCTGAAGGTTCCATCCTGCAGGACCTGTAAAAGCTTGATCTGGGCAGAAGCCGTAATAGTACCGATTTCATCAAGGAAAATAGTCCCCCCCCGGGCCATTTCAAACTTACCGGGTTTTCTTCGATCCGCACCAGTAAAAGCGCCTTTTTCATGTCCGAAAAGTTCGCTTTCAATCAGCGTATCAGGGATGGCACCGCAATGGACCGCGATAAACGGCTGTTCGGATCGTTGACTGTGCAGGTGGACAAGCCTTGCCAGAAGTCCTTTTCCTGTCCCGGTATCACCGAGCAGCAATACGGTTGCAATGGTGGGTGATACAGAACGGATATTTTCATAAATATTTTTCATCCTTGGGTTTTTGGATCGGATGATTTCAAGCCATTCTGTTTTCCAGAAATGATCCCGCAGATAATCCAGTTCAAAAGCCTTTGCAAGGGTTTTGTCCACGGAAGTCAGTAACAGACCGATCTCCTTTTCTTCAATGGGAAGGGTAAGATATCCGGCAGCACCTTGGTTTACAGCCTTTACAGCTTTTTGGATTTCTTTTCTGGAACAGAGGACAACAAACTGGACAAAGGGATTTATTTTTGTAAAAGGATTTTTTAAAAAGCTGAATGAATGGATTTCCAAATTCTGTTCCAGAAGAGTGATATCTGCGATGATCATGTCAAAAGGAGAACGGCTGTGCAATGTTATTGCTGTCTCAAGATCCGACCCCTGTTTCACTGTACAGGTCTTGGAAAGCACTTTTGAAATCAGGTCAAAATCATTTGTCCGGGTGGATAAAACCAGGATATCTTTCATAGCAGTTTTTTATAATAAGCGTGTATAAGATCCTTCCTTAACCAAAGAAAGCAGGCTGTAAATTTTATAGTTCTAAATATCAGCAACAGGGTCTGGTGTCAATATAAACCCTTGAATATAAACATCGGCTACGTCTATACCTTCCGGCCAACAGTAAAAAGAATTATGCCACATGGTTTGGTTTGCAAAGAAAAAAATTGGCGCACACCTTTGGGGGTGCGCCGGCTCAAGGCTGTTGTTTTTATTCGAAAAGCCCTGATTTTTCTTTTTTCTTGTTTTGTTTATCCTTTTTACGTTCTTTCATGGTTTTTGCCGGTTTCTTTTTTTCATCTTTTTTAGTGGATTTTTCTTTTGACATTTAAGCCTCCTGATTTGGATTAAGGTGGGTGGACATACCCCAAGTTATGGTATGGTTCTATGGTTATGTATCATGGATCTGAAACTGAGTAATGTTAATTGTTTTTAAGTTGCCGTTCATTGTCACGTTTCCTGAAAGGGTTACGGGTTTTCTTAAAAAATTCATCAGGGTTTGGGCCATTGCATTGTTTGCAATAAAAAATTTGTCCTCATCAAATGTTAAAACAGCAATGCTCAGTATTTTGCCATTCTCATTCCATTCTGAAGGAATAATAAGGCCGTTGATTATGGTCTGTGAAGTTTCCATACCCTAATCCAGCATGCAAATGGTGCGCCAGAGTGATCAACGGCAGAACGTATATCAAAAACTTTTTGTTTATAGTTGCCATTGCCTGCAATACCGATAAAAAGAGGAGGCTTGGCATTCTTATTGCTAGTGACATGTCAGGGAGTGGCAGGAGGTCAAAAACAGGACATCCTTTGACCGCATAAGCTTTATCAGGGGCCCGCAAGGTGATCACTTTGACGGCCATGATGAGGAGAACCTGCCCTGTATGCCATTTGATTGGCATGGATTGTTTAACTATTTTAATGATGGTGTTGAAAGGAGTGTGTCATGGATACACAACAGCTTGAATTCTTTAGAAACACGTTAAATAATCTCTTAGAGGAATTGCTGAATCAATCCTGGAAAACGGTTTCGGAACTGGTGATGGACCAGGATAGAGAAATTGAATCCTTTGCTGAGACTTCTATTCACATGAGCCGGACATTGAACTTAAGATTGAGGAGCCGTGAAAGCCATCTGATTAAGAAGATCAAGGAAGCTTTGGAAAGAATTGATGACGGTACCTATGGATGCTGCGATATCTGTGGGGAAAGTATTTCAATAAAACGGCTCACGGCAAGACCGGTGACATCAAAGTGCATTGAATGCAAGGAAATGGAAGAACAAATGGAATCTCAAATTTCCTGACCTCAGTTCAATTATTCCGGGGTTTGAAACTGGATTTATCAAGCCCCAGTTTTTTCATTTTGCCATACAATCCCCGGGGGTGAATTCCGGCAATTTGTGCTGCTTTTCCAACCTTGCCGCCAACTTTTTCAAGAATCAGTTCAAGATATTTTTTTTCAACATAATCGAGTACCTGGTCTTTGACTTCGGATAGGGTATGGTTTTTCCAGGAGCTCATGTCCAGGCCGTTGACATTTTGAAGGTTGTTCGATTCTAAAAGATTCCCTTGAAAGGTGCTGGGAAGATCGTTAAGTGAGATCGTGTCGGATTTGCATAAAATAATGGCCCTTTCAATCACATTTATCAACTCTCTTATATTTCCGGGCCAGCCGTAATGACACAAGGCTTCCATGGCGATTCGTGAAAACCTGTGGATTTCACGGCCGATTTTTTTATTGTACACATTTAAAAAATGGTTGGCCAGGACAGGGATATCCTCTTGTCGTTTTCTTAAAGGGGGCAGGGTAAGGGTGATCACGCCGAGCCGATAATAAAGATCCTGGCGGAAATTGCCCTTTGAAATTTCTTGTTCAAGATCCTTGTTGGTTGCGGCAATCACTCTTACATCCACCCAGATAGGGGTTTCACCGCCTACGGGTGCAAATTCAAAATCCTGGAGCACGCGGAGCAGTTTGGACTGCATGTGCATGGGCATCTCTCCGATTTCATCCAGAAAAATCGTCCCCCCGTGGGCCAGTTCAAACGCGCCCCTGCGGGAGCGGACAGCACCGGTAAAAGCTCCCTGTTCATGGCCGAACAGCTCGCTTTCCATGAGCTGTTCGGGAATGGCGGCCATATTAATGGCGATAAAAGGGCCTTGAGATCGGTGGCTTTCACCATGAATGGCCTTGGACAGGTGTTCTTTCCCAACGCCGGTTTCTCCGAGAAGCAGCAGGGTGGAGTCGGTTGTAACGATCTGTTGAACCTCGTCAAGGAACATCTGCATCTCTTCACTGTTTGAAATGAAATCACTCAGTTTGGGCTTGATTCTTCCCCGCTGGTCAAACCGGTCGATAAAATAAAATTGACGTCTGGATTCAAGGGTGCTTTCAATGGCTTCAATAAGGCTGTCCAGTGAGATACCGGCGTACAGAACTACATCAGCTCCCGATGCCAGAAGGTTTGCATGCTCTTCCGAGGATTCCCGGTCATGCAGGATAATGGTGGTCGGCTTTTCAGGCAGGTTGTTGAGCATGCCCACGCTGGATTCAATCGGTTTTGGAATCAGGGATTTGCTCACCACAAAGACATCGGCACAGCTGCGCACCAGATCCTGCCAGGGAGACTTTTGCCTGCCGCACATTTTTAACTGCACATCAAAATTTGATAATCGTTTTTCAAGATCAGCGTATAGTTTTTTGTCTTTAACAGCACAGACAACTCTTATCAGCATTTGGAAGTTTCCTTTTCAGTAAAAAATTACCATATTTGTGCAGACACATGCTGTATTTATACGGTATAATTTCAGAAAGGCCAAGGTTAAAATATGAAATGGTAATTTTTAAGATTTCATATCGCCTGCTTAACGCTATTGTTAAGCGTTTTCGGTAAATTTATACTCCTAATTTTATTATTGGTAAATATATACCGTAAATGGATGTGTATTTAAAAAAGCAATTCAAATATAACCATTTGATTTAATTCAAGATAGTTTTTATTTTAAAAAAAAATCCAACCCGGCACACGATATGCTTATGACGAGATAAATGCATAACGCCTGCCAGGCAAGGTTTTATAGATGGGCAGGAAAACCTTAAAGGTGAAATAATGGAAAGGGAAAGCAAATGAACACTTCATCTGTAGTAAAACCAAAAACAGCGCCTGAAGTATGGGGCATTGCATCCGCCATTGATATCTATGACTGCGACCCTGTCAAGATCAGGGATGCCGAGCTGATCAAACGGTTTGTTGTTGAATTGTGCGATCTGATTGAGATGAAACGGTTTGGAGAAACCCAGGTGGTCCATTTTGGCGAAGATGAAAAGGTCGCCGGGTTTTCAATGGTTCAGTTGATTGAAACTTCCCTTATTTCAGCGCATTTCGCAAATTTAACCCATACGGTATATCTTGATGTGTTCAGTTGCAAAGCATATGATTCTGAAAAAGTCAGAGTCTTTGCGCAAAAATATTTTGGCGGCTCCTTTTCTTCTTTAAATGTAACCTTAAGGCATTAGGTGTTATTATGAAGATTTCAATATACCAAGACCCTGACGAATGCAGGTTTATATGGGAAAAAATGTGGCCGGTCAAAGGATTTTTTGATCTCTGGCAGGTCCGGTCGTGTTTTCATGACGTATATTCTCGACCTTTAAGTTTTCATGTGATCGAGGAGAACAGAAAAGCGGTTGGATTCCTGGCCCTGTGCTGGAATGAAGAAGAAAAAAAATACGTACAGTTTCCCGGGGAAAGCTGGCATGGGAAAACCTGGCTGGAGCAGAACAGGATTATTGCCGCAAGTCCTGAAATTTTGGAAAATCTTCTGGAGTCGGTTCCAGGCTCTCTTCACCTTCGATATCTGACTCAGAATTCTTTATCAGGTATATCCGATAGAATGAAGACCGATGAACTGGGATACATTTTTTTCCCGGGAATGTATGATTTTTCCTTTGAGAATTACTGGCAGTCTTTTTCAGGAAAGTTCAGGAAGAAATTCAAAGCAGAACAAAAAAAACTGGAAGATCGAAAGATCACCTTCAGGTTCAACCGGCCCGAAGATCTTGACACCATGTTCCGGATGAATATGGCATCCTTTGGGAAAGAGTCTTATTTCAGTGATCCCAGGTTTTTAAAGGCCTTTGAAAACCTGGCCTCCTTTCTGGCAAAATTAGGAATGTTAAGGATTACAACGCTGCTCATAGACGGCACTATCGCAGCTGTGGATATGGGCGCCTTGTTCAAACAGTCCTACACGCTTCTGGCCGGTGGAACAAATCCGGATTTCCCTGGTGTTGCCAAGCTTATCAATCTGCATCATATGGACTGGTCCTGTCATCAGCAGATAGAGACAGTTGATTTTCTTTGCGGTGATTTTAACTGGAAAGAACGGTTCCATCTGACACCCGTGCCGCTGTACGAGCTTCGGTTGGAAAAGAATATGTCGTGTTCCAGAGCATATAAAGAAATGGCCTGCGCATAATTGCAGCACCATAATCAAGACAGGCACCACTTTAAAATTCCGTGGAACAAGGCGTCATAAAATACTGGATAAATATTTTTTTTCAGGTTGAAACCGCCCCTTGACGGATATCAAAAGCTTAT
>JAHJLN010000212.1 GCA_018821715.1 Pseudomonadota bacterium | reverse complement strand
ACTTATCAAGAATGGAATCCAAAATGGGTCGCATCCCAGCTATGAGTCAATGATTTCCAGCACTGCTTTTTGCCTGCTCTTTACCGAGAGCCTTTTTGCTGCATTAGCGTTTTTAATTGAAATCTCCATATAAGATGAAGAGCCGCCAATCAAAAACAATTCTGATTTTTCACCTTGAGAATATGTGTGATATCGCTTTTTTATCCGTACCCCATTGATTGTCAAACAAAACTGTTGATTTTTAACAAATCCCTCAAACTCTTTTTCACTAAGATTTAAGGTCACATTACCAAACCTATCCATATGAATAACCGTTAACCCCAGTGAATAATCATGCCTGTCTATTTTTGGGAACCTATATTCAACACATTTTTTTAAGGGCTTTCCAAGGATCGACAGGTCTTCAAGGCCTTTTGAAATGTAAGCTGCAACCGGAGCAAAAATATCTCTTGCATGAAATGTGGTTGAAATAGAATCAAGGAAATAATCTGTATTGGTCAGATGAATAATCCTTTTGATTTTATTAATACTTGCCGCGTTCCAGAGCACACCGTTATCCGGACCTAAAAAAAAATAATCCCGGGTTTCAATGCAGATCCCTTTACGGTCCGATCCCACACCCGGATCAACAATGACACAGAATATGCTTCCTTTTGGAAAATATGAATAAGAAGCGGCTAATAAAAAAGAGCCTTGCAGCAGATCCTGAGGCAACACGCCATGGGTCAGGTCAATCACTTTTGATTCAGGACTGATGGATGCAATGACGCCCTTTAAAACGCCTGCAAAGATATCCTGTTGACCAAAATCCGTCAACAGTACGATGGGTCTTATTCCACTGTTTCTCAAATTTCATATCTCCCATTAATTTGATCGGATATATCAATTATGACTGCACTATAACAACATCCGGATAAGAGATTAAAGTTTTTTTATCAAAAACTTTTTCTTCAAAAATTTTTATGGCTTCTGTTATCATTTTCTGCGATTCGGGACTAACCCTGATACAAAAATAAAAAAATTACGCTTGAAAAAAATGATAAATCCGCTATGGTTAATAAGTTCCTTTATAATTCCGATAGACAACATAGAAAAAGCTTTCTTTGAAAAATATTGAATGAAAATTGAAAGGAAAATCGTGAATGAAAATTCTTGTTGTTGATGACGAACTTGTCAGCAGAAAAAAAATGATGAAAATCGTTAGTGATTTTGGACAATGTGAAGGTGTAAAAGATGGAAAAGCCGCCATCAGTGCCGTGAAAACAGCCCTTGAAGATTGGAAGCTTTATACGTTCATCACACTGGATATTTCCATGCCGGACATCAGCGGAACCCAGGTCTTATCTACTATCAGAAAATTGGAAGAAGAACGCGGCCTTGAACCTGAGGAAAAAGCAAAGATTTTAATGGTGACCTCCCATTCTGATATTGAAACGGTAAAAGCCTGTGTGGGGAAATGTGACGGGTATGTCATCAAACCCTTTAATAAAGATGTCCTGGTTGAAAAAATGAAAAAAATCGGCATTCTTTGATAAAAAAAATGCATAATGGCCATTGAAATTGAAAAAAAATTCCTTTTAACCTACCTTCCCTCAGAAGCGTTGGCCCACCCCACCTTCATCTGCCAGGGATATATGGTAAATAAAAAAGACCAGGTTGTAAGAATTCGTCTTTCAGGGGACAACGCTTTTCTCACCATCAAAGGGGCGACTTGCAATGCGTCAAGAAAAGAGTACGAATATCCAATTCCCAAGCAGGATGCTGAAGAAATGCTTTTGCTTTTCTGCAAAAAACCTTTAATAGAAAAAATAAGATATAAAATACAATACAAAGGCTTTGAATGGGTGATTGATCAATTTTCTGGAAACAATCTGGGGCTTATCGTTGCTGAAATAGAACTTGACAGGGTTGACCAGGCTTTTGAAAAACCGGACTGGATCGGAAAAGACGTCAGTGATGATCCCAGATACTTTAATTCAAACCTGATTGAAACACCCTATTCAACCTGGAAAACAAATGACCTAAAACACGGTTAGATCTCCTATACCCTCTTTTTCAGATATTCCTTGTAATCCTGACCGGCTTAAATTGTTTTAATAAATTCAGAAAAGCTCATTTTGTCATAACTTTGTGTATGAATATATTTTAAAATATGTAAAAATTGCCGCTTATCAACATACCCTGGAATACTGTCGATTTTGGTGCTGTCCGATTTTAGAAACCATAATGTCGGCAATCCTTTAACCTTCCATTGATCAGCCAGTTCCTTGTTTTGATCCGTATCCACTGAAATACTGATAAAATTATCCTTTAAATATGCCAACACCTCTTTTCCCTGAAAGGTTGTGCTCGTCAGTTTCCGGCAATAGGTACACCAGTCTGCATGAAAATATAAAAAAATATGTTTTTCCTGAGTTTTTGCCAAAGCCCTGCCTTGGGCATATTCCTGAAAGTTTATCGTTGTCGCATCACTTGTTTGGACAGTTTCTTTTTTAGAATTAAAATCCTTTAAGCCTACAGATTTTAAATTATTGTAAATCATACCACCTGCAATAACTGCGCAGATAATAGCAACCACCAGTATATTTTCTTTTTTCATGTTCAACGTTCCTGTTTTGAATTCTATCTCAATTTGTAGTATAGAATAACTTACACAGCAATGACCATACCAAAGATTATTCCTTAGCCTGCACAATTTAGAAGATTTGAAAACCAAAGTACCACCTTGTGGCTTTACAGCAAGATAAAGTTTCTTTATTACTATGCAACGCACTTGTTAAACAAATACATATTTTCTTACATTTATTAAAGGAGAACTCACATGACAAATAACGTTCTTATCACGCTTTCCTGCGGAACCGACAACCCCAACCGAGCAACTCGGGCATTATTTCTTGCTGCCGTTGCACAGAAAAAAGGCAAAAATGTTACCGTTTTCCTGCTTGATGATGGTGTTTACCTTGCTAGAAAAGGCGTTACGGAAAATCTGAAAGCTGCAACCGGAGACTCAGCAGATGATTCTTTTGCCCACCTTCAGGCCCATGAAGTCCCGATTCTTGTGTGCACTCCCTGTGCCAAATCCCGGTTTATTGAAGAAAAAGACCTTGCTGACTCCTGCAGGATGGCAACGGCAGCAGAGTTAATTGATCTTGCATGCGATTCGGCAACCATCAGCCTTTAATAACCGCTTGACTCGGTTCACTCAAGCTGTATTCCATGCTTTTTAATGCGCTTCCAAACGGTTATCCGGCTGACTCCTAGAATTTTTGCAGCCTGGGTCTGATTTCCGTCTGCCCGTTGAAGCGCATCAAGAAGCCTTTCTTTTTCAGAAAGGCCGACCGCTACAATAAAACTTTTTTCCTTTTGTTTCAGGGGCGGTGTTTCCAAGGCCTTATAACTTGTAATCTTTTCCGGCAGATGCTCTTGCCCAATGCTTTTTCCCCTTGCCAGTACAAAAGCATACTCTACACTGTTTCTTAATTCCCTGATATTACCGGGCCAGGGGTATGCCACCATCATTCGCATGGCTTCCGGGGTAAATCCCAGAATATTTTTGCCGGTCTTCTCGGCATGAAAACTGATAAAATGCTGAATAATCAAGGTAATATCATCTTTGCGCTCACGAAGCGGCGGACAGGTTAATGGAAAAACATTGATCCTGAAAAACAGGTCTTCTCTGAATACGCCTTTTTCAATCATTTTTTCAAGATGCTTGTTGGTGGCGGTAATAATCCTGACATCAATGGAAATAGATTTATTGGCACCCACCCGTTGAATCATTTTTTCTTCCAGAACCCTGAGCAGTTTAACCTGAACAGACAGGGGGATATCCCCGATTTCATCCAGAAAAATCGTTCCTTTGTGGGCAGCCTCAAACCTGCCGATTCTGTCACCTTCTGCGCCGGTGTAAGCACCCTTTACATGGCCGAACAATTCACTTTCCAGGATATTTTCACTTAAAGCGGCACAATTCACCTTTACAAATGGTTTAGATGCCCTGTTCCCGGTTTCATGGAGTGCTTTGGCAACCATTTCCTTTCCCGTGCCGCTCTCCCCTAAAATCATTACCGGTGTATCCAGTGATGCAACACTCTCAATATGCTCATAAAGACTTTGCATTACCGGCGTTCTGCCAATGATGCCATGAAAACCGTCATCAATGTGATACATCCGTTTAATGGATGCCAGCTCATTTTTATAATGTATGTTTTCAGATATATCCTTCAGAGTTTCAACCGCACCGACAATCTGCCCTTTTTCGTTAAAAAGAACGGTTGCGCTTTTAATAACCGGTATGGTCCTGTTCTGGCTGTCGGTAATCATACATTTTTTTTCCCTGATAAATTCCTCTGAAAAAAGAGCGCACCATTTTTTCCCTTTGCCTTTTCCGACGATTTTGCAGCCGGTGCAATTCAAGAGCCTGCAGGACTGGCCCCTTAACTCCTCTTCAGTGTAACCGGTAATCAACTGGGCTGTTTGGTTGGCTGCAACAAAAAATCCTTTTTCATCAACAATGATGATCCCGTCCTGGACTGAATCTATAATATGACGCCAGTGTCTTCCAATATCCATGTTGTCTCCTTAACTATTAACACTATTAAACACTATATTAATATATCATTAACATATAAGCAATAATAACAACCATAATTGGGAATTAAAAACAACTTAAAAATCAAAAATGTTGTTTAAATTTAAAAAGTTACAATAATCGAAAATCAAGATTATTTTGTCATGGCACACTCATTGCTCTATGTGGATTCAAAATAAAAATTTTATATGAATGGTGATAATCAAAGCCATACATTAACCATCCAAAACTTTAAGGAGAACCAATGAAAGCGAATACTTCAAAAACCTTTATCCTGATACTTTTGGCAGCCCTGTTGCTGTTGACAGGCTGTGTGGCCACTCAAACCACAAAAACCAGCGAGGCTTCAAAAGAAGATATGTCATGGATGTTTCCTGACATCGTGGATACCTCATTTGTCAAGACACACGTGACGGTTCCCATGCTTGACAGTGTGATGATTATTGATGCAAGACCTTATAAAGCCAAATATGTAAAAGGTCATATTCCAGGGGCTGTCAGCATTCCATTTTCAGAGTTTGATAAAAAAACAGCGCTTCTTCCAAAAGATAAAAACACCTTGCTCATTTTTTATTGTGAGGGTCTTAAATGCAAACTCAGCCACAAATCTGCCAAAATGGCTGAAAAATTGGGTTATACGAACGTTAAAGTTTATGCTATGGGATATCCGGAATGGATAAGCCTGAAAGATAATTACGCTTCCATAAGTGTTGAACATGTGGCAACACAGATTGCCCAAAACAACACCATGATTATTGATGCCAGACCTCAAAAAACCAAATATGACAAGGGACATATTCCAACTGCCATCAATATCCCCTTTTCTCAATTTGATATCCTTAAAGGGAAACTGCCAAGGGATCTTAACACCCCAGTTATCTTCTATTGCGGTGGTCTCAACTGCAGATTAAGCCACAAATCAGCGGCAAAGGCACTTGAAATGGGATACACAAATGTGACCGTATTTGCCAAAGGCTTTCCTGAATGGACAAAGACATATGGTGTTTCCAATGAAACCCTGCAGGTGCAGGCAGGTGAGGTTGAAGGATCCATTGAACTTGAACGGTTCAAATCCATTATAGCAAATAATCCTGAAACCATTTTACTCATTGATGTAAGAGATGCAGATGAATTTGCAAAAGGCTCATTTAAAACAGCCGTCAATATCCCGGTTGAAACCCTTGAACCGAAAATCAAGGATCTTCCAGATGACAAACCCATTGTTTTTGCGTGTTCAACCGGTGCAAGAAGCGGAGAAGCTTTTTACATGACAAAAGACGTGAGAGAATCTTTAAAAGATGTTTTTTATGTGGAAGCACAAATTGATTTTAAAGGTGATGGAAAATTTGAGATTAAAAAATCAAAATAATGAGAAAGGAATTATAACATGTTTAAAAAAAGTATGGTTGTTCTTATATCATTGATATTTACGATTGTATCCTTTTCAGTGGTTTTTTCCTCTGAAGGACCTGCCGGGAATGATAGAAAAGGCAAATACACTTATCGCAAGGTTTACAAAGCCTGTGCCGAAACCGGCGAGATTGAATCCGCAACCCCCAAACTAAGTCCTGCAGATAAAACCATGGAACAATGGAAAACTATTTTTGAAGCCAAAACCTTTGAAGAATTTGGATGCAAGGATAATTGGGCAGCAATTTCTGATTCTGATATTCTTGATATCTATTCATATTTCTATCATCATGCATCAGATTCTCCCACACCAGCTACGTGCAAATAAAAATTGAAAAAGGGGAGACCTTTTTATCCTCCTCTTTTTGGAAAATCAAGGTTAACTTTATGGAGATGCCCATGAAAACATGGTGTTATAAAAAGCTTTGCCTGGCATTGATTACACTATCAGCATTGTTTTGCTTTTCCCAGACGTCCATTGCCACACCATTCAAAAACAATGAAGAAGCTTTGGGAAGAAAACTGGCCAAACAGGCAGTCAAAGGCAGTGAAAGATGGAGTACAACCGACCATAAAAAAATCCATGCGTTAAACCAGAACTTTACATCTGGTGAAGACATCACAGAAGCCTGCCTGTCCTGTCATAGTGAGGCTGCAACCCAGTTTCATAAATCCATTCACTGGACATGGCTTGCATCGGGAGACAAAAGTGATCTGCGATATGGCAAGGCAGGGTTTTCAGTGAATAACTTTTGTATTTCAGGAAATGCAATGAAAGACAAAGGCTGCCTGAGTTGCCATACAAGCTGGAATAATAAAGGGGTGAAAGGCGAAGTCAACTGTCTGAAATGCCATAACTCATCTGGATTTAATTTTAATGAGGCGTTTACAGACCTTAAGGCATTTTTGGAAGATGATGATCCTGAAACTAAAGAAATGGCAAAAGAAATTCAGCAGGAAATTAAACAGGCGGTTACCAGCGTAACCTTTCCGACTCGAAAAAATTGCGGAGACTGCCATTTTACCGGAGGCGGAGGCGATGGTGTAAAGCATGGTGATCTTGATACATCCTTGACAAAACCAAACCGGATGCTTGATGTCCACATGGGCATTGACGGCAAGAATTTTTCCTGTACCCGGTGTCACACCACGGTTGATCACAATATTGCCGGCAGGATCTATACAAACCCAGCGGTGGAAACCCGAAAAAGCCTGATTGAAGACGACCTGGCACCGAAAATCACCTGTGTCTCCTGTCACAGCAGTGAACCCCACAAAAATGACTCAAAAATGAATGATCATACAGATGTGGTTTCTTGTCAGGCCTGCCACATTCCAAAATTTGCAAGGGTGAATCCCACAAAGATGTGGTGGGACTGGTCCAAGGCAGGAAAATTGAAAGAGGGAAAACCCTATGTTGAAAAAGGCCCTTTTGGCAAACCGGTTTACAAATCCATTAAAGGAGAATTCAAATGGGAAAAAAACGTAATTCCTGAATATTTCTGGTTCAATGGTTCCCTGACAAGCACCACTGCCGATGATATCATTGATCCGGAACAAATCGTGAAAGTCAGTCACCCGGTGGGTGACCGAACGGATCCCGAGGCGCGTATCTTCCCTTTTAAAATGCACAGGGGAAAACAACCCTATGATAAAGTCCATAAAAAACTGTTAGCCCCCCTGCTTTCAGGGAAACATGGTTTTTGGACAACCTTTGATATGAATAACGCCATTGAGATCGGCAATAAAACACTTGGCCTTCCCTATTCAGGAGAATTTGATTATGTGGAGACAACCTATGCCTTTCCCATTACCCACATGGTGGCACCCAAGGAGAATGCATTGAGCTGCAAGGAATGTCATATCAGACAAAATTCCAGGCTTGCAGCGATTACAAGCCTGTATCTGCCGGGACGAGACAAGTCCGGCCTGATGGATACCATTGGCTGGTTCTCAGTCTTTGGCGCCCTGGCAGGTGTATTGCTCCATGGTTTAGGACGGTTCTTTACACGAAACGGCAAGGAGAATTAAATGAAAGATAAAAAAACAATTAAAATTTATCTGTATACACGGTTTGAGCGGTTGTGGCACTGGTTCCAGGCACTTACGGTTGTCTGCCTGATCGTCACCGGCCTTGAAATTCACGGGACTTACATGTTGTTAGGCTTTCAGTCAGCTGTTAACATTCATAATTTTATCGGGCTGTCCTGGCTGATCCTGTTTGCATTTTTTGTGTTCTGGTTATTGACAACAGGAGAATGGAAGCAATATATTCCCACAACGAAAAAACTGTTTTTGATTGTTCGCTACTATTCATGGGATATTTTTCAGGGAAAGCCCCACCCGGTACAAAAATCTTCTGGTGCAAAGCACAACCCATTACAGCGATTGGCCTATCTGGGTATCTCTGCCATGCTGCTGCCAATACAAATGGTTACAGGCCTTTTATACTACCTGTATAATGACATATCAATGCCCCTTCCACTGTCGGTTGTTGCCGCCATACACACATTGACTGCATTCTTTCTTTTAAATTTTTTAATTATCCACCTTTATATGACAACCACGGGCCATTCTTTTTTCAGTCATATCGCAGGAATGATAACCGGGTGGGAAGAAATTTACGAAACAACTAAAATTGCAGACTGGGAAACCAAAGCGACCAAAAAATAATCAAATTGCCCAGGGGCAGGATTAAATCCTGCCCCTGGGTTCATACAGATCCGCCTGTCAATTTCATATCATCAGTCAAAATCAAGTAAAATTTTGTTTCCAAGTGAGCACCCGGCAAATATTTTCTTTTTGAATTGATTGCCTCAACCAACTGACACATTAGTGTTTCATTGTTTCTATTGTATGATACAAAAATTTTTGGGAAATTCTCAAAAAAAACCCATACTACCCATTTTTCATTTAATGTGATAAATACTATAAAACGCCATTGAAATAAGCCTGTTAATCATTTATTGTACTAATATTCAATTATCAGAATTTTATATTTTGGCTTCACTTTTCTTGAATGGCATATTAATTGCTCCTTTGAGCAAGAGAATTTTTAAAATGCAAACAATAAATTTTAGTGTTTAATGGAGGAATTTATGGATCCGGTTTTTTTATCAAGGCTGCAATTTGCTGCTGCAACCATGTTCCATTTTCTTTTTGTACCCTTAACCCTTGGCATTACAATTATTATTGCCTATATGGAAACCCGGTATGCAAAAACAGGGGAACAGGTCTATTTAAGAATGACAAAATTCTGGGGCAAACTTTTTTTAATCAACTTTGCCCTGGGTGTTGTTACCGGCATTACCCTTGAATTTCAATTTGGAACCAACTGGTCGCGATATTCTGAATATGTGGGAGATGTTTTTGGTTCACTTTTAGCCATTGAAGCATCTGTGACGTTTTTTCTGGAATCCACCTTTATTGGTATCTGGATTTTCGGCTGGAAAAAGCTGTCTGCCATGGCCCATGCAAGGGTTATGTGGATCATTGCCGCAGCAGGTAATCTTTCGGGCATCTGGATCCTGACGGCAAACGGTTTTATGCAGCACCCGGTGGGATACACCATCAGAAACGGGAGAGCAGAGCTCACCGATTTTTTTGCCGTAATTTTTAATTATCACAGCATTCTTGAAATTTTTCATATGCTGCCTTCCGGTCTTCTTCTTGCCGCCTTTTTCATTATGGGAATTTCTGCATACCACCTTTTAAAAAAGCAACATGTCGACCTGTTTACCAAATCTTTCAGGATCGGACTAACCGTTGGTCTTGTCTGTTCAATTTTTGTTGCTATTGTTGGTGACTTCCATGGTGTCAATGTTGCAAAAACCCAGCCGGCAAAACTTGCTGCCATGGAATCACACTGGGAAACTCAAACCCGGGCACCGATTGTTCTGTTTGCCATCCCTGATGAAAAACAGGAAAAAAACTTAATAGAAATCGGATCGATCCCCGGCATATTAAGCTTTCTGGGATTTCATGATTTTAATGCAAAAGTAACCGGGTTAAGAGATATCCCCAGGGATGAACGTCCACCGGTTCTGCCGGTCTTTATCGGGTTCAGGACTATGGTGGGTATTGGAACCCTGTTGATCCTGCTGACCCTTTACGGATGGTTTAAAAGAGACAAGCTTTTGGAAAGCCCAACTTATTTAAAACTGATGCTTTTTGCCATCCCCCTTCCCTATATTGCCATAGAAATGGGGTGGGTGGTTTCAGAAGTGGGCAGGCAACCCTGGATTGTATACAATGTTCTTAAAACCGCCCAGGCTGTCTCCCCTGTTGCAGGACTCCAGGTGCTGTTCTCCCTGATTGGTTTTATTGTGGTTTATGGGTTGTTAGGTGCCATAGGCTTTTATCTTATCGCAAAATATGTCAAACAAGGCCCTGAGGCCGCGACTGAATAACTTTTTACAGGAGTTTAAAGATGGTACTTCAATCCATTTGGTTTTACTTGTGGGGACTTCTATGGGCGATATTTTTCATGACGGACGGGTTTGATTTCGGCATTGGAACCCTTTATCCTTTTCTTGGAAAATCCGACCGGGACAAAAGGGTTATGATCAATTCCATCGGACCTTTATGGGATGGAAATGAAGTCTGGCTTTTGACGGCAGGCGGTGTAA
This sequence comes from Pseudomonadota bacterium, assembly GCA_018821715.1. GTDB lineage: Bacteria > Desulfobacterota > Desulfobacteria > Desulfobacterales > Desulfobacteraceae > Desulfobacula. The sequence continues at coordinate 3,074 of JAHJLN010000212.1, read as the reverse complement.
CCTTTGCCGCATTCCCCAAGGTATATGCCACCATGTTTTCTTCCCTTTACACCCCTTTGATGCTCATTTTATTTGCGCTTATTTTCAGAGGTGTGGCCTTTGAGTTCAGAGGAAAAATAGAAAGTACGGGCTGGAAGAAACTGTGGGATACCTTTATTTTTATTGGCAGTTTTTTGCCTGCTCTTCTTTTCGGTGTTGCCTTTGCAAACATTTTCCAGGGAATTCCCTTTGACGCAGAGGGTATTTATCACGGCAACACCCTTAAATTATTGAATCCATACGGACTTTTGGGCGGTGTATTGTTTGTCCTTTTATTCTTGCAACACGGTGCAAACTGGCTCAACATTAAAACAACAGGTGACCTTCAGCAAAGATCCATTGCTGTTTCTCAAAAAATCTGGCTGCTCCTTGTTCCTGTTGCTGTAATTTTTTTTGTTGCAAGCTATTTTGCAACCGATCTTTATGCCAATTATTTAAAAACTCCAGCCCTGTTCCTTGTGATTATTGCTACAGTAGTAGCCTTGTTAGCAACCCGACTTTTTATTGCAAAGCAACATTTTTTTAAAGCCTGGTTTGCCTCGGCATTGACCATTGTCGGTGCGACATTTTTTGGTGTGATTGGACTTTTCCCTGCTCTTTTCCCCTCCAGCATGGATGAAATTTTTTCATTAACAGCGTTTAATGCCTCATCAAGTCCTTTGACGTTAAAAATCATGTTGGGTGTTGTTCTGGTATTTATACCCATCGTCATTATCTACCAGACATGGGCCTATAATTTTTTTAAAGGACCTGTAACCCAGGAAGACCTTGATCTGGATGACGCATATTGATAAGAACATGTATAAATAAAACAGGTATATCATTAATCAATTAAAAAAGGAGATGTGACTATGGACAGATATGTATGCGGGCCTTGCGGTTATGTGTATGATCCGGCAGATGGTGACCCGGACAATGGGGTTGACCCTGGAACAAGTTTTGAAGACCTTCCAGATGACTGGTGCTGCCCTATTTGTGGTGCGGCAAAAGAAGATTTCGAAAAAGAATAAATAAACCTGATCAGCCGGGCAGTCTATTCGCACTGCCCGGCTGCTTTCATTTAAGGATACTGATCCGAAACAATGCGTAAAGTCTCTCTAAAATTTTAATGTTTCAATTATAAAAAATCCAACATCAGGCTTCGCTTTAGTTAAGGCCTAAATGCCGTTTTGTGAAAAAGCCGCTGCAAATGCGCTGGTTTGTCTAAATTTTGTTTCTATCAATAGAAACATTTTTCTTGACAACAAATACTTTTTTGTCTATTTTATATGAAAAATTTGAAAAATAAAAACAACATGAATGAAACTATATTAAATATTAAAGACAGATTGACCTTTTGGTGGCAAAGCTGGATATGGACTTTGCTGCCGTAAGACGAACCGTTTAATAGGAAAAACAAACCAGAGGCTGCGGCAGCAAAAACAATGTCGCAGCCTTTTTGTTTTAAAAGGCTGCATCTTGATTGACTATTGCAAGCCTTTTTTACTTTTAAGGAATAAAGAAATGATTTTAAAACAATTTCCTGAAAAACAAGCGTTTCTGACACTTGCTCAAAGTGTCAATGTCATCCCTGTCTGCATTCAAATTCTTGCAGATATGGAAACACCGGTTTCAATTTTACAAAAATTTTTCAATAAAAGAAAAGAAAGCTTTTTACTGGAAAGCGTTGAAGGTGGTGAAAGATGGGCAAGATACAGTTTTTTGGGTCTGTCTGCCTTTGGCACCATCAAGATTTTTTCTGAGGATGTGGAAATTAAGACAAAGAATGAAAACTTAAAAATACCCCATAACAATGATCCGCTTGACGTGATCAGAAAATTTTCCAAAGGCTTTATACCGGCTCAAATTCCTGAATTGCCAAGATTCTGGAGTGGTTTTACCGGGTATTTTGCCTATGAGATGGTCTCATTTTTTGAAGACATTCCGGTTTCACTGCCAGAGGATACTCCCTATGCCCACTTTATCATTCCAGATGAAATGATCATTTTTGATAATATAAAACAGACCTTAACCTGTCTGAAAATATGCTACCTTGAAAAGAAAAACCACCATGAAACCATCTTTGAGCAGTCTCAAAAGGATCTTGACAAGATGCTTGATACTATTCATAAGCCTTTTGTTAAGACCCAACGATATCCATCTTCTGATGTTGCACTGAAACCGGAAACGTCTGCCCATGACTATATTAAAGGGGTTGAAAAAATCAAAGGCCACATTGTTGAAGGTGATATTTTCCAGGCAGTCTATTCCCAGCCATTCTCCTGCCGTGCAGATGTAGATCCGATCTTGATATACCGCGCCCAGCGGTACATTAATCCATCCCCTTACATGTTTTTTATGAATTTTAAAGATCTTATTATTGCCGGGTCTTCGCCTGAGACAATGGTCAGACTTGAAAATAATATTGCCACCTTGCGGCCTATTGCCGGAACAAGACCTCGTGGAAAAACAGAACAGGAAGACAGAAAACTGGCTGATGAACTCTTAAATGATGAAAAAGAAAAAGCCGAGCATGTCATGCTCATTGATCTTGGTCGAAACGATTTGGGCCGTGTGGCTGAACCCGGAACCGTCCAGGTCACGGACACCATGGTGGTTGAACGGTATTCCCATGTCATGCACCTGGTATCCAATATCACCTGTGACATGAAAAAACAGGTGGATGCTTATGATCTGTTCAAGGCTACCTTTCCGGCCGGTACTTTGTCCGGTGCCCCAAAAATCAGGGCAATGGAAATCATCTCTGAACTTGAGAATACTCCCAGAAGAGTTTATGGTGGGGCAGCAGGATATATTTCCTTTACCGGAAACATGGATTTTGCCATCACCATCAGAACAGCTGTCATGGAAGATGGCAAACTGACGGTTCAGGCCGGAGCCGGAATCGTCTATGACTCTGACCCCAAAACAGAACTATTGGAATGCCAAAATAAGGCAAAAAGTGTAGAAATGGCATTAAAACTTGCTCTTGGCAATATCAACGGAGGCAGATAAATGTTAGTCGCAGTGATAGATAATTATGATTCGTTTACCTT
>JAHJLN010000211.1 GCA_018821715.1 Pseudomonadota bacterium | reverse complement strand
TCAAAATTCATATTAGTAATATATTCTTTTTTTATTAAATTTTATAGTTTGATGAACAATAATAGTATTTTCACGAATGATGAGGCGCAGCAAGATGAGACATAAAAGAAATCTTATTCAATTATTTATTATAGTTTTTTCTATTATCGTATTGATTCACAGCTCCTATGCTGCAGATACTCCTCCTGCCGGCCAGTCCCCCATACCTTCGGGTCAGTCAAAAGGAAGGGTAGTCACACAAGACGAGGGGATCAACGCTGATATTTTCGGGCAGAAGGGCGGCAGGTTTCACCCTTTTTTACTTCTTGAAGAAATCTATACAGATAATCTTTTTGCCACCCATTCGAATACAAAAGCGGACTTTATTACCACCATCTCCCCAGGCATCTGGCTTGCTTTTCCTGCGAACCGGGAAAAGCTTCTGTCCATTGATACAACGACAACATCTCCGGGCGGGCTCCAATTAAGCCGCATTAAACCTGAGGCAACCCGGCGGTATCAAACCTATTTTTTATATTCACCCGACTTTGTCTTCTATTCTGATTATTCCAACCATGACCATGTGAATCATAAAGCTGAAGCGCTTTTCCAGTATAACTTCAATTCCGGATTATCCTTTGATTTGATTGATATTTTTCATGACAGAGAAGAAATCGCCGGCAATGGTGTGATTGATACGCTTTACAGACACCAGGATAACCTGCTCGATTTTATCACCACCTATGACGCGCCCTCGGGGAAATTCAAAGTACAACTGACTTACTCAAATTATGATCTGGCTTACAAGGACTCAGCAGTTGACTATAGAGACAGAAATGACAATTCAGTCGGCTTGTCTGTTTTTTATAAGTTCTGGCCCAAAACCTCTCTTTTTGTTGAATATGATTATTCAATTATTAAATTTGATACCGGATCGGCAAACGACAGTGTTGAAAATCGTTATTATGGTGGTGTAACCTGGGATATTACGGCTAAAACACGGGGGACATTAAAATTAGGGTATATGGATAAAGATTTTGATCTGGACTCTGTAAAAGATCACGACGGCTTTTCCTTTGAAGTGCAAACCCAGCACAATTTAACCTCTAAACGAGCGCTTCAGATAAATGGATACCAAAAATTTCATGAATCAGACCTGGCAAATGCATCAACTTTTCTTTCAACCGGTATTGATGTAGCAGTGATGCAGCGGTTTACCGAAAAATGGTCCGGCACGCTGAGTGCTTTTTTTAAGCGCAATGAATATAAAGGATATAGCCGGGATGATGATTTGTATGGATTTGGCCCGGCAATACGGTTTGAACCTAGAAAATGGCTGATTTTTGATTTAGGGTACACTTACTATCGAAATGATTCCAACGTAACTTTCTATGACTATGAAGCAAACATGATTTTTCTCAGAGCAAGTCTGTCCATGTAAAAAAAATGATGCGACATCACTTAAAAATAATATTAATCCTATCTTTGTTTTTCATGCCATTTATTTGCATAGCCCAGGAATATATCATTGGTGAAGGAGATGTTCTCAATATAAATGTATATGAGAATGAAGATCTGTCTACCACGGTTAGAGTCAGCTCGGACAGCACAATACGGGTACCGCTTTTAGGTGAAATATCCGTAAAGGATCTTACGGTTTCACAGGTATCTGCTAAAATTGAAAAATTATTGGCAGACGGGTATCTTGTCAATCCCCAGGTGGATGTATTCATTGCAGAACATAGAAGCAAGAAGGCGATTATTTTAGGCCAGATCAGAAATCCGGGGCAATATGAACTCAGGGGTAAAATTACGTTTTTGGAATTTATTTCCAAGGCAGGCGGACTCACCGATGATGCCGGCAGTACGGCAACCATCAAACGGATGAATGACACCGGCGGCAACATGGATCAAATTGTTCTGGATTTGGAAAAACTCATTAAAAAAGGCGACACCTCTTTAAATATCCCTGTACAGGATAACGACAGCATTTACATCTCAAAAGCAAAGACCTACTATGTTTCCGGAGAGGTTGTAAAACCGAATTCCTATCAATATGAACAGGGACTTACTGTCATAAAAGCCATAACAATGGCCGGCGGATTTTCCAAGATAGCCGCGAAAAATAAAGTCCAGGTTATTCGGATTGAAAATGGCCAGAAGCGAATTTTTGAAAATGTTAACATGGATGAACCGGTCCTTCCAGAGGATGTGATCGTGGTTCCTGAAAGTTTTTTTTAGATGATGGATGAAAGAGAAATACATTTAAGAGACTATCTTCGAATTATCAATAAGCGTAAAGGGTCTATTCTTACCTTTTTTATTCTGACCCTGTTAACGGTTATTATTGCAACCTTTACCGCGACCCCTCTATATTTTTCTTCCACAAAGGTCATGATAGAACGCAATACGGCCGGGGCCTTAACAACCAGTTATACCTATACCCCCCAGGACCCGGAATTTATTGAAACCCACAATCAGTTGATCATCAGCACGGCTGTTGTGGAAAAAGCCGTCAAAAGCATGGACCCGGAAAAGATATATGATTCTTTTTTCTCAAAAAAAGATAAAAAAGAATCATATATCTCTTCTCTGAAAGGATGGATAAAAGACCAGTATCTTTCATTTAAAGAAATGATCGGAATTGAAAATTTTTTCTCTGCTTCAGAAGATATGGTTGAAAAAATGATCCCGGATGAGCTGAATGTGCCGCTTACAAAAGCCCAGATCCTTGAGAATATTATTAAAAAAAATATATTCGTCACACCTGTTGAAAACTCAAGAATCCTTCAAATCGGGTATATGTCCGACAACCCTGCTGTTGCAGCAAAGGTGGCAAATGCTGTTGCACTGGCGTATATTGATCAACTTGTTGACATGCAGATGGAAGTTTCCGGTTACAGTATCGGCTGGATGACACAAAAATCAGAGATACAACGGATTAAGCTTGAAGAGTCGGAAAAAGAACTGCAGGCATATAAGAAAAAAAATGATATCGTAACCATAGAAGATAAAATTACTGTTTTACCGGAGAGAATGGCAGATCTTTCCAGGAACCTGACGATTTCCGAAACAAAGAGAAAAGAGCTTTATGCTGTCTACAATCAGGTTAAAAATATTAATAAAGAACAACTTGAAACTATTCCAATCATCGTAGAAAACGCATCGGTTGAATCCATCAAC
>JAHJLN010000210.1 GCA_018821715.1 Pseudomonadota bacterium | reverse complement strand
ATTGAAAATATTTATTTGATTGTGGTTTTTAAGTAAAATTTCCTATTATTTTGAATGGTTAGATTCAAAGTTGCCCTTGCCCACCACCTTGGCATATCTGTTGCAAATATGAAACCAAACAAGAAAAAGATCTGATTTTTATTGTGAAAAAAGGAAATTATTATGACACAAAAATTGCTTTACCTGAGTCAAAAAAATGTTGCAGCAGTCGGTCTTCCCATGGTCGAGATCATTGATGTCGTTGAAAAAGGATTTGGGGAAATGGGACAGAAACAAGTGGAGATGCCGCCCAAGCCAGGGGTTCATCCAGGTGGGGGGGATAATTTTATCCATGCCATGCCCGCCTATATTCCGGCTATGAATTCAGTTGGTGTCAAATGGGTGAGCGGATATCCGGACAATCCCAAAAAAGAGCTGCCCTATATCAACGGGCTTTTGATTTTAAATAACCCTGAAACCGGGTTGCCGCTGGCCGTCATGGATTGTGCCTGGATCACGGCCATGAGAACCGCTGCTGCCTCTGCCGTGTCTGCAAAATACCTGGCCCGGCCCGAGTCATCTGTTATGGGAATTCTTGCCTGCGGCGTGCAGGGTCATACCCATCTGGAAGCTATGAATACCCTGTTCCCCTTAAAAAAAGTTTATGCCTTTGACACAATTTTGGAACAGGCCAAAGCCCTGGCAGACTATGGGCGGGATACGCTGGGTCTTGCGGTTGAAGTTGTGTCTGATCCCCAGAAAGCGGTAACCGGGTGCGATATCGTGGTAACCTCGGGCCCCATCCTGAAAAAACCCCATGAAACCATTCGGTCGGGCTGGGTTGATGAAGGTGCGTTTGTTTCCTGTGTGGATTTTGATTCTTTTTTTTCCCGCAACGCCTTAAACCAGGCAGACAAGTGGACTACCGACAACCTTGCCCAGTATACGCATTACAGGGACAAGGTCGGGTTTTTCCAGAATTGTCCAAAGGTACATGCAGACCTGGGAGAACTGGTTGCAGGGCTTAAAAAGGGAAGGCAAAACGATCAGGAGAGAACTTTTGCCGCCAATCTGGGACTTGCCATGGAAGACATGGCTGTCGCTCCTCTGATTTACACCCTGGCCAAAGAAAAAAATATCGGCACCTGGCTGCCCCTTTAACCATTACAATAACCTGTCACACAAGGAGAAAAACATATGGGTATGCATACGGACGAGCTTTATTTTAAACCCCGGCTTCAGGTCATCAACACAGAACAGATTCAACAGATCCACATGGCAACCCTGGAAGTGCTGGAAAGAACCGGAATAAAACTGACCCATCCCAAAGCACGAATGCTTCTGGCCGATGCAGGCGCCAGGGTTGACAAGGATCGCGTCAGAATTCCCTCCTGGATGGTGGAGGATGCCATTCAAAAGGCACCCAAACGGATCGTTCTCGGAAAAAGGACCGGGGAAAGAACCGTCACCCTTGAACGGGACAAATCCTATTTCGGCCCCAGCCTGGACTGCATCGACTATATGGACCCTGCCACCCACAACCGGACCCGGTTTGAGAGCAGGCACGTGGAGGTCACGGCAGCCTTGTGCGATGCTTTGCCGGGATTTGACTGGTGCATGACCATCGGCATGGCCGATGATGTGCCCGCAGACATTGCTGACCGGATCGTGGCCAGAAGCACCCTGCAGTTCTGTGAAAAACCCCTGGTGTTCTGCTGCAAAGACACCAACAGTGTCAATGACATCTATGAAATGGCCCTGCTGCTCTGCGGAGGAAAAGAGAATTTTGAAAAAACCCCGACCATTGTCCATTACTCAGAGCCCATATCTCCCCTGGTATATTATGACCCTGCCGTGGACAAGATCCTTTTTTGTGCCCAGAAAGGCATTCCCCTGATTAATTTTCCCGCACCCCAGGCCTGCGGGTCCTCTCCTGCAACCTTTGCCGGCACCATTGTCCAGGGCAGTGCGGAATCCTTGAGCGGCCTTGTCATGCACCAGCTGGCAAACCCGGGAGCGCCGTTTATTTATGGGGCCTTTACCACCATCATGGACATGCGCACATCCATCTTTTCCTATGGTGCCAATGAGCTGAGTCTCATGACAGGCGCATTGGCCCAGATGGCCCAGCACTATCAGCTGCCCTTTTTTGGTACGGCCGGTGCTACGGACGCCAAGTTCTGTGATGCCCAGGCAGGTGCTGAAGCGGCATTCCAATGTTTGAGTGCGGCAGCCATAGGCTCGGGCCTGATCCATGACTGCAGCTCCTGGATGGATCACGGCAATCTTGTTTCCCCGGAGTTCATGGTTCTGGTTAATGATATTGTGACCTCGGTAAAGCATTATATGGAAGGGATTCCCGTGACCAGGGAAACCATGGCCCTGGATATTATAGACAAGGTAGGTCCGGGGGGGCATTACCTTCAGGAAAAGCATACCATGGATCATTTCCGGAAGATCAAATACTCTGAACTGTTTGAACGCCAGGTGCATGATAACTGGAAGAGCCAGGGGGCCATGACGCTGGAGCAGCGTCTCCAGAAACTGACCCTTGAAAAAATGAACCACAGACCAAAAGTTTTGCCGGAAAAGATCATCAAAGAACTGGACCGCATGCAGACAGCCTGGAAATAAGGAGGGGATCATGCAGTATCAAAACCGTGATGCAGGCATCAATCACATGGTCACACGAAAGGCCCATACCTGCTATGGGATGGGGATCGGTATCATGATCCTGGATGATATCTACCCCGGATTTCCGGGAGATGTGAGAAATGCCAGCGCCTTTCCCTATCCGATTCAGTATGAAATAGTGGATGGCATTGACATAAAGCAGCTGCTCTGGCATGAGGATAAGTCCCCCTGCCTGGACCCCATATTAACGGCAGCTAAAAAACTTGAAAAAATGGGATGCAGAGCCATTGCCGCAGAGTGCGGGTATTTTGCCTTTTTCCAGCCGGCCGTTGCAGCCTGCGTTGATGTACCGGTATTTATGTCCAGCCTGCTCCAGGTACCGTTTATCCAGCAGACCATTGGATCTAAAAAAGATGTCGGCATTGTGTGTTATCAAAAGCAGTTCTTAACGGACACCCATCTTGCAAATGTCGGTATCAGGCCCGGCAGCAATTACCTGATTGCCGGCGCCTCTGATGAATACAACTGCACGGAACTTGACAGACTGTGGAACTGGGAGGTTCGCCCGGATAAGCCTGAAGCGGTTTATGAGATTCAGGAAAAACAGATGGTTGATACCTGTGTTGCGTTTTGCAAAAATCATCCAACCATTGGCGCCATCATGCTGGAGTGCACTGGGATGCAGCCCTTTGCCAGGGCCATCCAGCACCGCATCGATCTTCCGGTATTCAGCTGGGGCACCCTGCTGGATTATGCCTATTCTGTGGTGGTACACCGGGACTACTACGGGCACATCTGAAAAACAAAGAGGGGGATTTTATTGGCAATAAAAACGATCTTCTGATACACAGACCCATATGGATCTTGAAAAAAATGATATTAAAAGATTGTTCCCCAGTCTGGATATGAACCAATTCTCCTTTTTGCCCCTTTTGGAGGATTTTTTCGACGGCATCATTGTCACGGATGAATATGGCCGGGTCAGGTTTGTCAATGAGGAGCAGGCACGAATTGATGATATGCCTGCCAAAGACCTTCTAGGGAAAAAGGTGACCGATATCTATCATGTGGATGATGGGATCAGCCCTACTTTGCAATGTATTAAAACCGGCAGGTCTATCAAGGGGCTTGCCTGTTATTACCGGACCTGTACCGGGAAAATCGTTAATTCCATTCACAATATTTTCCCTTTGTTTGAAGGCAGCAGGCTTTTTGGCACCATCTGTTTTATCCAGGATTTTTCCATTATTGAACAGCGATTTGAAGCGGTTTTCCAACCGGAAACCATAAGAGACCTTCAGGGGATAGGACCTTTGAGGGCCTTGAAAAGAGGCCTGCCGCTGGCGAACGGGACACGGTTCAGGTTTCAGGATATCATCGGAGAATCAAGGGAGTTCCTTGACTGTGTTGAAGCGGCAAAAATGTCGGCCCAATCGATCTCCCCGGTGATGCTGTTCGGTGAAACCGGCACGGGCAAGGAACTCATTGCACAGTCCATCCACAACAACAGTGCCAGAAATCAGAACCAATATGTGGCCATAAACTGCGCAGCTATCCCTGAAAATCTTCTGGAAGGCATTTTATTCGGCACGTCCAAAGGAGCGTTTACAGGAGCTGTGGACAAACAGGGGCTGTTTGAAAAAGCAGACGGCGGCACCCTGCTTCTGGATGAAATCAATTCCATGACAGTGGGACTCCAGGCCAAGCTGCTCCGGTTTCTCCAGGAGCGAAAGATCAGGCGGGTGGGGTCACTCGATGAAATTGACATTGACCTTAAGATTATCAGCTCGGTGAATCAGAATCCTCACGCAGCCATTGCCGATGGAAGTCTGCGTGCCGACCTTTTTTATCGGCTTGCTGTGGTCTTTATCCGGATTCCGCCGTTGCGGGAACGGCTGGAAGACCTGCCCCTGCTTATTCCGTATTTTCTTTTGAAGACCGGCTCTCTGCTGGACAAAAAGGTTGCTGCCGTTTCCAGCGAGGTGATGACATTATTTTCCCAATACCCCTGGCCCGGCAATGTCAGGGAACTGGAACATGTGATTGAGGGCGGCATGAATCTGGTCAATCGCAGCCACAGGATGATGACCCGTCACCTGCCCACCCATCTGTCACTTTTTTTTAAGGACAGGAATCGAGAGGCTGTTGAAAAACAGAAGCCGGAAACAGACCAGACTGATACCGGCAGGCCAGGTTCCTTTTCTTGGTCGCCTGCATGGGAAAACAAGCCTGAGCCGGGGAAGGGGATATTGTCACTTTTCCAAACAAGAACAAAAAGTGAAGTTCACCTGATCAAAGAGGCGCTCGTAAAAACCTCTGGCAGACCTTCTGCTGCTGCCAGGATTCTTGGCATTTCCCCCCAGTTGTTGAATTATAAAATAAAAAAATATCAGATCAACCGCCTTGAGTATCTTTCTCAACTGTCAGATCATATCAAATAGTTTTATTTTTTTTCAATCTATTTGCAGATATCAACATATTTTGCATTGGTTTGTATTCCCAGATTTTCTGGGGAAAGCTCAATCTGCAGGCCACGCTGCCCGGCACTGACATAAACCGTATCAAACGTCAAAGCAGAACGGTCAATAAGTGTTGTCAGTTTCTTTTTTTGTCCGAAAGGGCTGACGCCGCCCAGAATATATCCGGTTGTGCGTTGGACATCATTTTTATCCGCCATTTTAGCTTTCTTTGATCCCAGGGCTTTTACAAATTTTTTTAAATCCAGTTGCCTGGATACCGGAACCAGTGCGACAGACAGATTTTTATCATCAACAGATACGATAAGGGTTTTAAAAAGCCGATCCCTGGATATATTTAATTTTTCAGCCGCTTCTTCTCCATAGACTCTGGAATTCGGGTCATGATCATAGTGGTGAATGAGATGGTTTACGTTTGCCTTTTTTAAGCAATTGATTGCAGGTGTCATGTCCTGTAACTCCACATCATCTGAAAGGCGTGAAAAGTTCTTTCCCATCCCTTGCGTCAAATAAAATCTGTGAGATTTTCCGGCTGTCCTCTGTGGCATGCAATCCTAGGACAGCGCTTTTTTTGTCTTGTCCAAAAACAACCCCTGAACCGGATTGACGATTCTTTATACAGTTTCTGATTTCATCGCGTTTTTCTTCAGGCAGATACATGGGATCTCCTTTTTGAAGTTAAAACAATAGATGGCATTAAATCCAATAGTTGTTTTATTGCACCCAAAAGAGAGGATTTAAAGAATTTTTGTTTTAAAAAGTGGTGATCAGCCTTTCAGGAGTTGTCATTCCGAATCTTCTTGGCCGCTGTCCCAAGAAGGTCAATGATATTACACCTGGGGCCCGGAAAGCCAAGGCTTATTTCGTTTTTCAATCCAACGAGTTGGAGAAATAGGCCCATGAGGGATAAGAAACCTATAAAATCTGCGAAGATGTTCATTTATTTTTATGCCATTATTTTTTTTTATAACAAAAGGCAATATTCTTGACAGCTTTGAAAATAAAGACAGTTTTTTTTCCCATTGTCTCTTTGACACAGAACCATTCCCTACAAACTGGCCCCACCCTATGGAACCGCAGAGGCCACAATCTGCGAATTCATCTGATAGTAATATTTGTTCCATAAAAGCTCGAATTGGCCCATCAAATCCATGAAGCACATCATGAAGACAGACAATTGCACCCGGAACAAGATGCTTCTTGTAAAAAAAAATGTCAGATAGAACGCCCTGATATGTATGATCGCCATCAATCCAAAGTATTTTTAAGGGTTTCCCCCAAACGTCTGCCAATTGGCTGGATTTCATTTGATAAAATTCAACATTTTGGCTGAGCCCGGAATCTTCAATATTTTTTTTAAAAATACCCGGCAGTTCATCTCCAGTCGCATCCACTGGATCGGTAGAGCAAGATAAAGAGAGTGGATCACAAGCAAAAATCTTATTTGTTCCAGATGATAGAGCTGATTTTGCCAGAATAATGGTTGATTTCCCCTTAAAACTGCCTATTTCTAAAATCTCCCCTGGAACCTGTAAAAAAGGCAGAGTTGCTAGAAATTGGACCTCCCTTTTTCTAAGATGGCCTGAAAGAGACGCGGATATATTCATAATCCCGTCTATTTGCTGTTCCATTTCACCTGAATTCATGCAATCCTCTCTAAATTATACACCTCGATCTTAATGCCGTCTGATTTTATAGCAAATTTCATTTATAAATCCTATACACAAGTTTAAAATATCCGATTTATCCCCTCTCCCTTTCCAGGTCCCGTATCATTTACTGTATCTGCATTGCTGATTTTCAAGCGATAGGTTTGCTTGATCAGAATATACCATTTGAAATCTTTAGAAAGCCCGAAGATTCCAATCCTGAATTCATATGATGTAAAAAAGTCTAATCGGAGTTTGCCGTCTCGGTCACAGCAGCTCCAATTAAATTTATTGTGGCATTTTTTCCAACATTAAATTATATTTTCACATTAGATGATTTTGTTGATAAAAACACTGCATTAAATTAAGACTGAACTTTTTCTACAGACTCGTTATCTATAGGATCCGATTGAGAGGAGAAAATGACAACGCGATTATTGATTAAAGTTGGAGCTCTTTTCATCGCTCTTACTTGTTTGGCAGGCTGTGGCATCTCACCCCAAAATCCTAAGTGGCGTGATAAAAGCGATGCGCTTCTCAATATCCAGGAGGCGACTGCGAGCCATATGAATGCGGTCGGCAACACAAAAAGAGTGTTTTATGCGGCATTTGCACTACATTCTGGTTCGACGGCATTCCAAGGTGATGCAATTCTTGTACGAGATATTTTACATTCCTTGAATCCACGATTGTCAATACTATTGTTGAGCAATCAGCATGAACTTTCCGATATCAATTACCCTTTTGCTATAAAAAAAAATATGAATCGTGTGCTCACAAATATTGCCGGCTTGTCCAATCAAAACTCACTTGTTGTCGTCTTATTAGCAAGCCATGGTGCGCCAAATAAGATCAGAATAAAGATTGGCAATGGTGGTTACTCTGTGGACCTTACCAGTCAAGAGGTTAAGCGATATCTTGAACAATTGGAATCCATTCCGACCATTATCCTGATTTCTGCTTGCTACTCTGGATCATTTATGACTGAGTTAGCCGGTGAAAATCGCATTATCATAACATCCGCATCCAAAGATCGGGTGTCTTTCGGCTGTTCTCCCAAAGGGAAAAATACTTATTTTATCAGAGAATTATTTCAAAATAACTTTAACGCATCTAAGTCTTTATCTGAACTCTTTTTGCAGGCAAGCCAACAAGTGGCGGAAAAGGAAAAAAGAAACAACTTATCAGCATCGCAGCCACAAATGTATGTAGGTGAGAGAATGAAAACAATTGTTACTGTTCCTTTAAATGAGTTGATTACAAAGATTTGAAAATCCAGTGGAAAGTCAATAAACCGTTGGCAATCAAGGGTAACAGTGTTAGGGAAGGAACATCTCGTTGAGATAGAAAAGGCATATTCGCCTTTTTACATGGCAGTTAAATATTATTATTTGTTTTACTATATATAAAATTGAGGATACCAATGAAACCCAACCGATCAAATCTTTCCGTACCGGGACATGTTAAAAAAATGCATGGGAAAGCGTTAAACAGCGCCGCAGATGTTATTATGCTGGATCTTGAAGACAGCGTCCCGCCAGATAAAAAAACAATGGCGCGGGAAACCATCATTCAATCGCTTCTGGATATGAACTGGAATAAAAAAACCGTAGCGGTCCGCATCAATGCTTTGGATACGCCGTTTGCCTATAAGGATATCATTGAAATTGTTGAGGCGGCCGGCAACATTATTCATAGGATTGTGATTCCGAAAATCAATCATCCTGGTGACGTTCACTTTGTCAGCCGCCTTTTGGACGGGATAGAAATGGACAAAGGGTTTAATCGTGAAATACAAATCGAAGCCTCCATTGAAACCGCTCGGGGACTAGAGGCTGTTTCCAGGATCGCCAAAGCAAGCCTTCGCCTTAAATCCCTTGTATTTGGTGTTGCAGACTATTCGGAATCAATCGGTGCAAAACTGACGTCGATTTCAGGCCATGGTGATAATGAAGAAAAACTTTATCCGGGCCACAGGTGGCACTATCCATTGAGTAAAATGGTCATGGCAGCAAAAGCCAATGATCTTTTCGCCATTGATGCACCCTACGGCCATTTTAAAGACCTTGAAGGCCTTCGCCGTTCTGCTGCCATGGCCAGTGCAGTGGGGTGTGATGGGAAATGGGTGATCCATCCCGATCAGATTGATGTTGTAAATCAGATCTTTACACCCTCCACAGAAGATATAAAAAGAGCAAAAACAGTTCTTGATGCCATTGAAGCTGCCGGGCATAAAGGGAAGGGCGCCATCGGGGTTGACGGTAAAATGATTGACCAGGCCACCTTGCGGCTTGCAAAAAAATTATGGGATCAAGCCTCTCATATGGGACTGGTATAAAAGAAAATGAGCCATGAGCGGTGAGCCTCTCAGCCAATAAAGGATACCATGATTTGTGCTGAGATCCTAGCACAGGTTTAAAGATTAGTTTTTGCTTCTATTGACAAAAAACAAATTTTTATCCAGAATACCTAAGATTGTCTATAACGAAATATCCATACAAGCATTGAATTTATCAACAGTCCTGACGAAAATTCGGCAGGCGGGTCTCACTTTCTTGAAATAAAAAGAAGCAGGAAAATGGTATGGCATTATCAAAAAAGATATTGGGAATAACACAGCGATTCATGACAGAGGTCTTCACTGAAACCGGTTTTCCGGTTGTGATTTCCGATACTGAGGGATATATTATCCAATCAACGGACACATCCAGATTGGGTCAGTTTCATTCCGGTGCCAGGCAACTGATGATTGGCAGTTCAAACGAATTTGCAATTACAGCGGAACAAGCTGCTGCTGACCCTGTGGCCAAAGAAGGATACGGTTGTGCCATTGTGGTCAATGGGGAAAAAGTAGCTGGATTCGGTATCACAGGCCCCCTTATTATAACCCAACCCCTTGTTAAAATTGCAAGCCAGATGATGAATGCCTGGATTACGGATCTCAAAAACCAGGAACAGCTGGAACGATCAGAAAAAAAATACCGGAATATTTTTGATAACTCAACCCTGGGTATTTTCCAGTCAACCTTTGATGGAAAACTTGTTACAGCGAACAAAGCCCTTGCAAAGATGCATGGGTATGACACCCCGGAACAATTTAAGACACAAATTAAAAATATTACTCGCAACTTATATGTCAGACCTGAAGATCGTGAAGAATTATTATCCAGGTTAATCGAGGAAAAATCAGTAAAAAATTTTATCACAAGTTTTTACCATAAAGATGGACACATCATAGACGCGAGTCTCTCGGCACATATGATTTCAGATCCAGAATCCAATGATTCGTTTTTCGAGGGGATTGTGGAAGATATCACTGAAAGGAAACATGCCGAACGATTAAAAATTGAAAGGGATACTGCCAAAGCATCCAATGAGGCCAAAAGTCAGTTTTTGGCTGCCATGAGCCATGAAATCCGTACCCCTTTAAACGGGGTGATTGGAATGACGGAACTTATGCTGGGAACTGACTTGACATCTGAACAGCTTGAGTTTGCAAAGATCATTCACACCAGTGGTACGTCTCTTTTGTCCCTGATCAACGATATTCTGGACTATTCAAAAATGGAAGCCGGCAAGCTGGATCTTGAAATGATTAATTTTGACTTAAGGGTAACTCTGGAGACCGTGGGTGACATGACTGCAATCAAAGCTCAAGAAAAGGGATTGGAATATGTAATCATGGTTCATCCGGAAGTGCCTTCCCTGTTGCGGGGAGATCCTGGAAGACTCCGGCAGATCATCGTAAACCTCACGGCGAACGCTGTAAAATTTACAGCAAAAGGGGAAATTGTGATCTGTGTTGATGTGGAAGAAGAAAACAAAGAACGGGTTAAGCTTAGGTTCAAGGTCACGGATACGGGAATTGGTATACCGGAAGACAAAATGGACAGGCTGTTTAAATCCTTTTCCCAGGTGGACAGTTCCACAACACGAAAATATGGCGGAACCGGGCTTGGATTGACTATTTCACAAAAACTGGCCCAGATGATGGGCGGCAGGATCGGTGTGAAGAGCCGGGACAATGTGGGGTCTGAATTCTGGTTTACAGCTGAGTTTGAAAAACAGGAGCAACCGCTGCAACCCATTTTTCCCCCCAAAGATATTCAGGGAAAATATATCCTGATCGTAGACCGAAACAGGACCAACCGCTTTGTTATCAGTGAACAGATTAAATCGTGGGAATGCAGATCTGATCAGGCTCAAAATGGCCGGGAAGCATTGGAAAAATTGCTGAAAGCGTCTGGCGGCAACACACCCTTTGATATTGCCATTATTGATATGCAACTGCCTGACATGGATGGAAAATGTCTGGGTGAAAAGATAAGAAATGATCCCAACATCAACTGCAGCCGATTGGTGATGATGACTGCCATGGGGGAGCGGGGTGATGCCAGGAAATTGGAAAAAATCGGGTTTGACGCCTACCTGACAAAGCCGATAAAAATGTCACAGCTGCATGCCTGTCTGTCATGGATTTGCAGTCGCACTAAAGATATTGAAAAACCAGATCCGACTGAAATTATCACCCAGTATTCTTTATCTGAAAAGGAAAGGCGGCTGATACGAATTTTACTTGCAGAGGACAACCGGATAAATCAAAAAGTGGCTATAAAAATGCTTAATAAATTAGGATTTCAGGTTGATGTGGTGGATAACGGCAGGCATGCTGTCAATGCCTTAAAGGAAATGGCGTATGATCTTGTCCTCATGGACTGCCAGATGCCGGAACTGGACGGTTATGCTGCGACCAAAGAGATCAGGAGTCCTGAAACAGGGGTGAAAAATTTTAAGGTGCCGGTCATTGCCATGACCGCCAATGCCATGAAAGGGGACAAAGAAAAATGTCTGGAAGCCGGGATGAACGATTATATTACAAAGCCGGTGAATTCAAAAGACCTGTCACAAATGGTGGAAAAATGGCTGTTAAGGAAAAAGGCATAGAAAACTCTTTATATTGTTGGCAAAAAACAGCATCTGATGGTTTATTGAATCTGGGTGCGAATGATTTTAGCCACAACGTATTTTTCAGATGGGTCAGGGCAGCGCACATATTCTGTGGTGAATCCACCCTGGTTGATCACTTTTTCATATGAAGTCCCAATATAGGTCCATGATAAGGTCTGTCCCTCTGCAAGCTGTTCAATAAAAACCGAAAGGCTGCCTTTAAGATAGGGACAGATGCTGTCCCAGTCCTTTGGGTACTCAAGTTTTTGACCTTTTTCATGCCCCCCGTAAAAACAATATCCGCGGGTGGACTCATAGATCTCAATATCGATTTTATACTTCCCATTACCTGCTTTTGCGGCCGCAGCACCTGGTTTTATCCATCCTGTTCAAATTCGAACACTATCTGCTCTGTTATCGAACACTATAACCCTCTTATTTTCTAATGAATTTTGAATAAACAGCAGATATCATCATCACCTGGCAAACGGCATAATTATTGCTATTAAATTCAACACAGCCGGTAAGCCATCTGGCCAAACAAATAACTTTTTAACAGGGAGAAAAGGATGAAAAAATTATTGTCAATAGCATGCCTGATCCTGATCATATTATCTGTTTCAGGTATTACCGCAGCACAGGAGAAGGCCACAAAAGAGGAATGTGTGGCAAAAAGCAGGAAAGCTGTAAGCCTGATCAAAGAAATCGGTCTTGACGCTGCTTTTGAAAAGATCTCAGATAAGAGCGGAGACTTTATCTGGAAAGATTCCTATGTGTTTTGTTTTGATGATGAAACCGCAAAATTTCTTGTACATCCCGTAAAACGCCTTATCGGGTTTACTGGAACAAAACTCAGAGACAATGATGGCAGACAGTATATGATTGAGATGCTGGAGTTGGCCAAAACCAAGGGAGAAGGATGGATCAGTTATCAGCATCCAAACCTGAAAACCGAAGATGGAAACCCCAGAATCAAAACAAGTTTTATCCTGAAAGTACCAGGGGAAAAGGTTATTGTCGGCGCCGACGTCGCTGTTTAAAACCCTTAAGCTTCGCTGACCCCAAAATCTGAAAATCCGACTTAAAACCAATTATTTCTTTGCGGATTGTTCTATGGTTGGTATTGTTACAGATGCAAAAAAAACACATCATCGGTTTTTTTGCGGAAAATCCTTTTCATCGATATTAAGGGGAGAAATATGGATACGATAAAAATTGTCCAGGGTGATATCACTCAAGCCACTGTAGATGCAATTGTCAATGCAGCCAATTCCCGGATGCTTGGGGGTGGTGGAGTGGATGGCGCTATTCACAGAGCAGCCGGTCCAAAATTGTTGGCAGCATGTGAAAAAGTGAAAACAAAAAACAGGGTTCGGTGCCCGGTCGGGGAAGCACGGCTCACTGAAGCAGGGAATCTAAAGGCAAAATATGTCATCCACGCAGTGGGACCCAGATACGGCATTGATAAAAATCCTGAAAACCTTCTCACTTCAGCATATCAGAACAGCCTGGATCTGGCGGTTTCTCACGGGTGTGAATCCATTGCATTTCCTGCTATTTCATGCGGGGTCTATGGCTATCCTCCACAAGAGGCTGCCAAAATTTCTGTTTCAGTATGCAAAAGGCCGGAGTATGAATCATTAATGAAATATTTTTACCTGTTCAGTGATGAAATGACAGCCATTTGGATGGCAAAGCTCGAACACCCGTAATAAAAAATGAATCAAATTTACCGGTTATTGTTGTGTCGATATTAACCTTTCATCACATAGCTCTTGAGAGTCGCACTCATGAATAATTATCCCTGTTCAGAGTATTCAGGTGCGGAAAAACTCAAGAATAGAAAAAATATATATTACTGGAATCTTAATAGAAAATGTTTTTTTTAATGCAAGTATTTGAGTTTCTAACATGTCGAAAATCTGAGGACTGAATGTGTTTAATCTTCATGCCGTTTCCATCTCGTTCTTTTATCTCTTCTGCAACAATTTTCCGATGGCATTTATTTGCATCTTTTTCAAAACATAATAATGCAACATTGTCACCCTGATTGATAAGGTCTAAAAGTTCATCAAGTTGGTTTTGATGATCTCCAATCATCTTCTTATAAGAATTAAAAAATAAGTTATGATTCTTACTTTTATAAAGCTCGTCCCGCATCTCTTTCGATGTGCCAAGCTCTTTAAAATTTTTATATTTAATATTTTCCGATAGTAGCATTTCAGTCATAGCAGTCTTAGAAAATCCTTTTTTTCGGCTCAAAGGTCGTTGCCGTACATCTGCTAAAAAAGAAATTTTATACCGCTTTAAACAGGCAATAAAAATCTTCTGATTTAAGCCTTCATATCCAATTGTATATATGGTCATATCATTACCTTTTCATCTTGAATGCAACATAATTTACCAAGAAATAGAAGTCAAGGCCTTAAAATAAAGAAGGTGTCCGCGCTTTTTATATTTAATATTCATTCTGATATGGTGCTGACTTTGTCATTATTGGGAAAGGCCCTTTCTCAAAAGGGTGTTGACTTCTTTTGGTATTCATCTGTGCCCTGGATACTTCAAGCTCCAAAAATTTAAAACCCAAACTCAAGTATCATTATCCTATGCGTAGCTTTTTTGTGGGCCTTGAATTTTCAACAATATAAATTCAAATCTTGACATTGTTTTGAAATATCAGACAATTCAGACTGGAAAGATTAAAGGGCTTACTACTGGCTTTAGGTCCCACAATTCGTATTACACGCATTTAAATTATTTGTATAAAGATTTTTTTAGCAAAATTTTCCTGAAGCAACAACATTTCCACTAATTTGATCAGATAAAATCTCTACTTTTCAATACTGCTTTTTTGGGGGGCTTGACATTCCCGGTATGATTGGTTAATCGTCCCTTGTTTTTAGCTGAACTTAACGTTTTTTATCTTTGAAAATCATAAGGGTGCGTCCGTGGCATTAAAACCAACAATTTATAAATTAAAAATTTCATTGGCAGACATTGATCGAAATCATTATGACAATCTCAATTTAACCCTTGCCCAGCACCCTTCTGAAACACTTGAGCGCATGATGTCCCGGGTTCTGGCTTTTTGCATGAATGCCCAGGAATATTTATCTTTTACAAAAGGGCTTTCTTCCGTGGAAGAACCGGATATATGGGCGCACACATTGGATGACCGAATATCATTATGGATTGATATTGGGGAGCCAACTTTTGAGAGAATGAAAAAAGCAACCCGTCTTTCTCCAACCGTTAAGGTGTATTCTTTTAACTTAAAATCAGATAGTTGGTGGGCAAAGGAACAAGCAAAGTTCCAAAATTTAAGGGTTTCTGTTTTTCAGTTTCACTGGAAAAACGTTCTAACATTGGCAGGGCTGGTGAAACGAACCATGGATCTTTCCGTCACCATTTCAGACGGTCTTGTCTATGTCTCCGCTGAAAATGGGGAATGTGAGGTGTCCTGGGTGGCATTGCAATCATAGCCTGCGCTATCTGTTCCGAAGAAAATAGCTGATCGACTTCAAGAATATATTTCTTCTAAAAATATGGAAGATAGCAATAGGGTCTTTCCTTTAGGATATACCAGAGCCCGTGAGATTGTTAAAAAACTGGAAGAATCATAAATGTGAATTTAAAACCCCACGGCCTCCGACGACATGCAGCCACACTCCCCTGATCCAAGTGAGCAAAGCAGTGCAAGCCTTTTGCATCAGATTGGCATTTGGATTTGAATATTTCCAATGTATAAGTTGATAAAAGCATGACGACGTACTTTTCAGTCGGTCAGGACGGTTGTAAAAAAGGTGTCAAAATAAAATATACCCCCAGCAGGATAATCGTTGAACCGGCAATTTTTCGGAACCAGACACCCGCACCGTTCCATGCGCTGTTTTCAAGCAGTTTTTTTATAACTGCTGTTGAGCTTCCGGCAATAACAATTGGAAGGCAATGGCCGATACCGAAAAAGATGATCAAAAAGATACCTGTCGTCATTTTTTCCTGGACCGTGATGATGGCCAGGATCGGGGCAATAAACCCAAAGGTGCAGGAACCCGAAAGGACACCATAAGCAAGTCCCAGGAAAAAAGCCCCGGACATTCCCTTTAAATTCAATTTATGTAAAAGGCTTCCGGACAAAGAACATTTCTCAACGCCCAGCATTCCTAAAGCCACCCAGATGAGGATTATGCCCACAAGAATCTGCCAGTAATTCCCCACATCTCCGAGCATCCTGCCAAGCAGGGCACAGATAATTCCAATCAATGCAATGGTGATGAACAAGCCAGAAGTAAACAAAATAGAATAGAGCCCTGCCTGCCGAGGGTTAATCATCTTTTCCTGACCGCCGACATAGCCAACAATCAACGGAATGGACGCCAGATGGCAAGGACTGAAAAGAACACTGATCATTCCCCAGAAAAAGCATCCCACTGCCCCCAGGATGATCCCACCGGTCATCCATTGGTTAACCGTTATAAAAATTGAGTTCAGCATATTCTTTACCCTTTATTTATTAACTCCGGCGCTGCAACTCCCATTTTTGTCAATTGTTCTACAATGGAATTTTCATCTAAAAATCCCACATGGCGGTATACCTCCTCACCCTGTTCATTAAAAAAAATCTGAGTGGGTATGGCCCGAAGATTGAATCTCTTAGCCTGATCCCGGTTTTCCCATACATCGATAAATATGATATGGGCTTTTCCTTTATAGGCCTTTTCCATTTTTTCCATGATCGGTGCCATCATTTTGCAGGGTATGCATTTTTTAGCACCAAGATCAATCATCGTCGCCATGCCCTTCACCGGAAGATTTGAAAAATCGTCAGCAAAAGCACCTGCTGTAAAAGACAATACAAAAACAACCATCCAGATAGACAATGCAGTTTTATTCAATCGCATAAGATAAAATTTCCTTTTCTTCAGGTGTTCCTTTCTCCAGTCAGATTCGTTTTCTATCATTTACCCAGCCATGCTTTAATATCCTCTTTTTTGGGTACTTTCCCGGTGCATTTCACTTGGTTGTCAATGATGACGGATGGTGTGGAAAATACGCCATAGGATGCGATCTGCATCATGTCGGTCACTTTTTCCACACTGGCATCACTCCCGGTTTCCTTTACGACTTCCTGAATCAATTGTTCGGTCTTTTTGCATTTTGCACAGCCAGGGCCCAAAACTTTAATCTCCATGATAACTCCCTTTAATTTGGTTATATTTCCTGTTCAGCTAAATAATCATATTAAATAAATATCCGACAATGAGAATGCCCAAAGCCACCACCCCGACAAAAATTGCGATCAGTTTGGGTTTAAGAACTTTCCTTAAAATCACCATCTCGGGTAAAGATAAGGCAATGACACTCATCATGAATGCCAGAACGGTTCCAAGGGCCGCCCCTTTGCCAAGCAGGGCTTCTACAACCGGAATAATCCCGGCAGCATTGGAATACATGGGAATACCGATAATGATGGAAAGGGGAACCGACCACCAGGACCCTTTGCCCATGATGGACGCCATGACCCCTTCGGGAACAAAGCCATGGATACCGGCACCCACTGCAATGCCAATTATCACATAAATCCAGACTCTTCCGATAATTTCCTTTACAGCATCCCAGCCATATACGATGCGGTCGTTCCAGCTTAGTTTTTCTTCTTCCATGTTTATGGCTGATGAATTGGTCATTTTTACCCAGTCTTCAATATGGTTTTCAAGTTTTAACCGGCCGATGACCCAGCCGGCAGAAATCGCAATAAAAAGACCGGTCCCCATATAAATGGCAGCCACTTTCCATCCCAGGAGACCATAAAGCAACCCCAGGGCAATTTCATTGACCATGGGTGCTGAGATCAGGAATGAAAACGTCACGCCAAGGGGGACACCGGTTGTGACAAATCCGATAAACAGCGGTACGGCTGAGCAGGAACAAAAGGGAGTGATAATCCCCAGCAGGGCTGCTAAAATATTTCCGGCAAATTCGCTTTTCCCTGAAAGAAAAGCCCGGGTTTTTTCAGGCGTAAAAAAGCTTCTGATAATGCCCACACCAAAAACAACCAGGAACAACAGCATCATGACTTTTGGCGTGTCATACAGGAAAAATTCCACCGAAGACCCCAGGTGCGATCCTTCCTTAATGGGTAACAGGTTGTAGGTGAGCCATGATGAAAGATCCGGCAGCACCCTGTAAATGGTCCACCACAGATAAATCCCCGCAGCCCCCATCAACAGAGTTAACGTCATTATTTTGTATGATTTTCCCCCATCCGGTATGGGCTGGGTTGTTTTGGGTTCCATGAGTTCTCCAATACCGCTTATATATGGTCACTTATCGATATTTCAGGATAAAATTTTTTCAGCTCAATTATTTGCCAACAATATCATGACGGTCAATGCCCGGAAGGATTCGGACAAGCGCTTGGATCTCGGATTCGCTATCCAGCCAATGCTTCAGATTTCCGATCATGCTGGCTGAATAAGGGGAACCACTGCCGTCGGAAAGGGAGTAGTTGACCCATAATCCATCCTTGAAGCTTCTTACCAGTTCGGCATCTTCAAGAATTTTCAAATGCTTGCTGGCAGTAGACTGGGCTATGCCAAGCGCTTCTTTAATTTCACAGACGCACAGCGGGCGGGATTGAAGCATTTTTATCATTTTGACCCGATTCGGATCTGACAACGCTTTCATAACTCTAATAAATCTTTTCATATTTTCCTCATATCACAGCACCTGCTGTTGTTTAAATTCATGGATAAATGCGAATTTATAAAGATTCTTTACTGTTGAAGGAATATATTTTTTTGGACAGTTTTTCCACCATTATAGCGCCGACCCTTTGATTTGAAAGTTTTTAGTCATATCGTTAAAATGGAATATAACGATTTATATAACGCCTGTCAACAGATAAAACAAAAAGATGTTAAAGCACCTTGGTTTATGTTAGGGAAAACAGATGTCAAAAATTGCAATGGATGTCATCAAAATATGGGAATGTCGGCAAAAGATTTAGTCCTCAAAGTTTTTGAAAAGTGTGCGGGAAAAGCCGGCTGTGATGTGTGCAGGCTCCACATGGAAGATGACTGTCTTTTTTTCCCCGAGCTTTATCGGTTAAATGACCAGGCAGAAGCGTCAAGTCGGCCCGTCTGCACAAAAGACCTTCGTCAATTGCTCAATAGTTGTACCATGTGCGGACTGTGCCCCTGCCAGGATATAAAAATGATTATCCTTCAGGCAAAAGCGGCTTTTATTGATGAAGATGGGATCTCACTGTCTGGTCGAATACTTTCTGATGTTGCGGCAGTGGGTTGCCTTGGATCAGAATTCTCAAGAGTTGTTAACCGATTAAACAGGTTGACACCTGTTTCCTCCATCTTGAAAAAGGCCTTGAACGTACATCCTGAAAGGCATCTGCATGTCTTTCCAAAAGAAAGCTTTTTTTTATGGGCAAAAAAAAGAGGGCTGAATTCTCCAAAAGACAACAAGAGTCAGTTCTCATCAAAGGTTGCCTATTTTGCCGGGTGCAGTGCTGGATACCTTTTCCCGGAAGTTGGAAAGGCTGCTGTACGAATTCTGGAACAAAATAATATTGAAGTTTTTATCCCCCCACAGGAATGCTGTGGTATGCCATTGATTGTGGAAGGTGATAAAAAGACAGCTTTAAAAAAAATACAGGGGAATATGGAAAGTCTTTTGAGATCTGTGAAAAATGGATATGACATTGTCTGTTCCTGTCCAACCTGCGGATATTTCTTTAAAAAACTGCTCCTTGAAAATGCCTATTATTCAGATGCCTTTCAGGAGGAATCAGGCGCTGGCAATAATGTTATGAAGGTTCCTTTCGGGCCAGGGAAAAATAATTTTACAACAGTCCCAAAAGGGATCTATCAAAAAATATTAAAGGATGAGGGATACTTTTCTTTGCTTGATCCCTTAAAGCGGATAGAATTGTCTAACAAAATAAAAGATATGGGAGAATATCTTCTGTCCATTCAGGCAAACAGCAAACTCATTCTCAACCCGGCCCGGCCGGATACCCCCATGATCTATTATGCACCCTGCCACCAAATGGAACAGGAAATCGGGCAACCCTATTACAACCTTCTCAAATTTTTTCCTGGTTCGGATATTATCCAGATCGGTGGAAGCATGCAGTGTTGCGGTATGGGGGGACATCTTGGATATAAAACGTCTTTCCATCCACACTCCCTTAGAATCGGTCAATCACTGTTTAAAAGATTTCTGTCTGAAAAAGACCGGACCATCATTACCGACTGCCTGAGCTGCAGAATACAATTCCAGCAGACCATGTCCAGGAAAGTTTTCCATCCCCTTGAAGTGATGTGACAAATCTTTTTTTAAATCTAATTATCTTAGTTTAACCTATCATCCTTATTCGAAAAAAGAACTTTGGTTAATATTTTTAAACACTTTTGAAATTCGATTTGCCATAGGCACTGAAAAAAGAAATGAACGCCTCTGCGCTGGCGACTGTATAAAAAGAAAGCCCCGGTGTTCAGAATACTGCCAGCAGTTAGCATAGTAACTTGTATATGTGAAATACTAAAACAGATATAGAATATTCTTAAGATCGGTTTTTCTTTCCGTTATTTCTTTTTTAGTCAAACCATTAAGTTCATGTGGAAATACAAGCCATTCATCACTTTTGTGCGTATAGTAATCGGGTTTGATATCTACTGCACACATTGAAGGCTTATACCATGTACAAGCCACACGAATATCGGAAGGTGTATTCAGCCGGGATTGCTTCTTTATCTCTTTTATCAACGCATCCACACTACGTCCGGAATCAAAGACATCATCAACTATGAGTAAACTATCCCCTGAATTTGCGTTTTCTATTAAATAGTGTAAACCATGAACACGAATTTTCTTGGACTGTTGATTGATGCCGTAATAAGAAGATGTACGTACTGAAATATGATCAGTACTTACACCTTTATATTCAAAATATTCCTGCACCGCAATGCCAATGGGTGTGCCTCCTCTCCATATACCAACGATAAACTGAGGGCGGAAACCATCCGAATAAATCTCATGAGCCAGTTTAAAAGAACTTTCTAACAGGTCTTGTGCAGTGATATAGATTTTTTGCATATATTAAATCCATAATTAAATAGTTGTATTTTAATTTTCAGCAAGCAAAAGTCTTCCTCAGAAAACAATATATCATTCAGGGCATTAGCACTCAAGGATTATTCAATTCTTAATTTTTAACGCTGTCCGGACGTCCGGTTAAACTGGCATAGATGATTCTTCCCATAAATACAGGGTCTCCGCCTGCGGTGATGGGGATCTGGTCCCGGGTTTCAAGGGTGACGGTTTGGGAGTTGGTGCCAAAGGCTTCGGCCTGATCCCTGACAATCCGGGTCAGTTCTTTTCTGGCAAACTGGTCGGCATGGTTAAACTCTTTGAACTGACGGGTTCCAACAATTCCTTCCACAATGAATCCGCCCTGGTCCCCGGGAATGATCCGCAATTGTTTTTTTATGACCACATTGCTGGTAATGGCACCAATGGCATTGGCCACATCGGCATCATCCGGCAGAATCGCATGGGCGCCAAGGGGGATGACGGCTTTGGGAAGAAAATATTGAATGGGTGCGCCAATGCCGATGACAGGACGGTTAAGATTTATGGAGACCCCGTAATGGGGATTTTTTTTTGTCAGCAGCGTGTTTATCAGGACCTTGCAGACAGGGCAGGTGTCCATTGCTTCAGGGTCTACTTCATCGCTAAGCTGGCGCTTTAACAGCTCAAGGGTTAGACGGTTTGTCCCCATCTCCAGGAGGTGGGCGGTTAGTTTTTGCAAAGGTTTTTTTGTTAAAAAACTAAACATCCCGCAAAAGTCTTTGGCACTGGTTGTATCCCATTTGACAAACTGCCCGGTGATATGCAGAAGGTCGGTCAGGGTAAGGCCGCATCGCTGCAGGATAAAATTTTCTTCAAGCCGCTGCAGGGGCAGGCTGCCGTCGGAAAGAACCCCGGTTTCCTGAACCAGTTCATCAATGGAATAGGGCCTTGTTCTTAGCAGACAGAGGACTTTTTCTTCCAGGGGCGTTAACTTAAGCTGTTTTACGGAACCGGTAACGGCAAGGATCTGCATTTTCCGGCTGGAAGTGGTGTAGTGATCCAAGTGCTGATTTAAAAATGTAATCGCTTCCCGGGTTCCCGGATACATGTGCCCCAGCCATGCAATCGGGGCGACTCTTTTAGGACCAATAATACACTCGCCTTTTTCAAATGTGATCAGGCTGTCCCCGCCCAGTCCCACGGTTCGAATTTCAAGGGCTTGAACATGGGTCCTGTGGCCCCCGATATAGGCGCCTTTTTCATTCAGGCTGACCTGGTTATTTGTCAGGGCAGCCGTATCGGTTGTTGTCCCGCCCATGTCCACCACCAGTGCATCCGTAATGCCGGTCAGATGTCTTGCCCCTGCCACGGAGGCTGCAGGGCCGGATAAAATGGTTTCCACGGGCCGCTGCTTTGCCATAAAGGAACTCATTAATGTCCCGTCCCCTTTTACCACGACAATGGGGGCATGGATATTGTTTTCGGCCACGACGGTTTCGAGGTCTGCAAGAAGGCTTGTCAGTCTCGGGATAATCCGTGCATTGAGCATGGCAGTGATGGCCCGGGTCTGGAAATTCAAGGTGTCGGACAATTCATGGCCGCAGGTGACGAAAAAGCCGGTGTGCTGCTGGATAATATCTTTAACCCTAAGTTCCTGCTCAGGGTTAATGGCACCGGCAAAGCCTGATACGGCAAAGGCGGTTACGTTATGGGCTGCAACCATTTGTGCTGCTGTTTTTTTTATTTCATCCGGGTCAATGGCAATCAGCACCTTGCCCGTGATGTCCAGCTGGCCTTTAATAACAGCCTTGGGATGAAAGGGGATGTTTTTATCAATGCCAAGCCCATAGGGGGGCATGAGGATCATGCCGACGGTCTGGCCCTGGTTTTCAACAATGGCATTGGTGGCAAGGGTGGTGGACAACGCTACCAGCTCCACCTGGCGCAGTTTTTCCGGGTCCAGTTTGTTTAAAGCGCTTTTAATGCCTTTGGTGAAATCCCATTTTGTGGTCAGAGATTTGCTCTTGCAAAGGGTTTTGTTTTGTTCAAGATCATAGATCACTGCATCGGTATAGGTGCCGCCGGCATCAATGCCCAGACCGATTTTTATGTGAGCTTCATCGGGTGGTTTTTGATCCTCGATTATAATATTGGCCTCAGGCTTTAGGGTTTCATGACCCCATAAGGGATTGGCAGACAAGGTGGATTGGATGGCATCAAACCCGATGACATGGTCGGGCGGTACAAACAGGACCTCAGGGGTTGAATGGTCGGCCGTGATCATTTTTTTGATAAGGTTAGAGCTCCCCTTTATTTTATCATACTTCCAATTGTATTCCTCTGCCATTTCCAGGGCTAATTTTTCATATCGGCCTGATTTTTTTACACTGGTTTCAATAAACGCGGCCCGCTGATAGTTTTTCTGCCAGGAATTTAAAAAATCAAAAGTCCGGCGGGCAGCAGGTTCACCGTGTTTTTCAACCAGATCATTAAATTCCAGTTTTTGATCGCCAAAATAGGTCCATTGCTTTCTCTGGGACATGGGTTCGGTTTTTTCTTCACACCACCCGGCTGAAAGATAATAGGTTCCGGGATATTTTTGAAATTCAGTTTTATAGGCGGCATCTCCGCCTAGAAAGAGGGCAACACAGTCATGAACCTTGGGAATGACCAGGGGAACACTGCGGGCGTGAATCCCAATGGTTCCCTTGCCGCAGATGCCGTATCCTATGATGATCCTTTCGCAAAGGCCGGTGGCTGAAATTTCATCAATGGCTGCCTGGAGTTTTTCCTTGAGCAGTTTTGGTGTGTTATGCAGCCCTGCTTCCAGGAATTTATACTCAATATCCAGCCCCAGCGTTTTGGCACACTGCTTCATATCAATGGCCAGGACCGCACAGGCAATGGCACACAGCTTTTTTTTCACCCCACGACTCCCCTTAGTTGTTTTTTCGCCCGGATTTTAACCTGCCACTGGTCGGACGGTATGTCAAGGCCGGTCTGACACAAAAGGCTTGTTTTATTTTAAAAATGTGTCCCCTTTTTCAACATCCCCTTCCTTAAACCGGCTGTAGCGCAATGGATTGTCTTTGTTGTCCATCCTGCCTGTGACTATATCCGCCACCCTTTTGCCTGCTTCCGGCGACATCATGACCCCGCACCAGTAACCACAGTTCAAGTGAAAGCCGTTTATTTCATCACACGGACCGATGACAGGTTTGTCATCCGGGGTGTACACGTATTGACCGGCAGAAACATCAACGTCCTCTGCCTTTAATTCATCGGCAATGGTTTCAAAAAACGGGTTGAGACGGGATACCCGGTAAATGGATTCTGCGGCAAAATCCCAGTCTGTGGCAAGCTCGTCCGAAGGCGGGCTGTCCGGCTCATCCGGATCTACCCAGGCGCAGATAACCCCGCCGGCTTCCGGCCGCCAATAGGCGTGGTTTTCAAGGTCCACGGTAAACGGAGCATTTGGCGGCACCCCCTTGCGGGAGGTCCTGATAAATGCTTTTTGACGTCGAACGGTTCTCAAGGGCATGTCAAGCCCGGCCATTTCCCCCACACTCCCTGCATAGGGACCGGCACAATTGACCACCAGCCGGGTATGAAGGGTTCCCTTGTCTGTTTCAACGCCGCAGATGCCGTTGCTGTCAAGGTTAATCCCGGTAACCCTTGTCCGGATAAAAAATTGAACATCCTTTGATCCCTTGGCAAAACCATAGGTGGTTTCATGGGTGGATATCCAGCCGTCCCGGTTGTTAAAGGTGGCGGCAAGGGCCCGGGGGGCAAGAAAGGGAAACCGTTTGTGGAGATCAGGCCCGCTGATAAGCTCTGATCCGGGGATGCCCAGTTTATCATATTGTTTTATCGCTTTTTCAAGATCCGGTACCCTGTCTGGTTCATCGGTTACAAACAGGTATCCTTTCTGGGTAATTCCAATATCAATATCCGGCAGGCCCACAATGTCCTTGAAATTTTCAAACATTTCCACACTGGGAAGGGCCAGATCAGCCATGGCTTTTTCAGTAAACTGGGTTCGAAAGCACTCCACACTGGCAGCTGTGGTCAAGGAGGAAAGGGCATCCCGTTTTTCAACAAGAATGACCTTAAGCCCTGCCTTTGACAGCCAGAAGGCTGTGGAAGCTCCCACGATGCCGCCGCCGATGACCACGGCATCAGCTGTTTTCTTCTCAAAAGGTGTTGGAACAATTATTTCACTCATGTCTGGTTTCCTTTATCTGCTTTTAAATCATGTGAGTCAGGCCGACACGCTCAAGTGTCCTTTTTGTGGGAATCCCGTTTTTATCCCATCCCCGCGCTGTATAATAGGCATCCAGAAGTTCATCCAGGTCTTTAAGACAGATGCAGTAGCCTTTATTGGGGCCGCTGGGGGTCGGCTCTTCGTAAAATCGTGCCGGTGGATAATCAAAGGCACGGCCAAAATTTTTGATTTCCCTTGCCGAGATCATCCGTGTCAGGTTCCATACTTTTTCGGAAATCTTGACCAGGTCGTCCCAGGTTATTTTTTTTCCCGTGATAATTGAATACAGTTCTGCATAATTTTCAACTTCAAACCCCAGTTCCATGAGTTGCAGGCGGCAACACCCCAGAAGATCAAAAATCGGGCGGGTGTGCTGGGAATCAATGACAAACTGTGCCGAATCCTTTCCTGAAATAACGGCTTTGGGCCGTTTATCCCCTTTTGTGCCGGCAGATATCAGGTCATGGACATTGGTGGCAGCGCCCACCACATCCTGGCCCAGGACCCAGGCACGGTTATGGTGCGCTCCCACGTCCGCCGTCATGTAGGCCAGCATCATGGACGGTGCATTGCGGCATTCATATCCGGTCCACTCCAGGCCCTTGACATGGATGGCAAATTTTTCAGACCCGTTCCCGATGTTTTCAGACGCGGTTTTAACCCCCTGTGACAACAGTTCACCAAGGGCATTCTGTTTTAAGCTCATCAGGTTCAGAAGATAGACAATGGATTCAAGGTCACCGAACTTTACCTCTTTTCCAATCTCA
The DNA here is from genome assembly GCA_018821715.1 of Pseudomonadota bacterium. GTDB lineage: Bacteria > Desulfobacterota > Desulfobacteria > Desulfobacterales > Desulfobacteraceae > Desulfobacula. The sequence goes on along the minus strand of JAHJLN010000210.1, from coordinate 7,690 downwards.
TCTGCAGGTATCAGACCCTTTTCAAAACATTCAATGGTAAATGCAGCCACCGATGCGCCGGATATGGTATCAATGCCCAGTTCATCGCACAGATAATTGGCATAGGCCACCTCTTCAATGGTTTTGAGCATGCAGGAGCCGCCAAAAAGGGAAATGGTTTCAAATTCAGGGCCTTCCATAAACGCTTCTCCCATGCTGGTTCTGGTATGACCGTATTTACCGCAGGGAGTTGGGCAGCAATAACATCCCTTGTCTGTGATTTTCAATTTTTCAATGACTTTTTTGCCATTGATCATGTGGCTGTGGTCGATGTGGGAGGTTTGAAAATTTTTTGCGGGAAACGCACCGACCTCATTGACCCAGTCGGTGATGCCGGCCGTTCCTTCCGGGGTCCATCCTTTGAATCCCGGTTTTTGAAAGACTTTTTGAAAAGCTTCTTTCCCTTTGGCAAAGGCCTTATCCACATTAAATACCGGGATGGCGCCCGTGCCTTTAACGGCAATGGCCTTGATGTTCTTGGACCCTAAGACCGCACCGATCCCGGTCCGTCCGGCCTGGCGGCCGAAATCATGGGAAATGCAGGCAAACTTTACCATTTTTTCTCCGGCAGGCCCAATGGTCAGGATCTGGAAGTCTTCTCCCAGATCCTTTTTCATCATGTCTTCGCAGATCAGCGAGCCTTTCCCCCAATAAGGGTCGGCTGACCGGATTTCAACAATATCATCTTTGATAAACACATAACTTGGGGTCTTTGATTTTCCCGTGATGACCGCCATGTCAAATCCAGCATATTTTAAGGCCGGTCCAAAATGCCCCCCCATGTTTGAATCTGCATATCCACCGGTAGCAGGGGATTTTGATCCAAAGTGGGTTTTGCCGCTTGCCGGAAGAAAATGGCCGGACAAGGGGCCTGTGGCAATAATAAAAAGGTTGTTCTCTCCAAACGGTTCTGTATCAGGCGGCAGTTCTTGGTAAAGGGTTTTTGCCACAAACCCCCTGCCGCCGATAAATTCATTACACATTTTTTCAGACAGCGGTTCTGTTGTGATTTTTTCTTTACTCAGATCAATTCTTAAGATTTTTCCTGCATATCCGTCCATCAGCGGCACTCCTTGGCATTTTCTTTCCTGGATATCATGATGGCCCCTCTTGGGCAGGCCTTGGCACATTCTCCGCACAGGATGCATTTGGTCGGCATGTCGTCTTCTTTTTTAATGATCATGACGGATTTGGGGCAGGCTTCCACGCATTCGTGGCAGGCAATGCATTCATCCTCATTGATCCGGTAGATGCCGTTGTCAAGTTCAAAGGCATCCACCGGACAGACCTTGGCACATTCGCCGCACTGGTCGCAAAAATGGATCTGGTAATGCCCGGGTGCAGGAAATAATCCTTGAATCCTCAGCAATGCCTTGGAGGGGCCGACCTGTCTGAAGTTCTCAATGCTGCAGGCAAGTTTGCAGATACCGCATCCCGAGCAGTTTCTATGGTTAAATACACTGTTCATTTTTAAAAAGACCCTGTTAAACTATCGTTATTCAAACAATCCCGCCCGAAAGGCTTTAAGATACTTCATGCAGTAGTCATCTTTGCCTGCCAGAGCTTCTGCCGCGACAATGGCAGAAATCATGCCCTTGTCCAGGGGATTGACAATGGCACCGTCCAGTCCCTTTAAAATGGCCTGGATCATAAAGGCACGGTTCAGATGTTTCCGTGCCGGCAGGCCGTAGGAGATATTGGACAGGCCGCAGGCAGTATGAATCCCCTTGAACTTTAGGGTGATGGCTTCAATGGTGTTGATAAATCCCTTCCCATATGTTTTATCCACGGACAACGGCTGAACCAGGGGATCGATAAAAATGTTTTCCACGGGTATATGGTTCTGCAACAGTCCGTTAATCAGTTTGTCGGCAATTTTCAACCGGTCGTCCACGGTAACGGGCATGCCGTCGTCGCTCATGCAAAGCGCCACCACCTTGAGATCGGTCCCGGCAATAATGGGCATCAGGTTGTCATACCGTTCTTTTTCAAGGGAGATGGAATTGATCATGGCAGTGCCGTTATGCACCTTCAGGGCAGCCTCAATGGCCTTGGGGCTGGGGCTGTCAATGGCACAGGGGACGTCTGTGGCCGCCTGGACGGTTTCAACCAGCCATGTCAGGTATTCGGCCTCTTTGTCAGCAAAAATACCGGCATTCACATCAATATAATTTGCCATATGCTGAGCCTGGTCTGTTGCAATTTTCTGGATGGTTTGTTTGTCGCCGGATTCAATGGCAGCGGCAACCGCTTTCCTGCTGGCATTAATCAGTTCACCAATGATGATCATTGTTTCTCCTTTTATTAAAAAAAAATTAAGCCCACAATTGTTTGGCAAGCTTGCTGGCTGACCCTGCATCCGGGGCATACCCATCCGCACCGATCTTGTCGGCAAAATCCTGGTTGACCGGGGCGCCGCCCACAATGATCTTGACCTTGTCTCTCAGCCCGCTTTCAACCAGGGCATCAATGGTCTGCTGCATCATGGGCATGGTGGTGGTTAAAAGAGCGGACAGGGCTACAATCGTTGCCTTTTTTTCCTGTACTGCTTTGACAAAGGCATCCGGGGACACATCCACTCCCAGATCGGTGACTTCAAATCCGGAACTTTCAATCATCATGGATACCAGGTTTTTTCCAATGTCGTGGAGATCGCCTTTTACGGTTCCAATGACAATATGGCCGGCAGTGCTCATTTCATCTTCAGTGAGCAGGGGTTTTAAAATTGCAACCGCCTCGTTCATGCTTCTGGCAGACATTAAAACTTCCGGGATAAACATGTCGCCGCTCTGCATTTTTTCTCCCACAATATCCATTCCAGCAATCAGGCCGATGTTTAAAATTTCACTTGCCTGGGTGCCTTTTTCAATCTCTTTTTGGACAAGGGTGCAGACCTGTTCTGTGTCTCCGGAAATAAGGGCTGCTGTAATCAATGATAAATCCGCCATTTTTTTTCTCCTGTTTTTTTTGATTTACGGTTTTTTCCATGTAATTTTCAAATGTGCAAAACATCCCGGCAGTAGCGAATGCTTTTCACCACTGCATCAAACTCCTTTTGCCGGGCGGTTTTTGGGTCGTCATCGCCTGCATCCCATTCAACTTCTATGTTGATCCGATTCATGGAGGAGGTTTCCTTGAATATGGCCAGGGCTTTATTCAGATCAATATCCCCATCCCCGCAGGCCACACCGGTAAATCGACACCCGAACTGGTCCCGTTCAATCCTGTGATCACAAAAATGGTTTGTAAAGGACCTGGGGGCAAGGGTTTCAATAGCGGTCATGGGATCTTCTAAAACCATTACCGAATTTACCGTATCCACACAGGCGCCGACATTGGGGTGGTTAACCGCATCAATCAGCCACAGGATTTCACTGGCAAAAGATTCGGTATGGTTTTCAAATGCCAGTCTGACACCGGTATCTTCTGTCAGGGTCAGGACGTTTTTTGTGAGTGCGGCGACATGCCCAAGCTGGTTCATGATATCCGGATGATGACGGCTTGCGCAAAGGGGACGGGGACGACGAAGGTCCAGGCTGACTTTTCCGATATCAGACCCCAGGGTATGGGCAATCCTTATGCCTTCTTCCAGTGTATGGGTCAGCCTGGAATCAAATTCTTCATCCAGAGAAAAATTGTATTCAAGGTAAAGGCCATGATCTTCTGCTGCATCTCTTATGGTTAAAAGCCTCGCCCTGTCCGTTGTTTCACAGTCAACCGCCGTGATATGAAGGCCGTCAAGCCCTGTGTCGACCGCCCAGTCCATGAGCGTGAAAATATCCATCACCCGTGGCCAGGTGAGGGTATGTCCTCCCCAGTTCTGCCCCATGCCGTGCAGATGAAAACTATAGGTGTGCAGGCCCAGTAACATGTTTGCCTCCTTATTTGTTTATGCGGTGCGAATTCTTAGCATATAGGCGTCAAGATCTTTGCGAACCGCCTTGTCCATGTCCGGTTCTTCATAGGTGTTTAAAAGTTCTTTGTATTTGGCATTGGCCCGCTGTTCCATGGTCAGGCTGCCTTTGGTGGTCCAGGAGCTGAAATTGTCCCGTTCCTCAAGGATCGGGGCATACAATTCCTGCTTGAAATGTTTGAACGTATGCAGGTTGGTTAAATACTCACCACCGGGTCCGACCTGGCGGATCACATCCAGTGCCAGCTTTTCAGTTGTAATGTCTTCCCCGCGTTTGATCCTTCTGCACATGCCGCAGATTTCACTGTCAATGATGAATTTTTCATAGGATGCGGTAATATACCCTTCAAGGATGCCGGCAGAGTGAAGAACAAAGTTAATGCCGCTCATGGTGGCCATCATCATGCTCATCATGGATTCATAGGCAGCCTGGGAATCAACGGTTTTTGAGTCTGTCAATGCACCGCCGCCCCGGACCGGCAGGTTGTAGAACCGTCCCATCTGGGCAGTGGCAGCAGTATTGACTGCCATCTCCGGTGCGCCGATGCTCAAGGTGCCGTAGCGCATGGCAGCGGCAGAGGATGACCCTGCAAAAATGACGGGTGTGCCTTCCCTGACAAGCTGGGTCAAGGCGATGCCGGCAAGGATTTCAGCATTCTGGACCACCAGGGTGCCTTCCATGGTGACAGGACCCGTGGCCCCTGCAATGGTCAGAGAGGAAATCAACTGGGGCATGCCGGCTTTAGCATATGCCATGATACCACCACACATTTTGTCGTCATATCCCAGGGGGGTCAAGGAGCATAAAATACTGACAAAAGGCGGTTTTTCAGCCATTTGTTCACGGCTTCCAAATACAATGGATGCCATTTCAATGGTTTGTTCTGCATCTTTTGCCCCTGTTCCGGCTCCCATAAAGGGTTTGTCGGAAAAAATCATTGAAGAATTAATTCGTTCGGCATTCCGGTGGGCAATTGGGATATCATTGGGTTCGGTCATCATGCCGCCGGTGATGTCCATATAGGGAATTTTACAGGCAAGTTTGGCAAAATTGTTAAAATCTTCAAGGGTTCCCTGCCGTCGGCCCTTATCCATGTCATTGACAAAAGGAGCGCCGTAACAGGGCATAAATGCGATATGGTCCCCGCCGATCACCACGTTCTTTTCAGGATTTCTGGCATACAGCGTGAATTGTGCCGGGGCTTTTTTTATCTGCTCTTCCACCAGTTTTTTCGGGAAAAATACCCTGTGCCCGTCGATTTTACAGCCGGCCCTGGCAAAAACATCCCTTGCCGGCGCATAGGCAAACACAAGCCCTGTTGTCTCCATTATGGTCAGTGTGGCCTCGTGAATCTGTTCTAACTGGCTTTTTGAAAAATATTCGAAAAATCCCATGGTACCTCTCCCTTGGTCTGATGGTTGTTGTGAAGCTGAATATTGATATTCACAATTGATTTCTTGAAATTTGCATGATTCATGCCATAGGGTTTTTAAAAACCGTTAGTTGGTTATATTCCTTTTAATTTTAGTGGGTTAAAGATTTGTTGGATCGATTTTTTCAAGAATTAGTAGGCGATGTAAATTGGAAAAATCAAAATTTTTTTATTTTTCTTGCCTTTCCTTATTAAAAAGGACATTTATTTAAAAAGCAGGTGTAAAAAAGGTGAAAGAAGCATAAAAATTTTTTGATATCACCGTGGCACTGAGGAGTGTTAAACAGTATGAATAAGCTGAATTTAGAGGATATTGATATTTATAGAGTTTTAGCTTCCATGCACGAAGGCATCGTGATTTCAGATACCAACGGCATTGTCCGGTTTTTTAATGAAACTCAGGCCAAAATCGATGATGTTGATCCAAAAGATGCCTTAGGAAAGAAGATTACCGATATTTACCTGCTTGACGATACGACCAGCCCGACCATGCGGTGCCTGAAAAGCGGCATGCCCATCATGAATGAAACTATCTTGTACCAGACACGGCTGGGAAAAGTGGCCAATATTCTCAACAATGTCTACCCTTTATACAAGTCGGGAAAATTGATCGGGGCCATTAATTTTTGTAAAGACTACCAGCAGCTGGAGAAAATAGTGGTACAGGATCAAACGGTTTCTAAAAAAAAGAAAGCCACCAGCAGTGCACGGTTTCATTTTTCCGATATCATTGGATCAGACCCGGATTTGCGCAATGCAGTGCGGATTGCCATGATGTCCTCCAGCTCGCCATCCCCGATCATGATTTATGGCGAGACCGGAACCGGAAAAGAGCTGTTTGCCCAGTCTATTCACAATCACAGCTCAAGAATGAAAAGGCTGTTTATCCCGATCAATTGTGCTGCGATTCCGGAAAACCTTTTGGAAGGAATTCTTTTCGGGACATCAAAGGGGGTTTTTACAGGGGCTATAGATAAAAGCGGTCTTTTTGAGCAGGCCAACGGGGGGACTATTTTTTTAGATGAGCTGGATTCCATGCCGCTGACACTTCAAGCCAAGCTGTTAAGGGTGATCCAGGAGAAAAAAGTTAGAAAGCTGGGATCCTTAAAGGAAATTGACCTGAATGTAAAAATTGTGAGCTCTGTGGGACAGCCGCCGTTAAAAATCGTTCAGCAGGGTGTCTTGAGGATGGATCTGTTTTACAGGATGGGTGTGGTGTCCATTATGCTGCCGCCGCTAAGAGATCGCAGGGGTGAGCTGGATGAACTGATCCGGCATTTTATTGCAAAATATAATGCGGCATTGAATGAACAGGTAAACGATATTTCCAAAGAGGTGTTAGACCTGTTTGGCCGGTATCATTGGCCGGGGAATGTCCGGGAGCTTGAACATATCATAGAAGCGTCCATGAATATGATTGCCGGCGGCAGAACCATCCGGCCGGAACATCTGCCGCCCCATATTTTTTCTTTTGCAAAACAGCACCAGCCGTCAGTATTAAAACAAGATCTGTCCGTGAGGTCTTTGGGCCTGGTTGAAAACCAGGCCCAAAGTGAAAAAACAATGATCTGTGATGCCCTTAAGAAAACCGCCGGCAATGCGGCAAAAGCTGCAGAAAGCATAGGCGTTTCTCCCCAGTCCTTTCACTATAAGTTAAAAAAATATCAGATTCGACGGCAGGATTTTTTTGTCCGGTAACCCATGGTGTTTCCAATGGAAAAGTGTAAAAAAAATTTACAGTAAAATTAAAAATTTTTGTTATATTTTTTAGAGGTTGTCCTGATTTTTTTTTACAGTTTAAAATTTATTTTATTATGGAAATCTTTTAAAAAAAGCCTGTCAAATCACTGTTTCGTCTTATAGTACACCTTAAAATCTTTATATACTGCAAAAATCTTCTTTCGGATTGGTATGCTAAGTGCATTCTATTAAATTGTTTGTGTAGGTCGCTTCATCAATAAATTTATTAACTTTGGAGGGAAGATTCATGGGTACAAAAAAGATTCAGAAAATCATCACCATCATGATTGCACTGCTGTTCATTATGGGAGGCCAATGCTTTGCAGCCGGCCAGACGTTGAAAGTCGGTGTGTTAGGACCTTTTACCGGTCCTTCAGCCCAGACAGGTAAGGAATTTAAAGCATCCGTAGAAATGGCAATGGATACCATCGATTACACGGTTGGTGACTACAAGATTGAAGTCGTGTGGGTGGATTCACAGTCTGATCCTGCAAAAGCGTCGGGCGCCTATGCAGAAGCGGTTGAAGGCAAAGGCATTCAGGCAGGCGTCTTGAACTGGCACAGT